>JAHFOS010000011.1 GCA_023261545.1 bacterium
CGTCTCGCCTTGGAATGCCAGCTCCTTGGGATGCGCCAGGACCCAGGCGAGTTTCAAGTCGTCGCTCCAGCCCCAGGGCTCGATGATGGCCTGCTCGCCGTTGTCGCGCCGGCGCAGCGCTTTCACGGCCAGTTTTTTGAAACGCAATTTGCAGCGGAAGAAACGCAAAAGTTGCGCCGCCGTCTTGGGAAGGATGCCGAAACGGTCGCGCAACTCGCTCCCCAGCGCTTCGAGTTCTTCGCCGCCAGCGGCGAACGAAATGCGCCGGTAGAAGTTGATGCGCTCGCGGCTGGAGGCGATGTAGCCGTGCGGCAGATACATGGTGCCGGTGCTCCAGACCATTTCGACGTCGAGGTGCTCCACGCCCGGCGTGCCCCGCGCTTCGGCCATGGCCTGGGAGAGGTACTGGCTGTAGAGCTCGTAGCCGATTTCGGCGATGTGCCCGTGCTGATCCTCGCCCAGCAGGTTGCCGACGCCGCGGATCTCCATGTCCTTCATGGCCAGCTTGAAGCCGGACCCGAGCTCCTGGTGCTCCTCGACGGCCCGCAGCCGGCGCAGGCTCTCCTTGGAGATGCTGGTGCCGGCGGGAACCAGCAGGTAAGCGTAGGCCTGGAGGTTGTAGCGGCCGATGCGCCCGCGGATCTGGTGCAGTTCGGACAGCCCGAAAAGGTGCGCGTTGTCAATGATCATGGTGTTGGCGCTGGGGATATCCAGGCCGTTGGCGATGATGGCCGTCGAGAGCAGGATGTCCACTTCGCGCGCGTAGAAGCGCTGCAGGACCTCCGCCAGCTCGTGCTCATGCAGTTGCCCGTGGCCGACGGCGAGGCGCGCGCCGGGGAAAAGCTCGCTCAGCAGCGCGCGGCGCTGTTCGATGTCCGAGATATGGTTGTGCAGGAAGTAGGCCTGGCCGCCGCGCGTGAGCTCCCGTTCGATGGCGTGCTGGACGATGCCGCGCGAGAACTCGCGCACGTAGGTGCGGATGGGCAGGCGGTTCTCCGGGGGAAGGGTGAGGTTGGAGATGTTGCGGATGCCGAGCAACGACATGTGCAGGGTGCGCGGGATGGGCGTGGCTGAGAGCGACAGCACGTCCACGGCGGGGTACTTGCTTTTGAGCGCCTCCTTCTGTTTCACGCCGAAGCGCTGCTCCTCGTCCAGGATGAGCAGCCCCAGGTCCGCGAATTCCACGTCGCGCGAAAGCAAGCGGTGGGTGCCGATGAGCACCAGCAGCTCGCCGGACGCGAGACGCGCCAGCGTGCGCGCGTTCTCGCCCGTGGTGTGGAAGCGGCTCACCAGGCCGATGACGCCGGCCTTTTCCCCGAAGCGCTCGCGGAAGGTGCGCCAGTGCTGTTCGGCGAGCAGGGTGGTGGGCACCAGCACCGCCACCTGTTTATGGTCGAGCACCGCCTTGTGGGCGGCGCGCACGGCGATTTCGGTCTTGCCGAAACCCACGTCGCCGCACAGCAGGTGGTCCATGGGTTGCGGCGCCTCCATGTCGCGCTTGATGCGCGTCCAGGCTTGCCCCTGGCAGGGGGTCTCCTGGTAGGGGAAGGCGCGCTCGAAGAGGCGCTGGTCGCGGGTGTCGAGTGAAAAGCCGAAGCCCGGGTTTTCCTTGCGGAAGGCCTGGCGGCGCACCAGCTCCATGACTATTTTCTCGATGGCCGCGCGCGCGCGCTTCTTCTTCATCTCCCAGCCTTTGGCGCCCAGACGCGAGAGTTCGGGGGCCGCCTCGTCGCGGCCGATGAACTTCTGGACCTTGTGGATCTCGGAGACGGAGACGTAAACCTTGGTGCCCCCCGCGAATTGCAGCAGCAGGAAGTCCCCCGTGACTCCGCCGCGCTCCAGGGCGCTCAGGCCCAGGAACTGACCTATGCCATACTCCTCGTGGACGATGTAGTCGCCGATCTCGAAGTCCACGAAATCGGCGAGCACCGCGCGCCGGTCCTGCACTTCGTTCTCGGCCAGTTGCACCAGATGGCGCTCGTGGAAGACGCGCGCTCCCAAAGCGTCCAGCGCGAAGTTGGCGGTGAGCGGCCCGTCCAGCAGCCACAGTTGGCCCGCCGCGAGGTTCTTCAGTTTGAGGCGGCTGCCGTAATCCCCCAGCAGAAAAGTCTCCGCGTTGATGGCCTGCTCTCCGAGGAAGCGCGCGGCCTCCTCCAGGCTCAAGCCCTGGGGATCGAGCAAGCGGCCTTTGAAGTCGAAGTCCGCCGCCTCGAAGCTGGCGGCAAAAAATGCGCACCGCGCGCCCGTGACCACCAACGGCGCATCTTCCTCTGTCCGCACGAGCCGCAGCGCCCACGAATCCGCGGGGATGCGGCCGCCGGCCTCGCGTCCGGCGAGTTCCGGCTCCTGCACCAGGAAGAGCGGCGACTCGGGGAGATAGTCCAGCAGCGCGGCGTCGCGGCGCAGGTGGCGCGCGTCTTCGAGGTCGAGATCGTCGAGCACGAAGCGCGTGAGCGCGCGGATGCTGCGCTGGGTGAGCAGGCTGAACTCGCGCAGCGTCTCGATTTCGTCGCCCCACAGCTCCACGCGCACCGGATGAGTGCCGAAGCGCGGGAAGATATCCAAGATGCCGCCGCGCACGGCGTAATCGCCCTTCTGCTCGACCTGCTCCTCGCGGTGGAAGCCGCGCTTTTCGAGGTGGGCGGTGATCTCCTCAAGTTTCAGGCGCCCGCCCGGTTCCAAAATAAGCGCCGGGGCATCGGCGAAATCCAGGGCGAAACAGGGGGCGGCCAAGGCCGCGAGTGTCGTCACCCACACTCCGCGCGCGCGGTCGTTTTCCAGCATGGCGCGCAGCGATTTCATCTGCCGCAACAGGTCGCCATGCTCAAGCGCGCCGGCCGCGGGCGGCACATAGGGATAGGGCAGGACGTCGCGCTGGCGCACCCAGACCTTGAGCTCCTCGGCGAAGGACTCCAGATCATCCCCGTCCTGAAGCACCACGATGGCGGGTCCGCGCAGCTCCTCCAGCAGCAGTCCGAGGACGAAGGGAGCCGCGGACCCCGGCAACCCGCTAAAAAAAGGCTTGGGGCCGGCGGCACAGCGCGCCCGGGCGCGCTCTAGCAGCGGCGCCGCGCGCAGGCGGACCAGACCCTGATCGTGGGCCGAGGTCAAAATTGCCGGAACCGCTCCATGGCCGCTGTGCAGGCCAACAGGCTCAGCCCTTGTCGCCAAGGCGGCGATTCAACCTGTCCAGCAAGGAGGCGCCGTTGATCCTCCTGCTTTCTGGCGCCTTGCTTTCGGCGGTCTTTTCTTTGGGCGCGCCCACCTTGGGGACGGAAACATCCGGCTCATCAGAGGACTTCAGGAACCGGCGCATTTCCAGGATACGCTCATGCGGGTTCAGGCTCTTGTCCTCCAGGATGGCCTGGATACGCAGGCTGCGCTGGCGTTGCTTTTCCGCGTCCATAACCCCGCCATTATAGGGCTTTTCGGCGGATGTTAAGGTTTCGGCGGAGACGCGGCAAGCCGATCCCTCAGGGGGCGGCGCTGTTCGGCCTCGGCAGAGGCGGGTGCGTCCAGCGCAAGTGATATGCAGAAGCTTCCGGATTCATACAATGGCCGCGAGTCATGATTCAGCCGGCTCGAAATGCGAAGAATTAATCCGGAAAACTCTTACAACCGCGATCTCCGCGGAGTCGAACGCCGCCATGGCTGAGGCTGTCCTGGGGCTCTCCTGCTTCTACCACGACGCGGCCGCGGCGCTGGTGGTGGATGGGGAAATAGCTTTTGCCGCTCAGGAGGAGCGTTTCACGCGCAAGAAGCACGACGCCGGTTTTCCCCAGCACGCGGTCGCCGCGGGCCTGGAACGGGCGGGGCTCAGTTGCGCCGACCTCAAGGCCGTGGTGTTTTACGACAAGCCTTGGGCCAAGTTCGAGCGCATCCTCGAGAACTACCTGGCCGTAGCGCCCTGGGGGCTGAGCTCCTTCCTCCAGGCGCTTCCCCTGTGGCTCAAGGAGAAGCTGTGGATGGGCGGGCTCATTGACCGCGCGCTGGGAGGCTACGCGGGGGAGCGCATCTTCTGCCGCCACCATGAATCCCACGCGGCCAGTGCTTTCTATCCCTCGCCTTTCGAGGAGGCCGCCGTGCTCACCCTCGACGGCGTGGGCGAGTGGCATACCACCACCTGGGGGGTGGGCCGGGGGCGCGAGATCGAGCTGCTGAAGAAAATAGACTATCCCCACAGTCTGGGACTGCTCTATTCGGCGTTCACCGCCTACACGGGGTTCAAGGTCAACAGCGGCGAGTACAAGGTGATGGGACTCGCTCCTTACGGCGAGCCGCGCTACACGCAACTCATCCTCGACGAGCTCGTTGACCTCAAGGAGGACGGCTCCTTCCGCCTCAACATGGACTATTTCGGCTATCACCGCGGCCTCAGGATGACCAACGAGCGTTTCCACCGGCTTTTCGGCGGACCGCCGCGCCAGGCGGAAGCGCTGCTCACTCAGAAGGAGATGGATTTGGCGCGCTCAGTGCAGGAGGTCATCGACCGCGCGCTGCTGAAGATGGGCCGGCACATCCGCAAGGAGAGTGGCATGAAAAACCTCTGCCTCGCCGGAGGCGTGGCCTTGAACTGCGTGGCCAACGGCATCCTCAGCCGCGAGCGCGTTTTCGAGCGCTTGTGGATCCAACCCGCGGCCGGCGATGCGGGCGGCGCGCTCGGCGCCGCGCTTTTCGCCTGGCATCAGCTCTACGGCAAGGAGCGGCGCGTGCACCCCGGCCGGGACAGCCAGCAGGCCAGCCGGCTGGGGCCGAGTTATGGGATGGCGGAGATCCGCCGCGAACTCACCCCCTGCGGTGCCGTCTTTCACGAGCTGCCGCGTGACGCCCTCACCGCGCGCGTGGCGGAGCTCCTGGCCCAGGAAAAGGTAGTGGGCTGGTTCGAGGGGCGCATGGAGTTCGGCCCGCGAGCGCTCGGCGGGCGCAGCATCCTCGGCGACCCGCGTTCGCCGCGCATGCAGGCCAACATGAACCTCAAGATCAAGTTTCGTGAGTCTTTCCGCCCGTTCGCGCCCTCGGTGCTGCGCGAGCGGGCTGGCGAGTGCTTCGAGCTGGCCGAGGATTCGCCTTATATGCTGCTGGTTTTTCCGGTGCAGCGCGCGCGGCACATCGCCATGAGCGCGGAGCAGCAGCGGCTTTTCGGCATAGACAAGCTCAATGTGCCGCGCTCGGATCTCCCCGCCATCACCCACGTGGACTATTCGGCGCGCGTGCAGACGGTGGAGCCCGAGTCATCCCCCCACTACCACGCGCTCATCGCCGCCTTCGCGCAGCGCACGGGTTGCCCGGTCCTCATCAACACCTCTTTCAATGTGCGTGGCGAGCCCATCGTGGGCTCGCCGCTCGACGCCTACCGCTGTTTCATGCGCACGCACATTGACGTGCTGGTCATCGAAAACCTCGTTTTCTACAAAGAGGAGCAGCCCGCGTGGCAGGAAAAAGGGGATTGGCGCCAGGAGTTCACCCTGGATTGAGCCCGCCCATGAAACAACCCCGGGGTAACGAGTTGCGCCTTTTCGGCCTGGTGCTCGCCGCCTTCGTCAGCCTCGTCGAGCGCAAACTGACGGGGCACTGGTTGGGGCCCGTGGGACTGTCGGCAGGCGCCCTGGGAATCGTCGGCCTGGGCGTTCCCACGCTGCTGCGGCCGATCTACCGTGTCATGGTCATCCTGGGCGGAGTGCTGGGCGCGATCAACGTGCGCCTGCTGCTGATGCTCATGTACTACCTGATATTCACGCCTTTCGCCTTATTTTTCCGCCTTAGTGGCCGCGACCGACTCAAGCTGCGCCGGGAAAAACGCGAAAGCTTGTGGGAGAACTATGACGCCCACGACAAGACGCTGGAGCGCTACCGGCGCATGTTTTGACGTGGCTGGAGAAAAAAAGCGCAGAGCCATAATAGGGGTGACGTTTCACAGGTAAGATCATGTCGAGAGCCTCCCTTTTCAGCGAATTTCTGTTATTTCTCAAAGAGAACAAGCTGTGGTGGATGCTGCCCATCCTGCTGGTTTTCGCCCTGGTCGCCGGAATCCTGGCGCTGGCCACCCTCGCGCCGGCGACGGCGCCTTTCATTTACACGCTGTTTTGAGGCTTTAACGGGGGTTTTCCCCCAGCGACGGGCCATCGGGGCTGAATCAGTCTAAACATTTGAATTATAACGAAAATCTATGAGCTAGGATTGGGACTCTTACATTTCAGCACCGCTTTCCGCACGCACGGGGTGTTTGCCTTGCCGTCTTCAAACTCCTGCTTTTCGGCCCTTTTCAAAACCGGCCAGCCCTTAGCATGGCCCGCCTCGCCGCGAGCATTGCGCCATGATTTACGGGCTTTACCTCTCCGCCAATGGGATGATCACCCAGAACATGACGGCGGATACCATCGCCAATAACCTGGCGAACAGCTCCACCCAGGGCTTCAAGCGCGACCTGCTGACGCTCCGCCAGCGCGACCCCGAGGTGCTGCGCCGGGGCGGGGCCGCCACTTTCGAGACCCAGCGCAACCTGCTGGCTATCGGCGGGGCCGTCGAGGGCGACCGCTCCTTCAGCATTTTCAGCCAGGGTTCGCTCCAGCCCACGGGCAACCGCACGGATATCGCCCTGAGCGGCGATGGATTTTTCAAATACCTCGACCCCAACGGCCGCGCCTATTACTCGCGCGCCGGCGCGCTGACCCTCGATGCCCAGGGCTTTCTCACCGGGCCCAACGGCTTCAAGCTGGCCTCCGTCGCGGGCAGTCCGCTCCAAGTCGAGGGGCGGGATTTCTATTTCGATGACGCGGGCCGGCTCATGGTGGACGGGGCCGAGACCGGACAGGTCTCCATGGTGAGCGTGGACCGCTCCGACCGTCTGCACAAGGTGGGCGAAAACCTTTTCGAGGCGCAGGGCGAAGTGGCGGAAACCACGTCCGAGGCGCAGTTCCGCTCCGGTTTCCTTGAGGCCTCCTCGGTGAACGCCGTGCGCGAGATGGCCGCGCTCATCGAGGCGCAGCGCGCCTACGAGGCCAACAGCCGTTTTATCCGCATTCAGGACGAGACGCTCGGCAAGGCCGTCAGCGAAATCGCCGTCTGAAGCACTTTCCCACTCAACCGTTGAAGGAGATTCCATGATTCGAGCGCTGTGGACCGGGGCGACAGGGATGGAAGCCCAGCAGAGAAACATTGATGTGATTGCCAACAACTTGGCCAACGTGAACACGACGTCGTTCAAGAAAAGCCAAGCCCTCTTCCAGGATCTCCTCTACCAGAAGATCAAGTCCGCCGGTTCCGCCATCAACCAGGAGGTGGACACCCCCGTGGGCATCGAAGTCGGCCACGGCGTGACCAACGTCTCGACGCGGCGCATCTTCACCCAGGGCGAGATCCTGAACACCGACCAGCCCCTCGACGTCGCCATCAGCGGCTCCGGTTTCTTCCAGGTGGACCAGGGCGGAGGTGCCATCGGCTTCACCCGCGACGGAGCCTTTACGCTCAATGCCGACGGGGAAATCGTGACGCAGGACGGCTTTCGCCTGCTCCCCAACATCACCGTTCCCCCGGGATCCAAGGAGATCCACGTGGGCCGCGACGGCACGGTCACGGCGAAAGACGTGGACGGCAACCAGACGCAGGTGGGGCAGATTGAAACCACGCTTTTCCCCAATCCGGCCGGGCTTTCGGCGGAAGGCGGCAACGTCTATCGCGAGACGCTGGCTTCCGGTGCCGGCATCAACGGCGTGCCGGGCGCGGACGGGCTCGGGGAGCTCATCTCCGGCAAGCTAGAAGTGTCGAACGTCAAGGCGGTGGAGGAGATCGTGAGGCTCATCGAAGCGCAGCGCGCCTACGAGATGAACTCCAAGAGCATCCAGGCCTCGGACGAGATGCTGCGCGCCACGAACGACCTGAAGCGCTAGGAGATGGACCTCCGGCTGGCGACGGCCGGGCCGGTTGCGCCGCGCGCCCCGGGACTCTGGCCGCGCATCGCGGCGGCGCTCGCCGTCGCTGTGCTGCACGGCCTCCCGGTTTGCGCCGGCCCGCTGGCTCTCAAGGAACGCGCCGCGGTGCCCGCGGGCTTCGTGCGGCTCGCGGATCTCGCGGCGGATCCCAAGGACGGCACGCGCTTCGAAAACCTTTATCTTGGCCGGGTGGAGCAGGGCGAAAAGCGCGCCGTTTCCCTGGAATTCATCCGCCGGCGCCTGGTGCGCGAAGGCTACCTCACCGTCGAGCCGCGCTTGCCAACCGGGGCCAGCCATATCGAGGTCCTGGGGGTGGCTCCCGCGCCGGAAGCCGAGCCGCCGCCACTAGCAGATGCCGCGGGAGGGCCCTTGGTGCCACCGGCCATGGGCGAGGCGGAAAAATCCACGTATGCGGTCCTCCTGGCTGGGGCCGACCGCGGCGAGGTGCTCAGCGCCGACAAGGTGGAGCTCAAGAAATTGCCCCGCATCGTGAGCGGCGCGGCCACTTCCCTGGAAGAGGTGGTAGGCCTGCGGCTCGACCGATCGCTGCAAAAGGGCGCGGTGTTGCTCAAAAACTACCTCTCCAGGCCGCCGCTGGTCGAGAAGAACCAGATGGTGGAGATTGCCCTCTCCCGCAAGGACATTAAGATAACCGGTTTAGGCCGGGCCATGAGCGACGGCATGAAGGGCGACATCATCGAAGTGCGGCGTGGCCGGCAGGTGCTGCGGGCCCGGGTCGCGGGTCCGCGCAGCGTGGAAATCCTGGAGGAGCCGTGAATAGGATGTTCAAATTCTGGGCGGGAGTTCTGGCGCTGTCGGCCACGGCCGCCTTTGGCGACTCCCTGTTGAATCAGGATCGCAGCATCCCGGCGTCGCCTTACATGCTGGGCGCTCGGCCTCCCAAGGCTTACAACTTCCAGATCCACGACACGGTGATGCTCGACATTTCCATCAAGGACACCCTGGAGTTCACCAAGAAGCTGGACACCAAGAAAGACGTGTCCCTGGCGGCTAAAATCAAAAGCTGGATCACCGACTTCAGAACCACGGAAAAGGTGCTGCCCAACGTCGAACTCGAAGGCAAGAACGATTTCAAGACCAAGGGCAGCAAGACCGACGAGTCCAAAGTGAGCATCAGCATCCCGGCCGAGGTGGTGGAAATCCTGCCCAACGGCGACCTCGTGCTCGACGCAGCGCGCACGGTGATGCACGGGGAGGATACGGCCTCGGTGCGCCTGGGCGGGCGCGTGAGCCCGAGGTACGTCTCGCGCCTCGGCGGTATGGACAGGGTGAGCTCCGACCGCATCCTCGATCTCACGGTGAAAACGGAATCCAAAGGGCCGCTCTCCGACAATGAGAAAAGAGGCCTTATCACGCGCCTCTTTACGGCGTTCCCGCTGTTCTGAGCATGGCGGTCTTGCTTGAAATTCACGGTGTCGCGGCTTCACTGCAAATGGCGGGCCAGGCTTTGAAATTCGTCCTCATCCTGGGACTGGTGCTCGTCGGCCTCGCCGCTCCGGCTCGCGCCCTCTCCATCATGGACCTCGCGAATGTACGCGGGGTGCAGGAGAACGAAGTCTCCGGGATGGGTATCGTCGTCGGCCTGGCCGGCACCGGCGATAAGAAGAATCCCGAGCGCGACCGCATGATCCAGGCCGTCATTCACAACAACGGCCTGGATGTGAGCGGCCAGAAAATAGAAGCCAAAAACAGCGCGCTCGTCATGGTCACGGGCCGGCTTCCGGCTTTTGCGGCCACGGGCCAGGCGATCCAGTTCTCGGTTTCGGCCATGGCGGACGCCAAGTCGCTGAAAGGCGGCACGTTGCTGTTCACCAAGCTTTTTTATCCCGACAAAGACCCCATGAACGCGAGCCAGGAGGTGCCCATTTACGCCACCGCCGTGGGAGCTGTGGAAACGCCTCCGGGCGGCCCGGATAGCGGCGGCAGCGTGCGCGGCATGGTGCAGCGCGAGGTTCCCGTCACCCTGGTGCGCGAGGGCGAGGTACAGCTCGTGCTGCGCGCGCCGAACTTCGTGGACGCGGATCGCATCGCGCGCCAGATCAACCAGCATTTCATGAACCGGGTCCAGGAGAATATCGCCAGCGCGGCGGACGCCGGGCAGGTGAACGTGCGCGTGCCGGAGAAGTTCAAGGATAAGACCGTGAGCTTCATCGCCGAACTGCAGCAGATCCCCATGCTGGGCGGACCCACCCATGCTAAGGTGCGCATCAACTCCAAGACGGGTATGGTCACCTTCAATGAGTTGGTCGAGATCAATCCCTTTGCCGTCTCGGTCAAGGATCTGAACCTCGCCGTGGGCGGCCAGCAGGGTCCAAAGGCACCGCCGCGCGGCGTCATTGATTTCCCGCGCAGCACGCCCCCCGCCGACCCCGAAGCTCCCCCACCGCCGGCCAAAACCACGTTGCAATCCCTGGTGGAAGCCCTGACCCTGATGCGCGTCACGCCGGATGAGCTCGTCGAGATCATCAAGGAAGCCAGCAAAATCGGCGCGCTGCAGGCGGAGCTTATCGTTGAATAACGATCCGGTCATCCCTGCCGCGCGGCCCGGCCTGGATCCCCAGGCGCGCGAGCGCGCGCAACTGCGCAAGGCATCCGTCGAATTCGAGACCCTGGTGGTGCGCGAGTTTCTCAAGGCCGCGCGCGGGGATGGGGCGCGGGGCATGTTCGGCGGCGGGTTCGCCGAAGATATGTTCCTCGACGAGCTCGATGGCGAGCGCGCGCGTTTCATCTCCCAGTCCGGCGGCATCGGGCTGGCCCGCGACCTCGAGCGCCAGGTTTTGGGCGGCAAGGAGGTTGTGCTAAAGAAATATGAGCCGCTGGCCGAAAGACTCAACCAGCGGGTGGGCGCCAAACTCGCCCACGGAGCCTACAAGTGAGCGATGGACTTTCAAAACTCGAGGAAATGATCCGCGGAGAGCTTGTCCTCGGGCGCAGGATCCTCACGCTCGTGAAAAGCAAGCGCGAGGCCATCGTCAAGAATGACCTCGTCGCCATTGACAGCCTCACGCGCGAGGCCAACGAGGCGGTGGACCAGTTCGAGGAACTCGGTTTTTCGCGCCAGGAGCAGGTGTTGGCCGTCTCGCGCGGCGGGCCGCCGTTGCGCGCCACCGAAAACCTGCGCGACCTCGTGGGCCAGCTCGGGGGCGAAACGCGCACGCGCCTGGGGGAGCTGCGCGAGGACCTGCACGGCCTCTACCACGCCATCCGTGAGGAATCGCGCGCCAACGGCGAGTTGCTCTCCCAGTCCGTGCGCTTCACCCAGCATCTCTTCGACCGCTTCAGCGCCATTGATCGCCGCGTGCGCCAGGGCCGCATGAACTACGACCGCAGCGGCGGCAAACGCTCGGCCAAGGCCGAGTCGGCGGTTTTCCGGAAGGAAGGTTGATGTCTTTCGAGGGGCTGCAGATCGGGCGCACGGCCCTGGCGGGCAATCAAATTGCCCTGGATACGATAGGGCGCAACATCGCCCACGCCAACGACCCGGACTACGCCCGGCGCCATGTCGAAGCCGAGACGCTCGCGGACGGCGGCATCCTCACCCGCGTGCGCCAGGCCCTGAGCGAATCGCTCGACAAGGACACGATGCGCGAGAAATCCAACCTCGGGCTGTACTCCTCGCAACAGGAGGTCATGGAGCGTGTCGAAGGCGTCATCAACGAGCTTTCTGACCAGGACCTCTCGAGCGCGCTGGACAACTTCTACACCGCGCTGGAGAACCTGTCGCTCACGCCCCATGACGTTCCCGCGCGCACCCACGCCATCGAGTCGGGCGCTAAGCTCGCCGATATGTTCCACGTCATGGCGGACGAGTTCATCAAGATCCGCCAGACGGTGGACCAGGAAATCTCGGACACGGCCCTCAAGATGAATACGCTGCTGACGCGCCTGGCCGGGCTCAACAATGAGATCGCGCGCATCGAGGGCGGGTCTCTCGCGGAACCCGCCGCCGACCTGCGCGATGAACGCCGCAAGCTTTTGGGCGAATTCTCCGACATCATGAACGTCACCATCAGCGAGCAGAGCAACGGCATGGTCATCGTGCAGACCACGGGGCGCGTGCTGGTCTCGGGCGGCGAGGCGCGCGAGGTCACCGTGGATCGCTCTTCGGGCGCCAGCCAGTTGCGCTGGAAAAGCGACAACGGGCCGGTGCAGCCTGCATCAGGACGCCTCGCGGGGCTGCTCAAGAGCCGCGACCAGTTCCTCGCCTCAAGGATGACGGAACTCGACACGCTCGCGCGCAACCTCGCCTGGGAGTTCAACAAGGCGCACAACACCGGTCGCGGACTCGACGGCTTGCGGGAGGTCACCGCCGAAACCCGGGTGGACCCGGGCTTCCTGCTGCGCCCGCTGGACATCGCGGAGGTGGACGCGTTCTCCCCAGGGAGGTATTTCAAGCCGCGCAATGGCATCCTCACCGTCGAGGTGCGCAACGATACCACGGGCTCCACCGACGAGGTGGACCTCGCCATCCCGCTCGTGGGCGCCAACAAGATGTCGCTCGAAGATCTGCGCCAAAACCTCGATCAACTGGAGCACCTCACGGCTTCCGTTGACCTCGTGGGCCGACTGGTCATCAAATCCGACGACGGCTACTCCTTCTTCGTCAAGAACGACACCTCCAATGTCGCCGCTTTCCTGGGCCTCAACAATTTCTTCAGCGGCAACACGGCGGCGAGCTTCAACGTCAAGGCCGCGGTGCAGGCCGAACCCCGGCTCTTTGCGGCAGGGAAAAGCGCCGCTCCTGGCGACAACACCAACATGCAGGCCATGGTGTCTTCTCGCGACGCCATTGTGGACGGCAACCTCTCGCTGTTCCGCTCCTACCAGAACTTCGTCTCGACGGTGGCGACGGACACGGATCGCTTGAAGGCGCTCAAGAGTAACCAGGACCGCATCCTCGCGGATGTGCAGCAGCGCCGCCAGTCCGTGAGCGGCGTCTCCCTGGACGAAGAAGCGGCGGACATGCTGCGCTACCAGCGCAGCTACCAGGCCTCGGCCCGTTTCATCGCCATGCAGGATGAAATCATGAAGATCCTGATGTCGCTGGTGTGATGGACCGGGCGGCCGGTCGTTCCATTTTTCCGGCGCCAGACCTTAAAACAGGGCGGATGTAATGGAAAACCCGAAACCGCAAAGCGAAGAGCAGATAAAAAAACAGCAGGAATTTTTTGAAAAGGCGCGCAAGGGCGTCCTGAAGTTTTTGGACGAAAAGGGCGGCAAGCTCAAGATGGGCGAGCTGCATGAATACAGCCTCAGCAAATATTTCATCCAGCACCAGCGTTTCTCGAAACTGATGGAGTCCTTCACCGACGGCGGACTCATTGATTACGATTGGGAGACGCAGGAGGCCACCATCACCGAGGCCGGAAAGAAGTTCGTCGCCTCATGAAGCTGCTGCGGTTTTATAGCCTTTTTCCCTTCCGCGGAACCGGAAGGCCCGCGCGTTTCCTGCCGGCCCTGCTCGCCCTGGCGCTTTTGCAGCTCCCCCTGCTGGCCGTTCCCGGCGAGGGCGAAGGCGGCGAGGATGACCTCAAGCCCGTGACCGAGCAGTTGGTGACTTCCGCCAAGGCGGCCAAGCCCGTGCAGTACAGCGCCTGCCCCGAGGACGTCACGCCGCCCGTGCTCATCAACAAGATCCCCAAGTTCTACATCTTCGCGGCGGGCCCTTCCCTCCTGGAAATCAGCCTTCCGGAGGGAGCGAGCAGATTCACCGCCATTGGCATCTCCACCAACGAGACCAAGGGCAATTTCATCGTCATTTGCGGGGGCAAGACAGTTTTCAAGAAGGCCGCCGAGCGTGGTGCTCCGCGCGCCGTGGACATCACCTTGCCCAAGGGCGCGAAGAGCTTGACCCTCAAAGTCGAGGGCAAACTCCATTCTTTCTGGTGCCTGCCGCGCCTCGAATTCGCGGCGGCGCCCTGATTTCTTCGGCTTCCCGATCTTTGGGGCGCGCTGGGATTGCGCGCGGTCTGTAACGCTGGACTCCGCCGGTGCGTCTAAGGTGCAGTACTCCATGAAAGGAAAAATATGAAAACATCTGCTTATTTGCTGCTTTGGCTGGCGCTGGCTGGATTATCAGGGGCTCTCAGGGCCGATGAGGGGGCCGACGGTCCCAAGGATGAAAACGGCGCGGTGAACGAGAAAGTTTGCCCGCACAAAAAACACTGCTGGAAATTCGCTAAAAAGCACCACAAAGAGGCCGGGAAGCAAAACGGTGAGGACGGTGAGAAGGCCCACGGGAAGGGGCAAGAGAAGTCGCAAGAAGACGGAGACCAGGGCAAGGGAAAGAAGCATCACAAGGGCAAGTGCCATCACAAGAAAGCCAAGAAACAGGACAACCAGTAATCCCGCGGCACCGCCCTCCGTAATAGCTTTTCATATTACGGAGGGCCTGGGGGAAAGAGCTTTTTAAGTGGATCCGGGGGATGCGCCGTCCTGGGCGGGTTTGATGCCCAGCTCGATCAGGACCGTGGCGGCGTCGCTGCGGACCAGCAGCCGCTCGCCACTGGCTGTCTCGATGCGCACGGTGGGGCCGCGGTCGCAGCAACCCATGCAGGTTGCGGGTCGCACCTCGACTTTTCCGGCGAGCAGTTTTTCCAACTCGCGCTTCAGGGCCAGCGATCCGCGTTCATAGCAGGAAGGCCGGCCCATGGCCGGATCGCGGTGGTTCAGGCAGACGTGGACGGTGCAGGGCCCGCCCGGATTTTTAGCTTCTTCACGGCTCAAGAGGTGGCGAGCAGCGGATCGGGAAGCCCGGCCTCGGCGAAGCCTTTGGCCCGCAGCACGCAGCTCGGGCAGATGCCGCAGGCTGGCTGGCGACCTTCATAGCAAGTGAGGCTCAAGGCCAGGCTGGGGAAAGCACCGATGGCGTAAGCCAAGCGCACGCTTTCAGCCTTGGTGAGTTGCATCAGCGGCGTGTGGATGCGGAATTCCGCGTCCATGCCGAGTCCCAGGGTCTTTTCCAAGGCCTGCATCGTGGTCGCGCGGCAGTCGGGATAGCCCGAATAGTCGGTCTGGCAAACGCCGGTGACGAGGTCGCGCACCCCCAGCCCGTAGGCGCGCGCCGCCGCCAAAGTTATAAAAATGAGGTTGCGTCCCGGAACGAAGGTGTTGGGAAGCTGGCCGGCTTCCTGGGATCGCACGGGGAGATCCGTGTCCACCAGAGAATTGCCACCCAACGCGGCAAAGCTGTTGATGGGCAGAACGCGGTGCGGGACTCCCAGGCGCATGGCGATGCGCCGCGCGCAGGTGATTTCATTCCTGTGGCGCTGGCCGTAGTCGAAGGTCAGGGCTTCGGCCACCTCAAAGCGCAGCAACGCCCAATGCAAGCAGATGGCCGAGTCAGCGCCGCCACTCAAAACGACCAGGCAGCGCGTGGGAGAAGTCGCGAGATCCGTCACTGGAGTGATCCGAATCTCATTTTTGCCCCTCATCGGATCCCGAAATCCCCGATTCCATCACGGCTTGCCGGCCAGCTTTTGGTAGAGGCTCTCGTAGCGCGGGCCGATTTTGGCGATATCAAAGCGCTCGCGGCTGAGCCGCACGCAGGCCTCGCGGTAGCGCGGGAGGTTGACGGAATCAAGGATCTCGACAGCCGCCGCGGCCATACCCTCCACGTCCCCGGGCCGCAGCAGCCGGCCCTGAACGCCGTCTTCCACCACATCGGGAAGCCCCCCCACCTTGGAGGCCACCACCGGCACGCCGCAAGCCATGGCCTCCAAGGCCGCGAGTCCGAAGCTTTCCAGCCACGAAGGCAGCAGGAAAAGGTCGCAGCGCGGCAGGATGCAGGCCACCGACTCCTGTTCGCCAAGGAACTCGACCTTGTCGGTGATGCCGAAGTCGCGGCATAGCTTGCGCACCAAGGGCATGGCTTCGCCCTCGCCAATGAAGAAGAGCCGCGCGGGGATGCTTTCCTGAACGATATGGAAGATGCGCACCACGTCATCCACCTTCTTGACGTTGCGGAAGTTGCTCGCATGCACCAGGATCTTCTCGCCGTCCCGTGCCTGGGGGTGGAAGTGATCGCAGTGGATGTCGGGATGGAAGCGTCGCGGATCGATGAAGTTGGGGATGACCTCGATGGGCCGGGTGGTGCGAAAGGTCTCGTAGGTCTCGGCCCGCAGGCTGGCGGAAACCGCGGTGACCGCATCGCTCCTCTCGATGGCCATGCGCGTGATCTCGGTATAACTCGGGTCCTGGCCGATGAGCGTGACATCCGTGCCGTGCAGCGTGGTGACGAACTTGAGCGCACCCCCGAGCATTTCGCGCGCCAGAAAGGCGCACACCGCGTGGGGGATGGCGTAGTGCACGTGCAGCAGATCGAGCTTCTCCCACTGGGCCACTTCGGCCATCTTCACCGCCAGCGCCAGCGTATAAGGCGGGTTCTTGAGCAGGTTGTAGGATTGCAGGATGACCTTGTGGCAATAGACGTTCTCGTGATAGTTCTCGCGCAGCCGGAAGGGCAGGTCGGTGGTGATGAAATGGACTTTGTGACCGCGTCCTGCCAGCCACAAACCCAGCTCCGTCGCCACGGCGCCGCTTCCGCCCACAGTGGGATAACAGGTGATGCCGATGTTCATGGGGCGTTTTGAATGGGGAGGGCTCCCGGGCGAGTCTCCCCGCCCATCTGGCCCTTCAACCAGTTGAGCTCCCGGGCGATGGACTCGGCGAGGGGCACGTTCTCGCGGCGGTGCGCGGCTTGGAGGCTGGCAAAGCTGTAGGTCTCGACTTCGAGCACGCCCGCGTAAGCGTCGCGGCGGATCTCGGCAAGCAAAGCCCTAAGCTCGAAGCCCGTGGTGTCGGCGGCCTCTCCCCAATGCACGGGCACATGAAAATGGGTGCGCCATTCCTCGACTTCGGCCCCGGCTTTAGCCCCCGCCGTGCATGTGGCACCGGCCTGCGGAAGATCCAGAAAAGCCTGGACGCTTGTTCCCGTGCGCCCGTAGGTCTGGTGCAGGTAAACCGGCTCGTCCATGGCGAAGAAACGCGCGCGCGCTTCAAGTTCCATGTCCTGCGTCCAGCGCGGCGCCACGCTGACCTGGACCTTGGGGACGGGCACGCCGTTTTCGGCGAGCCGGCGCCAGGCGCGCCGCGGATCCCTGAAGCGCACCGAGAAGTGGCAGGCGTCAAAGCACACGCCGAGGTGGCGCCGGGCTTCTTCGGCGAGACCGAGCGCACGCGCGCGCTGACGCAGTTCCTCGAAAAAACGCACGCCATCGTCTTCGTCCTCCAGCGTGTTAAAAGGCTCGGGCTCAAGGGCCAGCTCGCAGCAACACCCGGTCTCATCCTCCAGGCGCGCGGCCTCGCGCGCAAACTCAAGAAGCTGGGCAAAGTAGACAGCGCGCTTTTCCGGAGTGTCCTCAGGCTTAAAGCCCCCGCTCAAGGTGCTGATGGGCGCGCGCTTCATGCCCAGGCACGCGGCGAGACGTGCGATTTCCAGGGTGTAGTCCAGCCGGTCGCGCTCGGACCAGTCGGGCCGGTACACCCGGGTCTTCACGGGCTCGCCGTGGAACACTCCGTAAGGAAAGCCGTTCCAGGTGGCGACGCGCATCCCGGCGGCCTCCAGCGTCACGGCCAGAGTCTCGGTGTTCGCGGGCTCCAAGGCCTCGCGCAGCGCGGCTCGCGGCAGCCATAGCCCGAGGTCGAAAGGCCGGCCCCAGCCAGCGTTTCGCGCAACTTCGTTGAATTCTCCTGGGATGATCCGCAGCAAGTCGGCGAAGCAGCGCACGGGATGAACGTTGCCGCAATAGGTAAGGGGATTTGTGGTCGGGGTTGGCATCAAGAGCAGTGGGTCTTGTTGAGCGTCAACTTCAATCTCAGAACCACGGATTAAAAGCAATGATGCGTATCTCCTGCTCTGAACAGTCCTTGTTTTTGCAAACGCGACCGAACCATATCTCTCCCCTATGCACCATGATTCCTTTCCAGTTCACAAATAGGTCCGCATAGCGTTGCCCCAGCACAGCCCTTTTCCATCGCGGGTCCAGAAAGTCTTTGTAGTCAGCAATGAAAGCTTTCTTGTCCTTCGCCTTGGTTTTGCTTGAGAAAAGGAAGGGATAGTCAACAAAATCAGCCAGTACTTCTGCATTATCGGTTTGTACGTTACTCTGAATTATATTCAAGAACGCCTGAACTTCAGTTTCATTGTAATCGAACATGGCAAGACGTTGAGGCAAACGTTCTTGGCCGGGCTCGCCAGCCAAGCAGAGGCTGACTAAAAAAAAGAACAGTAGAAGATAAGGCCCTAGAACTCTATTCATAGGCCCGGCCTGCTCGCGTTCACGGGAACGCTTTATTGGGCATCCCCGCGCGAGACAGGTTTCCAGCGGACCTCAATGGTGTCGGCCGATAAATCCGCGCCGCAGTCCCACTCAACGAAATATCCGCCATTGTGAATTTTTTCAAACTCTCGTTGGTCCTTCAGTGGCAGAAATGCCTCTGATTGCAGGAAGGGACTTACATCAAAAAGTCCGAAGCGACCATCTTCAGATATGACCTGGAGTAGGTTTCTTTCACGGGGAACGACTTTTTGTATTTTCATTGATCGAGTCCTCGAATAGGAATGGGATTTTTACCGCTGACGGCCAACGACCAGTCGGCAAGAAGATCCTCTTGGTGAATTTCGATCCATGCGACAACCAGCTTATGCTTCTTGGAGGGCAATTCTCCTGCCAGCACTGCGCCGTCCTGAATGGAAATAAACCGCAACTTGTCCTTGATATTCAGCATGGATGTGCGGGAGATGATGCCTGTCGGTGTCATAGAAAAACATCCGAATTAGGATCCCATAGAACACCGAAATTGTCGGCATCACAACTCCTGTGCATTGCGCCCAACAAGGTATTGTCTCGCCGGACCGACCTTGTACAGATGCTTGAACACAATTTCACCGATACCCGCTTTTCCCCCATCACTTTTTTCTCTTTTCACTTCCCCGCAAAACAAGAGACGACCTAAGCGGAAAACTCTGGACGAGGTGTAGTGCCTGACCGATCCAGCGCCTTATTCCAGCGGCCATCTTTGAATTAAACTCACCGGATGGAATCGCACCCCGCTTTCCTGAATTCGCCCTTCTTGCACTACGGCGTGGGTGCCTTCGAGACGATGCGGGCTATTGCAGGGCGCCTCCCGCTATGGGACTACCACCGTCAGCGGCTGACGCGCGCCTTGGAGGCCTGGGGTTGTGGCGCCGGACTTTTGGATGACCTTGAGCGCGCGCTTAGGCCAGCCGCTACGTCGGCCCCCCTGGAAAAAGTCAAAGTGATTGTGGGCCTGATGGAAACCGGTCACGCTGCTTTCCGCATTTTCCGCGAGGCTTATGTGCCGCCGCCCCGCTCCATGAGGCTGCTGGCGTTGCGGGAGGACCACCCGATGGCGGCGGGCTGGAAAAGCTGCAATCGCGAGCGGCATTTTTTCGCGAAGCGCCGGGCCCAGGCGTCCGGCTGCGACGACGTGCTCTACCTCACGCGGCGTAAAAATCTGCTTGAGACCTCAGCGGCGGCGATCCACGTGCTGTCAGCCGACCATGCCGCCTCGGCTTCTGGTCCCATTCTCGACAGCATTTCGCGGCGCCGACTTCTGGAGCACCCTTCCGGCTTCTTCGCTGGAGCCCGCATCAGCCTCGATGATATCCGAGCCGCTCGCCCGCTGCTGCTCACGAACGCTCTGCGCGGAATCTTTCATGCGAGCGAAATCGTCTGGGGGGACGGCGCCGTGAGCCGCCTTCCCGCGCCAGCGGCGGAACTCGTTGAGCGCTTCGAGACGTATCTTTTTGGAACCAAGAAATGAAATCACATTTCGCCCCAAGCGCGGAGCCGATAGCATCCGGAAGACCCTACAGGCGGGGCACATGCGCAATCTGAAACCCGAAACCTGGCGCGCCCGCGCCCGCTTCCTGCGCGCGACGCGCGAGTTTTTCCACGAGCGTGGTTATATCGAACTCACGACGCCCTGTCTCGCGGACCACGCCAACCTTGAGCCCTATCTCGACCCCTACGAGGTGCGCACCGAACGGGGCCGGGGTTTCCTCATCACCTCCCCCGAGCACGCCCTGAAGCGCGCGCTGGGCCAGGGCCTGGATCGCATTTTCGAGATCGCCCATTGTTTTCGCGGCGGCGAGCGCGGCAATTGGCACGCGCGCGAATTCCTGATGCTGGAGTGGTACGCGCGCGGCATGGCGCTGGAGGACATGATGGAAGAATCCGAAAGCCTGGTTCGGCAGTTGCTGGGACGCCCCTTGCGCGTGGAACGGCTCGCCGTGGCCGATTTTTTCGCACGCGAACTCGGCCACGATTTCAAGCGCGCCACGCTGGAAGATCGCCTGAGAGCGGAAGGCGTCGCCGGGGTTCGGGACTGGTCTTACAGCGACCTTTTCTTCAAGCACTTCCTCAGGATTGAAAACCGGCTCCAGGGGCGCGACGCTATCCTCCTGCACCATTACCCGGCGGAACTCGCCGCCTACGCCAGAACAGTCGGGGATCGCGCGCGCCGCTTTGAAATTTATGTGAGCGGCGTGGAGCTCGCCAACGCTTACGAAGAGGAGACGCGCCCGGAGCTGTTGATGGCGCGCTGCCGCGAGATGAACCAGGAACGCCAGCGCTCAGGCCGCCCCGCCTTCGAGGCCGATCCCGAGTTCCTCAACGCCTTGGGCGGTATCCAAGATCCCCTGAGCGGTATCGCTCTCGGCCTGGAGCGCCTTTTTGCCCTGAGCCTGGGTCTCGGAGGCCTGGAAGGCGCCACCCCCTTTCCTTCCGGTCCCTCTTGAAGAGCAAGGCTTGGCGGGATATAATTCCATGGACAGCAAGTGTAAAATTTGCGTTAAATGGCTGAAAAACAAGGAACTCCCTTCCCTTGAAGAAGCGTTGCTCCTGCCGAGCCAGGCCTTTATTTCCCCGTGCCGTTTTTAAGATAGCGTCACCGATGGTCCAAATTGACTTCGTGAAGGCCTTGGTTCGCCATCCCGTGCAGACGGGGGCTATCGCACCGAGTTCCGAAGAGTTGGCGCGTGAAATGCTCAAGTACTGGCCGCGCAATCCGCGCGGGCTCATCGTGGAATACGGGCCGGGGACGGGCTCCTTCACCCGCGAAATCTTAGAGCGCCGCGGCTCCGAGCCTTTTTTTGCCATCGAACGCAACGGCCTTTTCGTGGACTTGCTGCGCCGCGAAGGTGTGGACGTGCACGATGGTTCCGCCGCGGACCTGAGGACCGCCATGGACGAGCGCCAGTTCAAGCGAGCCAGCCTCGTCGTGAGCGGTCTGCCCTGGGCGGTCATCGCTCCCGAGGAGCAGCGGCATATCCTCGAAGCCACCTACGACGGGTTGGAGACCAACGGCGTTTTTTCTACCTTCGCCTACCTGCATTCGCGCTGGTTCCCTCAAGCCAAACATTTTACCGCGCTGCTGCAAGCAACTTTCCGGCGGGTTGAAACCTCCCCGGTCATCTGGTGGAACCTGCCCCCGGCCATCATCTATCACTGCTTCAAGGGCCGCCGGCCCGCACGGGACCGGGTCGCCCCAAGCCCCCACTGGTCCCGCGTCAAGGGCCGGTCCCTGGCGGTCGGAGCCGGCTCCGGGCGATAGGTTTTCGACGCGCGGAGGCGGGCTGGGAGCCGCGAAAAGGCCCAGGTCGGCCCTGCGGCGCGCGCCCGAGTTCAGGCTCCGGCATTCCCCTTGGAGCTTGTGTCCCCATGGGCCCGGCGCACCACGTACTGGGGCCGGCCGTTGTAACTGACGAAGAGCTTGCCCAGGTACTCGCCCAGGAGCCCGAGGATCATGAGCTGAGTACCCGAGAAGGTGATAATGCACACGACAAGCGTCGGCCAGCCGGGGGGCCAGAACTCTTCGGGTTGCAGCCAGTAAATGGCCAGCAAAAAATAGAGGAGCAGCAGGACCCCGAAAACGGTGAGCAGCGTGCCCAGGAAGAAACTCACTCGCAGCGGCACCACCGAGAAGTTGGTGCACATGTTGAGCCACACGCCGATGAGTTTGGCCAGGGTGTAGTTGGAATGGCCTTCGCGCCGCTCGGCATGCTGCACCTGCAGCCGGCCGATGTTGCGCGTGGCGCGCAGGATGAGGCCATCAATGAAGGGATAGGGCCCCTTGTATTTGATGATCTCGGCGACGATGAAGGCGTTCATGCATTTGAAGCTCGAGAGGTAGAGGTCGCCGGGCTTTTCCAGCAGAAAGGTGGCAACCTTGTCGTTGAACCAGCTTCCGAAATTGCGGAACCAGTGATGGCGCTTTTCTCCGAAGTAGGTGTAGAGGACGTCGTAGTCGCCCTGGCGCATGGTTTCGAGCATGCGGCGCGCTTCCGCCGGGGGGTTCTGGAAATCGTCGTCCATGGTGATGATGTAGTCGCCGCTCGCGTGGTTGAGGCCCGCCATCACGGCGTTGTACTCCCCGAAGTTGCGCGCGAGCTGCAGGTAGCGCACGATGCCGGGATGCTGCTCGAACTTGCGCAGGCAGACGCCGTGTGAGTTGTCCCGGCTGCCGTCGTTGACGAGGATGATCTCCAGGGTCTCGTCGTGGAACTCCCGCACCAGCACGTCCACGAGCTCGCCGATGGAGTTCTCGCTGTTATAGACCGGGATGACGATGGAGACTTTCATGGTTTGAAGCTGTTGACGGTCGCGGCCACGTGCGCCACCTCGTCGTCGCGCAATTCCGGATAGAGCGGCAAGCTCAACACCTCAGCGCAGGCCCGTTCCGTTTCGGGGCAATCGCTGTTGAGCTTGAGGTCACGGTAGGCCTCCTGGCGGTAGGCGGGAAGGGGATAGTGCATCATGGTCTGGACGCCCTGCGCGGCGAGATGCGCGGCCAGCGCGTCGCGCCGCGCGCAGCGCACCGCGTAGAGGTGGTAAACGTGCGTGCCGCCCGGCCGCTCGGCGGGCAGACTTACCGCGGGGTTGTGGATCAGCTCGCGGTAGCGCCGCGCGATTTCGATCCGTCGCTGGTTCCAGGCCGTGAGGTGCGGGAGCTTCACCCTGAGCAGCGCCGCTTGCAGTTCGTCCAGGCGCGAGTTCGTACCCAGGATTTCCTGGTGGAATTTGCGCGACTGTCCGTAGTCCCGGAGTTGGCGGACGCGGTCGGCAAGCCCTTTGTCCTGGGCGAGCACCATGCCACCGTCCCCCACGGCACCGAGGTTTTTGGTGGGATAGAAGCTGAAACAGGCCAGGGTCCCCAGGGTTCCCGCGCGCCGCGGTCCCAGGGACGCCCCGTGCGCCTGGCAGGCGTCCTCGATGACGGGGATATGGTGCTGGCGGGCCAGGTCCAAGAGCGGGTCCATGTCGGCGCACTGGCCGTAGAGGTGGATGGGCAGCAGGGCGCGCGTGCGCGGGGTGATGCGCCGCGCCGCGTCGGCGGTACTGAGGGTGAGCGACCCGGACTCCACGTCGGCGAAAACGGGCCGCGCGCCCTGCAGGACGATGGCGGCGACGGTGGGCACGCCGGCGTTGGCGGCGGTGATCACTTCGGCGCCAGGGTTGATATCCAGGGCCATCAGCGCCAAGCGCAGGGCGTCGGTCCCCGAGGCCACGCCCACGCCTTGAGCGGCCCCGCACCAGAGCGCGAATTCCTCTTCGAAGGCCGCCACCTCACGGCCCAGGATATACCATCCCGAGGCGCAGACGCGCCGGAAAGCCGCGTCGAGCTCGCTTTGGAGCACGGCGTATTGGGCCGCGAAATCGCAAAAAGCGACCTTCAAAGCGTCCATCAACTCCAGTAGTGATGTCGGAACTTGCGGTAGTAGCCGAGCATCCGCAGGAGCCCGGTGCGGTAGGAGATGCGCGGCCGCCAGCCAGTGGCGCGCGCGAACTTCTCATAAGAGGAGTAGTAGCTGCCGATATCAATGTTACGGATCTCCTCGGGAAACGGCACCAGTTTGCAGGAACCGGATCCGTTGAGGTCGATCAGCAGATCGGCGATCCCCTTGAGCGAGATGGGGGGAGCGTTGCCCAGGTTGAAGATGCCGCCGGTCAAGGCATCATCGCAGGCCGAGATGAGCAGGGCGTCCACCACGTCGTCAATGTAGTTCAGATCCCGCAGTTGCTGGCCGTCGCCAAAAATGCGGATCTCCTTGCCCTCGATGACCTGGCGCATGAACCAGCCGATGAAGCCCTGGCGGTTGTGTTTCATGAGCAGGCGCGGCCCAAAGGTGTTGGTGAGCCGCAGGCACACGGTTTTGAGGCCATGGACGTTGTGATAAAGAACGTGGTACCACTCGCCGGCCATCTTGTTGATGCCGTTCACGTCGGTGGGGTGCAGCGGGTGGTCCTCGTCCACCGGCAGGTAAGCGGGCTTGCCGTAGATCTGGCGCGTGCTGGAAAAGACGATTTTGAGGCCCGGGTTGTTCTTGCGGCAGGCCTCCAGGATGGAGAGCTGGCTTTTGGTGTTGATCTCCAAGTCCGTCGCGGGGTCCTTCATGCTGTCAATGTGCGAAACCTGGCCGGCCAGGTTGAACAGGATGTGCGCGTCGCGCACCAGGTAGTTCATGGTCACCTCGTCACGGACGTCGGAGAAATTGACCTGCACGCGGTTGCGCACGGGGCGGATATTGAAGAGATTGCCGCCGTAGTCGGGGATCATGGAGTCCACCAGCGTGACCCGCGCCCCGCAGCGCACCAGGCGCAGGGCCAGATTGCTGCCGATGAAGCCCATGCCGCCGGTGATGAGCACCTGCTTGCCCCTGAAAAACCGTTCGGGGACCGCGTTGCGGGGCATTTTCCTCAGTTGGCGCTGCGTTTCCGGGAACCGCCGATGATAGGCCGGGGGGGGGCATGTAAAGCCGCGGCCGCGCTTGCTGGCCGGCACGCTGTTCCATAATCTCGGTGGCAGCGAAAGTCATCTTGCGGGGGTATAAATCCTTGAAAACCGTCTTCCTCACTGGACACCGTGGATATATCGGAGTGCACTTGGTGGACCTGTTGAAGGCCGCGGGGCACCGGGTTGTCGGCTGCGATCTCGGCCTCTTTGACGGCTGCGAATTCTCCTCCGTGGTGCGTCCCGACGTCGAGATCGCCAAGGACGTACGCGACCTCGATATCCGCGACCTCGCCGGCGCCGATGCCGTCATGCACCTCGCCGCCATCTCCAACGATCCCATGGGCGCCCTCGACCCCAAGCTCACGGAGAGCGTCAACCGCGAGGGCTCCATCCACCTCGCCGAAACAGCGAAAAAGGCCGGCGTGCCGCGCTTCCTGTTTTCAAGCAGTTGCTCCATTTACGGCAAGGGCACGAAGAGCGACCTTTGCGAAGACGACGAGCTCGCCCCCGTATCGGTGTACGCCGCCTCCAAAATAGCCGCCGAGCGCGCCATCGGCCGCCTCGCGGATCGCCACTTCTGCCCGGTCTTCCTGCGCAATTCCACCGCCTTCGGCGGTTCGCCCATGTTGCGCATTGATCTTGTGGCCAATAACTTTTTGGCCTGCGCGTTGGCCCACGGGGAGATCCGCATCATGAGCGACGGCACGCCGTGGAGGCCGCTCATCCATTGTCGCGACATCGCCCGGGCCTTCATGGCCTTCTGCGAAGCCCCGGCAGACCTGGTGCGCGGCGCTTCCGTCAACGTCGGCGGCAACCGCGAAAACTACCAGGTGCGCGACGTCGCCGACGCCGTGTTGCGCCTCGTCCCCGGCGCCCGCGTCCACTACACCGGCGAAACCGGCCCCGACCCGCGCAATTACCGGGTGAATTTCGACAGGCTGGGGAAGCTGCTGCCGGGGTTCAAGTTGGAATTCGATTTGGAGAGCGGCCTCAGGGACCTCGCCCAAAGCCTCAAAGCCGCGAAATTCTCCGCCGCTGATTTCAGCGGGCCGAAATACGTGCGGCTCAAGACCCTGCAGCAGCGGCTGCATTTGATCAAGGCGAGGTGAGCCCACAGCCCAGAATGTTCCCGTGATCTTCACCAAAACCCCCATCCCCGGTTGCTTCCTCGTGGATCTCGAAAAGCGCGGGGACGACCGTGGTTTCTTCGCGCGCTTTTTCTGCGAGCGCGAGTTTGCCGCCCAGGGCATCGTGATGCGCAGCGTGCAGATCAACACTTCCGTCAGCGCCCATAAGGGGACGCTGCGCGGGATGCACTACCAGCTTCCCCCCAGCGAGGAGGTCAAGGTGGTGCGTTGCATTCTTGGCCGGCTCTACGACGTGGTCCTCGACTTGCGCCGCGACTCGCCCACGTACCGCCGCCATTTTGCCGCCGAGCTCACGCCGCAAAACCGCAGCATGATGGTGGTGCCCCGGGGCTGTGCCCATGGTTTTCTGACACTGGAAGACAACACCGAGGCCCTGTATCTGGTTTCGGCTTACTACGACTCCAGCGCCGAGCGCGGCGTGCGTTGGAATGACCCCGCCTTCGCCATCCTCTGGCCCAGCGAGCCTGCCGTCCTCTCGCCCAAGGACAGCGCCATTCCCGACTACACCTTATGAAAGTCGTCATTCTCGCGGGCGGCTTCGGCACGCGCATGGCCGAGTACACGGAGGCGGTGCCCAAGCCCATGGTGACCGTGGGCGAGGCGCCCATGATCTGGCACATCATGAGCCTCTACGCCCATTACGGTTTCAAGGACTTCTGCGTGGCGCTGGGCTACAAGGGGCGCCTCATCAAGGAATACTTCAAGGACCTCTACTCCTCGCTCAGCGATTTCACCGTGGACCTCGCCGACGGTTCCACGGTCTACCACGGCAAGCGCGAGCGCTACGACTGGCGCATCACGCTGGTGGACACGGGACTCAACACCCTCACGGGGGGACGGGTGCGGCGCATGCGGCCCTACCTCGACAAGGAACCCTTCATGCTCACCTATGGCGACGGCGTGGCCGACGTGGACATCGGGGAGCTGCTGCGCTTCCACCGCCGCCATGGCAAGACCGTCACCGTCACCGCCGTGCATCCGCCGGCGCGCTTCGGTGAACTCGGCCTCAAAGGCGACCGCGTGGTGGCTTTCAAGGAAAAACCCCAGACCGAGCAGGGCTGGATCAACGGCGGCTTCTTCGTCATGGAGCCCAAATTCCTCGATTGGATTGAAGGAGACAACACCATCCTCGAAAAAGAACCTCTGGAACGGGCCTCCGCCAAGGGCGAGCTCGTGGCCTATCGCCACAAGGGCTTTTGGAAGTGCATGGATACGGTGCGCGACCGCCTGGTGCTGGAAGAGCTTTGGAAGGACGGCCGGGCGCCCTGGAAGGTGTGGAAGTGACGGGGTGTGGCACGTCGTCTTTATTCCCCCTCTCCCTTTGGGAGAGGGCAAACGCCAAAGGCATTTTTCCCCTCCATCCTCCCCAGAAAGGGGAGGCTCTTTTAACCCCCCTAACTCCCCCGAAGGGGGATTGGGTGAGGGGTGAGGCCTTGCTGAAAAGGCCGCACTGATGCGCGGCCGCATCCTCATCGCTGGCGGCACGGGCTTCATCGGCAGCCATGTCGTGGAGGCCGCGCTGCGCATGGGCCTCGAAGTCGTGGCGCTCACGCACACCCGCGGCAACTTCTCCCATTCCTTTCCCGGCGCAGAGCACGCGCGCATCCTCCGGGCGGACCTTTCCGACCGCGCGGGCCTGAAGGAGCTTTTAGGCGGAGAAAGTTTCGACTATGCCGTCAATTGCGCGGGCAGCATTGACCACACGCTTTTCTCCAAGGGTGGCCGCGCGGTCATCGAGGGCCATCTCTTCGGCCTCATGAACCTCGTGGCGGCCCTGGATCGTGGCCAGCTCAAGGGTTTCGCGCAACTCGGCAGCAGCGACGAATGTGGCGGAGCTTCGGCCCCGCAGCGCGAGACGCTGCGCGAGGCGCCCATTTCGCCTTACTCCTTCGCCAAGGCTGCCGGGACGCACTTCCTCGAAATGCTGCACCGCAGCGAGGGCTTTCCAGCCGTAGTCTTGCGCCTGTTTCTCACCTACGGGCCGGGTCAGAACGATCAGCGCTTCATCCCCCAGATCGTCAAGGGTTGCATGGCGAACAGCGCCTTTCCGGTCTCCGCCGGCGAGCAGTTGCGCGATTTCTGCTATGTGGCCGACATCGCGCGCGGCGTGCTGGACGCGCTCGCTTGTCCCGCCGCCATGGGACGGACGATCCACCTCGCCTCGGGCGTGCCCGTCTCCATCCGCGCGTTCATCGAGCGCATTCGCGCGCGCCTTGGCAAAGGCCGGCCTGAATTTGGCCGCATCGCCTACCGTCCCGGCGAAAACATGGCGCTGCACGCCGATACCACGCTCGCCCGCGAACTCCTGGGTTGGCATCCAGAGGTGAGCCTCGAAGAGGGCCTGGAACGCACGATAGCCTGGATCAGCGCAGGGGCGTCAGGGTAGATTGCAGCGACAGCCAGCGCTGCGCTCCCACCCCCTCCGCGTCTCCGCGTGAGTAATTCCGACTCTCCTTTTCACGTTCTGCTTCCCCGCCTGCCCGCCGGGCTGCCGGATCCCGCCAGCGCCCGCCATTTGGCGGAGCTCTTAGCCGCGAACTGCCCGGAGGTGGCTGGACGCCTCCTCTCCGAGACCGCGACGGCCCGCCATATTTTAGAGCTTTTTTCCTTCTCCCCGGGAATCGGGCGCATCCTCGCGCAGCAGGGTGAGCTCCTGGAGGGCTTCCTCCCTTTTGCAAAAACTGGAGTCGAGGAATTCGCGCGCAAAACAGAACGCCTGGAAGAGGAGTTGGTCGCGAGGCACGGGGCACGGCGCGGGCTGCGCCTCTTCAAGGCCGCGGCCTTTGGAGAGATCCTCGTCGCCGATATCGGGAACCTGGACGGCTTCGAGGAAACGGTGGCCAAGATATCGCGGGTCGCCGATCTCGCCGTGCGCCGCGCTTACCAAGAGACGGATCTGGGCCGCTTCGGCGCCGCCGTCATCGCCCTCGGCAAGTGGGGCGGCGTCGAACTCAACTACAGCTCCGATATCGATCTCGTCTTCGTGCTTCCCGATTCCTGCGGTCCGGAGGAGGTCGCCGCCGCCCAGCGCGCGGCCGCCGATTTCAGCCGCTTCATCGAGGAGCGCAGCGCGGACGGCTACGCCTTCAAGGTGGACCTGCAAATCCGTCCCGAAGGGGGAGCCGGCGCCCTGGTGCGCACGCTGCGCCAGTACCTCATCCACTACCGCGAGGCGGCCATGAGCTGGGAGTTCCAGGCTTTGCTCAAGGCGCGCTTTGCCACCGGTGACGCCGAGCTCGCCCGCGCCTTCCTGGAGGCGGTGCGGCCCCTGGTCTTCCACCGCGGCGTGAGTTCGGAGCTGCTCCTGCAGGAGGTGGGCGAGATGAAGCGCAAAATTGAGCAGGATCTGGTGGTGCGCCGCACCGAGGGCGGCAACATCAAGCTCGGCTCCGGAGGCATTCGCGACATCGAGTTCATCGTGCAGTTCCTGCAACTCCACCACGGGCGCAGCACGCCGGGCCTTGAGGAGGGAGCCACCCTGCCCGCCATGCGCAAGCTGTTCGCCCACAGCATCCTCACCCCGCACGAAGTCCGAACGTTGCGGGCCCATTACGTGTTCCTGCGCCGCGTCGAGCATCTGCTGCAAATCGCCGAGCTCACCCCGGTGCGCCAGCTTCCCGCTTCGCTGCCCGCCCTGGAGATCCTGGCGCGCAAGGCGGCGCTCATCCTGGGGGGGCCGCGGGGCCGCCGCCGCGAATGGCTGCTGCGCCGCTACGCCAAGGCGGCCCAGGAAACCCGCGCCATCTTCTTCGAGATATTCGACGTCACCATAGCGTTCCTCAAGAAGCGCCAGGAGGCCCTCGGCCTTTTGCCCAAGGAGCTTCACTTTCGGGCCTACGAGCATTTCGCGCGGCTCGAAAGCGATTACTTCCTGCGCTTCTCCGCGGAAGAAATCGCCCAGCACGTGCGCATGACCGGGCGGCTCGCCGCGGATAACCTGGTGGAAATCGCCTGGTCGCGGCGCGGGAGTGGCCTGGAGATGACCATGGTCGCCTACGACTATGCCGGAGAATTTTCAAAAATCTGCGGCCTGCTGTCGGCCCATGGTTTCAACATCGCCTCCGGCGAGTCCTATACTTATTCACCCCCCGAGGAGGAGGCGGCGCGCGGCCCGGCGCGGGCCTTCTACCGCCGGCCCTTGCGCCGCTACACGCGCGCGCCGCACGCCAGCGCGGAGAGCCGGCTGCTGGTCTGCGCGGTGCGCGTGGACCCGCCGCGCGGGGAGACGCCGCGGCCCTTCGAGGCCGCCTTCAGGGAGGAACTGGCCCAATACCTGGAGATGCTCAAGGAAGGACGTCAGCGCGAGGCCAGCGAAAGGCTGACCCTGCGCGTCATGGAGCGGCTGCGCGGTGGTTCCGGGGGATTCGCGCCCCGGCGCGGCGGCCTCGTGGAAATAGCCGTGGACAATGAGTCCGACCGCACCTATACCATCCTCGAGATCACCAGCCCCGACAGCTTCATGTTCCTCTTCGAGTTCACCTCGGCGCTGACCGCCCGCGACTACTACATCGGCAAGGTGGAAATCCGCACCGAGCGCGGCATGGCGCGCGACCGCTTGTTCATCACCACACGCCAGGGCCGCAAGATCCTGGACGCCCGCGGCCTCTTCGAGCTCAAGAGCATCCTGGCCCTCATCAAGCACTTCGCCCACACGTTGCGCGTCGCGCCCAACCCCGCCCTGGCCTTGCAGCAATTCTCAGGGGCCTTGGACCTGCTGGTGGAGTCCTCGGGGGCGGGGGCGGTGGAGGGCATCGCGCGTGCGGACGTGCTCGAAAACCTGGCGCGCGTGCTGGGCAGCGGCACGGCCATCGGGGAGGATCTCGTGCGCCACCATCCCGATCTATTCCTGCCCGCCGTCATGGACGCGCGCCAGTTGGACGAGGCGCCCACCCCCGAGGGTTTCGCGCGCCGGCTCGCCGCGAAGCTCGCCCCCTGCCGCGACGCCTTGGAGGCCGTGGACGCCATGAACCTCTTCAAGGACACCGAGCGCTTCCGCCTCGACCTGCGCCACCTCACGCGCCGCGTGGTGCACTTCACCGATTTCTGCCGCGAACTCAGCGTGCTGGCGGATACCGTGATGCTGGAGGCCCTGAAACTCGCCATCGCGGAGTCCGAACGCCGCCTCGGGACGGGCGAGCCCGGGCGCTGCTGCCTATTGGCCCTGGGCAAGTGGGGGGGCTACGAAATCGGCTACGCCTCGGACATCGAGCTCATGTTCGTCTATGACGCCGGGGAACGGCCCGTGAGCGAGGTCATGGAGTTCTACGAGCACAGCGCGCGCTTCATCGTGCAGTCGGTGCGCAGCCGGCCCGGGGGACTGTTCGAGCTCGACTTCCGCTTGCGGCCCGACGGCGAGAAGGGGCCTCTGGCCATTTCCTTCTCGCGTTTCGCCAGTTACTACGCGCCGGGGGGCGGGGCGGCCAACTTCGAGCGCCAGGCGCTGATCCGCCTGCGACCCGTGGCCGGTGACGAGGAACTGCGGCGGCGCGTCCAGCGCCATCGCGACCTTTTCGTCTTCGGGCCAGCGCCTTTCGATGTCGCCAACATGAAACACCTGCGCTACCGCCAGCAGACGGAGCTGGTCGCCCCCGGGGATCTCAACGCCAAATACAGCGCCGGCGGTCTGCTCGACGCCGAGTATTTCGTCCAGGCATTGCAGATCCGCTCCGGCGGCGCCAGTGAAGCTTTGCGCCAGACCAACACGCGCGCGGCCGCCGCAGCCCTCAAAGAGGCGGGATGCATGAGCGGCGAGCAGCACGCCGTCTGCGAAGAGGGCTACCGCTTCTTGCGCGCCATCATCAACGCCCTGCGCATCGTGCGCGGAAACGCGCGCGACCTCGTTATTCCCCGCCCCGACACCCTGGAGTTCCGGTTCCTCTTCCGCCGCCTGGAAAACTTCGAGCACTTGCCGAAGCACGAGGAGCTATGGGACTACATCCTCGAACAGATGCGCCGCGTTCACGGGCTCTTCGAATCGCTGGAGTGAAGTCCCGGATCTCCCATCGTGTCCGGCGCTCTTACAATGCCGGCCATAGGTAGATCCGGAAAAGGCAATGGGCGGGGATCGGCACGCCGCATCCCGTCCCGCGCTGGTTCGACGCGCGCCCCGCGCGCGCTGGCGGACCCATCCTTTATCCAACCCTCGTCAGCCGGATATCTATCTCGCGTTCCACATATTTCCACTCCTCCGTCTTGCGGAGCAGTCTCACAAGGTCGTCAAAGGCGCTCTCGTCCCCCGGAGAGTACTCGAACCAGGTCAGGAAGTCAAAGGGCTCTCCCAAATCCCGGGAGTGATGGAGCCTGCGGGCCACGGCGGGCAAAAACTTTAACCCGATGCGGATATGCTCCGATTGTTCCTCGAGAATGGCGCGCCGTTCATCCTGGGGCAGCTCCCACCATGCCGCAGATTTCCTGATGGGAATCAAGGCCGCGCGAGTGGATTCCGGTCTGCCGAGGGGCGGTTGTCGGGAGGCCAGTTGATCTTTTTCGTCACGACAAGTGTAGCGCAGGTGTCCGACGACGCCACGAAGCCGCCATTGTGATCCCATGCCCTCGCGCAGATCGCCCTCGCGAATGTCGAGGTACGGGATGTCGTTCAAGGGCTCGCCAGCGATGACGCTATTTCGAGTCACCCTCCACAGCCCCTCAGCGCCGCCGATGAAGGTGAAGACGCGGATCCCCATGATGGCGGAGGTTCAGATCTGGCGCGCTGACTGCGGAAGGGCGCAAATCGCGGCGGGTTCTTGTCGAGGCGGCTCTTCCCGCGGAGCGCAGTTCTGGGTTTCGAGGAATTCAATGAGCTGGCCCCGCAGTTCATAAAAGCGCGGCTGATCCAGCACGGCCTCCCGGTGGCGCGGACGCGGCAGATCAATATTGAGAACGCGGCCCACGCGGGAAGCTGGGCCCTGGGTCATCATGACGACCCGGTCGGCCAGGAACACCGCTTCGTCCACGTCGTGTGTGACCATTAATACAGTCTTTCGATCGCTTTCCCACAGTTGTACAAGCTCCTGCTGGAGCTGCACGCGCGTAATGCTGTCGAGCATCCCGAAGGGTTCGTCGAGCAACAGCATCTTAGGATTGAGCGCAAAGGCACGCGCGATGCCGACGCGCTGACACATCCCCTGCGAGAGCTCCCGGGGCATTTTGTGCAAATCGTCGCCCAGGCCGACCAGCTCCAGATAGTGGCGCGCGATGGCTTCACGTTGGGCGTTGGTTTTGTCAGGACAAACCTGTTCCACGCCCAGCAATACGTTTTTCAGTACGCTGAACCACGGCAGCAGGCAGGGGGATTGGAACACGACGCCGCGATCCGGGCCCGGATCGTTCACTTCCCGGCCCGCCAGCACGAGGACGCCCTCGCTGACGTCCTGCAGCCCGGCCAACATGGCGAGCACCGTGCTCTTGCCGCAACCCGAGTGGCCAATGAGGCAGACGAACTGGCCCTCGCGGATTTTCAGGTTAAAGTCCTTCACCACGCACAGCGGCCCTTTGGGCGTCGGGAAAATTTTGCCGAGCTGGCTCAAATCCACGTACACGTCCATCATACTGGCGTCACCTCCAACGCGCTGGACATAACGGCGGAACGCTGCTGGCGGCGGGATGCCGCGCGTGCCGTGTCCTGGGGCCCGTGGGCCAACAGGTAGCGCAGCACGGCTTTCCGGTCATGGTGGTAGCACGGATCATCGTTCAGCTTTCGCCGGTCGCGCGGACGTGACGTGGTGATCGGGATGGAAGCGCCAAAGGTAGCGCCAGGGCCTGCCGATAGCGGCACGATTCGGTCGGCCAGCAGGACGGCTTCGTCCACGTCGTTCGTGATCATCAGGATCGTTCGGTGTTCCTGCTCTTGGAGGCGCACGAACTCGTCCTGCAACTCGGCGCGCGTCAGGGCGTCCAGCGCGCCGAGCGGCTCGTCGAGCAGTAGGATCTGTGGTTCCATCGCCAGCCCGCGCGCCAACGACACGCGCTGGCGCATCCCGCCGGAAAGCTCGGTGGGCCGCCGATCCAGCGCGTGACCGAGTTTGACCTTTTGGAGATAACGACGCGCATGCTCGCGGACCTCGGCCGAGCTCAACTCGGGGAAGCGTTCCCGGACGGCCAACTCGACGTTGCGTTGGGCGCTCAGCCACGGCAGCAGGGAGTAGTTCTGAAAAATGAGCGCACGGTTCAAACTGGGGCCCTGGATGGGCGTTCCATCGAAAAGGAGTTCGCCTTTATCAGGGGCCAGCAGCCCAGCGATCATGTTCATCAGGGTCGTCTTGCCTGAACCGCTGTAACCGACGGCGCAGACGAATTCGCCTTCGAAGATGTGGAGGTTGACGTCGCGCAACACCGCGCGCGATCCGTAACTTTTGCCAACGCCGCGCAGCTCGAGCATTGGCGCGCTCATGATAACGCGGCTCCCATGCGTCTTTCCACCGCCTGCATCATCCAATCGAGCAGGAAACCAATGAGACCGATGGTGATGATGGACAAGATGATATGCTCGTAAATCAGCGAATTGTACTCCTGCCAAAGAAAGCCGCCGATGCCCGGCGCGCCGGTGAGCATCTCTGCCGCGACGATGACCAGCCACGCGATTCCCAGCGAAAGCCGGTAGCCCGTGAACATATAGGGCAGCGCCGCCGGCAGCAGGATTTTGAAGAGCATCTTTTTGCGCGAGAAGCGCAGCACCCTGCCGACGTTGAGATAATCCTGAGGCACGTTGCGGACGCCGATGGCGGTATTGAGCACCGTAGGCCACATCGAGCAGATGGCGATAGTGAAAATGGCGGACGGCGTGGTCTTCTGAAACAGCACCAGTCCCAATGGCAGCCAGGCCAGCGGCGAGATGGGCTTCAGCATTTGAATCAGCGGATCGAACGTTTTTGCGAAGCCCCTGGAACTGCCGAGGATAAACCCCAGCGGCGTGCCGATCAGCAGGGCGATGAGGTAGCCTTTGGTGACGAGCACGAGGCTGTTCCATGTGAACCGCAAAATACCCTGGTCCATTTCGCCGCGTTTGGCGAAAGGATCGGTGATGTAGAGCCGGCTCATTTCCCACGTCTTGGCCGGCGTGGGCAGGTTCTGGGCCCACGTATGGCAGGAGATTTGCCATAGCCCCAACACACATAGGAATCCGAACATTGGCGGGAGCGCGTCTTGGCAGGAGATTTTTTTGTACATAAGCATGGTTATTCTTGCAAGGGATGTAGATCGTTGCCGCCGGGCGATGGTGCCGGAATCGTTTTCACGGCCACCAACGTCTTGCGGCTTCGCGGTCCTCGGCTGGGACTTGATAGCCTTGCGGCGTCTCAGCACCCTCCGCCAAGCAGCGCCGCGCTGATAGGCCTCCAGCCAAGGAACGCTGGGTTTCAAGGTCAGTCTTTCGGGTTTTTGATGGCGAAGGAGAGTGCATATTCCTCGGGTTTGGTGGGATCGAAGGTGCTGTCCATCAGTTTGCAAACCTCGTCATCGTTCGGGGTCACGGTCACATCGATCTCCTTCATGGCCTCGGCGTAGATGTCGCCGCGCATCACCTTCCTCGCAATACCCTCGTAGTCAGGCGCACCAGCGCACAGGCCCCAGCGGCGGTATTGCGAGAGGAACCACTTCGCATACGCCTTGGAGGGGTAGTTGCAGTTGCGTTGCGAAAAGATCATATAGTTCGGGTCCTTCTCCTTGCGCCCATCGCCGTAATCCATGTCGCCGAGCAGGCGTCCCAGGATGCTTTGCGGATCGCAATTGATGTACGTGGCCTTGCCGACGATCTGGCATTGCTCGGGACGGTTGTTTAGGTCGTCCAACCAAAGACTTGCTTCGTGTAGCGCCTTGAGCACCGCCTTGACGGTCTTCGGATTTTTCTCGACGAAGGACTCCGTGAAAGCGCAAACCTTTTCTGGGTGATCCCTCCATATCTGCTGCGTGGTGATGACGGTGTAGCCAATACCCTCCGCGATTGCTCGCGCGTTCCACGGCTCGCCGACGCAGAAGCCGTCCATCTTGCCGACCTTCATGTTGGCGACCATTTGCGGCGGCGGTATCGTGACGAGCGCCACATCCTTGTCGGGATTGATGCCGCCGCTGCCGAGCCAGTAGCGCATCCACATCGCGTGCGTGCCTGGCGGAAAGGTCATGGCGAATGTAAGCGGACTGCCGGCCGCCGTAGCTTTCTCCGCGAGGGGCTTGAAGTCCGCGGCGATCTTGACGACGCCCTTGTATTTGTTTTGAACCGTGATGGCCTGTCCGTTGCGGCTGAGAAGCCAGGGAATGACCATGGGCTTCTTGGGACTGCCGGCCAACCCCATCGTCGAGGCCAGGGGCATGCCGATGAGCATATGTGTACCGTGAATGTCACCGGTGGACAGAGAGTCGCGGATGGCGGCCCAGCTGGCGCCTTTCGTGACCGTGGCGTTGAGGCCGTGTTTCTTGAAAAAACCCTTCTCATGGGCCATCACCAACGGCGAACAGTCCGTTAGCGCGATGATACCGAAATTCAAATTCGTGGTTTCCGGCGCGTCGTTGGCATAAACGCCACCGACCCAGCCGCGGGGTAAAGCAGAGTACAGCGCCGCAGCGCCCAGGCCCCGGGCGGCGGTGCCAAGAAAGCCCCTGCGGGTCAGATCGCCGGCCTGGCCGCCATTGGTGGTCGCGGCGGATTTCCGCGGCGCCCGGCGGCGCTGACCGACGGGATCGGGCCGCGGATCGAGGGGTCCCAGCGGAGACTTTGAAATATCGGCATGATTCATTTTTAGGCGTCCTGGAGAATGGTTTTTAGAGAACGGGAATGGATATGCAATAAATCGGAACTGGGTTGGAAATCGTCAGATCTTGTATTGGGTCCACAACCAGAACTTGGAGACATCCTTCAAGCCCGATGCGGTCTCGGCGTTGAAATCGGCGTACTTGAGGCCCAGTTGCATCCCCTCCAGCGCTGCCCACGTCACGACGGCGTCGGTTTCCGAGCCGTAATCCGTCCCGCCGAAATCAGCCTCGAAGCGGTGGAAGACCAGGGAGCCGCTCACCTTCTTGACGGGGGCCGTGTTGAGGCCCGCGTAAGAATCCCGCAGTCCCGCTACAGAGGTGGCTAGGAACATATCGGCCCAGCCGTTGAAGGCATGCAAAGTGGCCAGGGGGGTGGCAAAGGCTGTTTTGCCGTTGTCCGAGCCCAGGGACTCTATGCCTAGCAGAGCCGAGATCCTGGGGGACCCAATCTCCATCTCCCCACACCAGTAGATCGCGTCCACGCTGGTCTTGTTGTCGCCGCTATCGCTTTGGGTGGCGAAGTCCAGGTTGTAGAGGAATTTGAACTTCTGGCTGGCGGTTCCCTCCCAACGCATGCCCCAGGTGCTGCGATCCTGCAATCCCGTGGCATCCTTGTAGTTCAGCAGCAGAGTGTAGGCGCGCAGTTTCCCGGGATCGAACCTATGCGCCAAGTCCGCCACCCAGGAGTTCATGCGGTTGTTGTCGCGGAAGATGCGGTTGACGTTCTCCAGGTAAATCAAGGAGAGACTGGTTTTTTCCCAGCTTGAGTTGTCCCAGCGCAGGGCGTCGAAAGTCTGCTCGTTCTGGCGCCATCCCACGTTGCCGACGAAACGCGCGTTGCCGAGAATGATCTGCTGCCGACCCAATTTAAGAGCATTTTTCGTTCCCTTCCACATCAGGTAAGACTGGTTGATCTCGGCGCCCTCAGGGTCCGCAACGACAGGACGGGTGCGGTCACGAGTCACACTGGCCGGCACGGCCGCGGGCAGGTTATAGTGGATGTCTCCAACGCGGCTGACACCTTCGAATTCCAAATAGGCACCAAGGGAATTCCAAGACCCCGTCTGGTATCCCAGGTTCGACTTTAAAGTCGAGGCCTGAGCCTTCTTGGCGATTCCGTCTTGATCCACGCTTTCATAGCGGTAGCGCAGGAAAAGGGAGGGCTTGCCGGTTCGCAAGGCCTCCGCTAAGTTGCCCTCAGGGTGCCCCGGGGTCACACAAGCCAACCACAACACCCCGGGAAGGAGGGTCTGGAGCAGGTTGTTGGCGGAGTGTCGGCGTGAGGGAGGGGGAAACATGAGAAACCTTTCTGAATTTACAATTAAGAATTAAATCCTCAGTAACGATCCAAAATACTAGAAAACACCGTGCCAGTGACTCCTATTTGAAATATATTAATATATTGATTCAAAATAGTTTTAATATTAATATTTTGATTCAAAATTGATTCAATAGCCCTAACGAAAAAGGGACTTCTGCGGACTTCTAGATTAAGCGGGTGGGATAATCCCTAGGTCAGGAGTCCTTTTTGCACATTCCAGGACAACTCAGCCTAAGCCAAATAGCAGGGCGGACCGTCATTCCAGAGCCCCTCAGTCTGGCAGGCAGACAATCCCGGCGAAAAACGCCGGTTAAACCGTCCCGCCTATTTGCGGAACCTGACGCGCACGGACACCTCGTTGCCGCTGCCGCGATATTCGAGCTCGTCGAAATAGAGTCCCTTGGCCATGGCGATGCCGCGGCCGTGGGAGAGGAACAGGCGTTTCTTGTCGGGAAAGAGGTAGCGGCCATAGTCGAAGCCAAGGCCCTGGTCCACGATGCGCACGCGCAGGTCCTCCGCGCTCTTCTCGAACTCCACCTGCACCCACTTGTCGCAGTGCTCGGGCATATCGAGACGGCGCAGGATCTCGCCGATGTAGTCGCCTTTTTTCAGGAGATCGGATTTCTGATCGAAGCCGATGCCGAGGTTGCCGTGCTCCACGGCATTGATGAGCAGCTCGATGAACCCCACCACGATGTCCTCGCGCGTTGAGGAGCACAGCGAGGCCAGCCAGTCGGCGATTTCGTGCCCCTCCTTGAGCGTGCGGAAGGAGAAGGAGCCGCGGCGGATAAGGCCGGCGATCTGCGCGTTCTTGACCTTGTCAATATAGAACTTGTAGCGCGTGTAGTCGGTGATGGCGCGGTTCAGGATGGAGAGGAAGATGACCTCCTTGTAGGGCTTAGGCAGGTAATAGTGCGCACCGGCGTCAACGCACTCGACGATGTCTTCCTCCTTGAAGTCGGAGTTCAGCATCACCACCGGAATGTGGTGCCAGAGGGGGTGCTTCTTGAGCCTACCCAGGATCTGCAGGCCATCCATGTCCTTCAAGCGCCGCTCCATGATGATGGTGGAGGCCGTCGCCTCCTTCTGCTGCAGCAACAGCTCCACCTCCTCGCCGTTCTGGGCCGTGTCGAGGATGAGCTGGTTGCCCTCGATGAGCGCGCGAATGTTTTGCAAGTGCGCGGGGTCGCTTTCAATGGCGAGGACCACCTTCTTCCGATGCTGGCGCAAAATCTCGCTCATGGCCGTCACCTCATTTTAGAATACAGCGGCGCGTCACAAGCATGAAAAAAATCGCGATCCGGCCCGCGGCGCGTTTGCGCAGGTACGTTCCCCAGGTTGCGCTGCCGCGCCGGGGCTACCTCCCAGGCCGCGTGCCGCACCCGCCCGTCGCTTCGACGGGCCTTGGGGCCACAGGCGCTCCCGCGCGCGAGGATCTGCGCCATCCCAGGCATTGGCGCGCGAACACCTTCTACCTTCTGGGAGCCGACTGTTTCAACCGCGGCCTGTGGTGGGAAGCCCATGAGACCTGGGAACATGCCTGGAACGCGGCGGGACGGCGCAGCCGCCAGGGGCGCTTTCTCCAGGGGCTCATCCAAATCGCCGCGGCCTTCCTGAAGCGGCGCCTCGGGGACGACGAGGCCGCAGGCAGGCTTTTGGCCGCCGGTATCAAAAAGCTGGCCGCGACACGCGCAGCCTCCTACATGGGCCTGGAGATTGCGGCCTTCACGCGGAGAGCCCGACAGGGCTTTCGGCCACGGCAAAGACCCCCAAGGCTGCTGCTCGCGCTTCTAAAGACCGGGCCGTCTTCATGAAGCGGGGACCGTGATCGCGCCGCTTTGCAGGATGGCCTCGCGATGGCCGAGTTCTTCCGCTTCCGAGAAGCGGATGGCCAGCATACAGACCGCGGCGCCCGCCAGGACCGCGAGTCCCAGGATGAGGAACGACTGCTCGAAGGGCAAGGCGCCGCGGAAAAGGAATCCCGCCGCCACGGCCCCGACGTTGCCGCCCGCGCCGACGATGCCGATGACGATGCCAAGGGCCCGGCGGTTCACGAAGGGAAGCACGGCGTAAGTGGCGCCGCAGGCCATGTGAACGAAGAGCGCGAAGACCACCAGCATGCCGATGGCCGCGGCCAGGTTGCCCGTTCGGGAAAACAGCAGCAAGGCCAAACCCTGGGCCCCGAGAATAGCGGATAGAAAATTGGTGCGCCCGCGCAGGCCAGAGTGCCGGCCGGCCCGATCCCCGCAATACCCGCCGAGCGCCCTGGCAAAGATGGCCATGAACCCGAAGAGACCCGCCGCGAGTCCCGCCTGCTGCAGGCTGAGGCTGAAGCGATCCGAGAAATAAAGGGCGGCCACGTTGTGGATGGTGAGCTCGACGCCGAAACAGAGGGCGTAGGCGAGAAAGAGCACCCAGACCCGGAGATCCTTGATGACCGCGATCCATTCCGGACGACCTTTTTTCACGGCCGTGGATCCGGCACGCTGCAATTGCGCGAAATTCCCCGCGGGGGTGTCTTGGGTCAAGCGCAGATAGGCAACGGAACCGACGAGCATCAGCAAGCCGGGAATCACAAGCGCCAGCCTCCAGGCCGCGCTCTCTCCGACGCCCAGGAACAGGAACGCCGCCATGAGGAGGGGCATGACCATCTGGGCGATGCCGCCGCCCATGTTGCCCCAGCCGGCGGCCATGGCATTGGCGGTACCCACGCAATTGGCCGCGAACATGGCCGAGGTGTGATACTGGGTGATGACGAAAGAGGCTCCCACGGCGCCGATGGCCAGGCGGCACAACAGCACGCTCTCGTAGCTCGAACACAACCCGAGCCCCATCACGGGCAGGGCGCCAAGGGCCAGCAGCCAGGCATAGCACAGGCGCGGGCCGAAACGGTCGCAGAGGCGGCCCACCAGCAGTCGCGCCAGGATGGTGGCCCCCACGGAGGCGATCACGATATTGCCCACCTGTTCAGGGCTGAGCTTCAGATCGCGGCGTATCACCGGCATGAGCGGGGCCGCAGCAAACCAGCCGACGAAACACATGAGGAAGCTCGCCCACGTCACGTGGAAGGCGCGCATGGGAGCGGTGTGAAAATCTCCGAGGCGAATACGGGTGGCTTTGGATTGTTCCGTCATGGATCTGGAATTAATGCGGGTGGGATTCACGGGAAATAGCAATATTTATGCCAAGGCGGAGAAAGTCCGAATTTCAAGGCCGTCAATCGAAAATAAATTCATATTTGTCCTATAATTTAAATAACTATACAATTATGAATCAATATCAATAAGTTTATCTATTATTATCCCCTTGTTAAATAATGGCATAACTTTTGCTAGAAATTAGGATGCGATGGCTCCCGAACCCGTGATACTTCCGTCCATCCTGGAAGACGGCCCCGCCGATCTCGTCGGCCAGTTGTTGCGCGAGCAGCAGGATATGAGCGCCGTGGATCGCTTCGCGCGCGCCCACGACGCCTGCGCCCTGAAGCCCGGGGGTATCTACCGCGACCTGATGCCCGTCACCGCGCCGGCCCGGGGGCAGCAGTACGCTTTTGAGGTGGATCTCGATGCCTGCACGGGTTGCAAAGCCTGTGTCGCCGGCTGCCACAGCCTGAATGGTCTCGGAGATAACGAGGCTTGGCGCAAAGTAGGGGCCATCCACGGCGGCAATCCGGCTCTGCCCATGTTGCAGCACGTCACCACCGCCTGCCACCACTGTCTGGAGCCCGCCTGCATGCTGGGTTGTCCGGCCAAGGCCTACGAAAAGGATCCGCAAACAGGCATCGTGCGCCACCTCGACGATCAGTGCATCGGCTGCCGCTACTGCGAGCTCACCTGTCCCTATGAGGTGCCGCAGTTCAACGCGGTTCTGGGCATCGTGCGCAAATGCGATATGTGCTCCCAGCGGCTCGGCGCCGGGGAGGCGCCCGCCTGCGTGCAGAGCTGCCCGAATGAAGCCATCCGCATCGTCGTGGTGGATCAGCAGGCCGCCAAGAAGGCGGCCGCGGTCAACTTTATGCCCATTGCCGGGGCTCCTGATACCTCCCACACCCTGCCCACAACGCGTTATCGCACGCGCAAGAGCTGGTGGCGCGAGGAAATAGCGCGCGTGGATCAGGGCGCGCTCCCCCTGGGCGAGGCGCATCCGCCCCTCACGGCCATGCTGGTGCTCACCCAGATTTCGGCGGGAGCCACGGTCGCCGCCGCGGCGGCGGCCAGGATGCCGACGGATAGTGCCTCGGCGGCCCTGCTCGCGGTCTTCGCGATACTGGCGGGGGCCGCCGGCATGGTGGCGGCGACGCTGCATTTGGGCCGTCCGCTCTACGCCTTTCGCGCCGTCCTGGGTTGGCGCCGATCCTGGCTGAGCCGCGAGGTGATCGCTTTTGGCGCCTACATGCCCGCCCTGTCCGGTGCCGCCTTTTTCGCAGTTCTGGAGGTTTGGCCTGGGCTGGTCATCGTTCCCTTCCCGATCCCTTTCCCTCTTGAAAGGCTGCTGGGAGCCGCGGCGCTGCTGGGTCTTGCCGGCGTCGCCTGTTCGGCGTGCATCTACATGGTGACCCCGCGGCCCGCCTGGGCGCACCCGCGCACGGCTGGGAAATTCCTGCTCACCACTTGGGGCGGGTGCTGCGCCGCGAGCGCCATCGCCGCCGCGTTCCTGGGCAACACACCGGCGGGAATCAACCCGCGCGTCTGGTGCGCGCTGTGGGTTGCCGGCACGGTCGCGAAGTTCATCCTTGAAGGCTGGCTACAGTTTTCTCGCCCGCAAAATGCGCTGCTGGCCAAGACGCCGCGGCTGTTGCAGGGTCGCCTGCACCTCCTGGCGGGCCGGCGCTGGATGCTGGGGGCCTTCGGCGGCGTGGCTCTGCCGCTGTTGCTCGCGCTGGGGGCCGACCTGTGGTCAGGTCCGGCGCTGGGCGCCGCCTTCCTGGCGCTGCTGGCCTTTTTTCTTTGGGCGGCGGGAGAGTTTGCCGAGCGGCATTTGTTCTTCATCGCCACCGCTCACACCTCCATGCCCGGAGGCACGCCGTGAGGTCTTTGATGCTGGCTTTGCCGGACCTCCTGGGGCGCATCGGCGGCATGCTGCACCAGAAGGAAGGCCGCCTCAGCCGCGAACTCGCGCTCGAGGATTCGCCGCTCGGCCTGGGCCGGTTGCCCGAACGCCTGCAACCCGAGCAGGTGACCAGCCTGGTCTGCGGTTTCTGCTCCACGGGCTGCGCGCTCAACGTGCATATCCGGGACGGCAAGCCGGTCAATCTCTCCCCCACCCCGGACTATCCCGTCAATCAGGGCATGGCCTGTCCCAAGGGCTGGGAGTCCCTCGCGCCGCTGGCTGCGCCGGATCGCGCCATCAGCCCTATGCTGCGCGGCGAGGACGGCGTGTTGCGCGAGGTCGGTTGGCATGCGGCCATGCTCGCTTTCGTCCAGCGCTTCAAGGCCGTCCAGGAAAAGCATGGCAAGGCTTCGGTGGCTTACATCAGTACCGGTCAAATCACCACCGAGGAGATGGCGCTCCTGGGAGCCGTGGCCAAGTTCGGCATGGGCATGATCCATGGCGACGGCAACACCCGCCAGTGCATGGCGACCTCGGTGGCGGCCTACAAGGCCTCTTTCGGCTTTGACGCGCCGCCCTACACCTACGCCGACCTCGAACTCTCCGACACCCTGGTTTTCATCGGCGCCAATCCCTGCATCGCCCATCCCATCCTCTGGGAACGCGTGTTGCGCAACCCCCACAAGCCGGCGATCATCGTCCTGGACCCGCGCAAGACCGAGACGGCCATGGCCGCCACGCATCACTACGCCATCCTCCCCAAGTCCGACCTGACGCTGCTCTACGCCCTGGCGGGCGTGCTCATCGAGAAGGGTTGGATCGACAACGACTTCATCGCCCGCTCCACGTCGGGCTTCGAAGCCTTCGCCGCGCACGTCAGCGCCATGACGCCCGCGCGCGCCGCCGCGGAGTGCGGCCTGGAGGAAAGCGCCATCCTCGAACTGGCCGAACTCATCCACCGCGGCCAGCGCGTCTCCTTCTGGTGGACCATGGGCGTGAACCAGAGCCACCAGGGCGTGCTCACCGCGGAAGCCATCATCAACCTCTGCCTGCTGACCGGCAATATCGGCAGACCCGGCACCGGGCCCAATTCCATCACCGGCCAGACCAACGCCATGGGCTCAAGGCTGTTCAGCAACACCACCAATCTGCTGGGCGGGCGCGACTTCCTGAATCCCGCGCATCGCCGCGAAGTGGCGGAAACCCTGGGCTTTGATGAATCCTGCATTCCCGCCGAGGGCTCCTGGGCCTACGACCGCATCCTGGAGGGGGTGGAGAACGGCGCCATCAAAGGGCTGTGGATCGTCGCCACCAATCCCGGCCACTCCTGGATCCATCGCTCCTCTTTCGACGCGCTCAGAAAGAAACTCGAGTTCCTGGTGGTGCAGGATATGTACGCGACCACCGAAACCGCGCGCCTGGCCGACCTGGTGCTGCCCGCCGCGGGCTGGGGCGAGAAGGAGGGCACGGTCATCAACTCCGAGCGGCGCATCGGGCTTTTCAAGAAGGTGGCCCACGCGCCCGGCATGGCGCTCGCCGATTTCCATATTTTCCGCCTGGTGGCCTGGTACTGGGGCTGCGCGGAGATGTTCCGCGAATGGCACAGCCCGGAGAGCGTCTTCCGCATCCTGGCGCGGCTCTCCAAGGGACGGCCCTGCGACTTTTCCGGCATCAGCGGCTATGGCATGCTTGATGAGGCGGGTGGCGTGCAGTGGCCCTTCCCCGAGGGATCGGACGGTGCTGATCGCGAACGCCGCCTGTTCGCGGACGGCCGCTTCTACACGGGCGATGGCCGCGCGCGCTTCGCTCAAGGCGAGCCGCAGCCGCTGCCGGAGCCCACGGACGGCCATTACGATCTCACGCTGCTCACCGGCCGCGGCACCAGCGCCCAGTGGCACACGCAGACGCGCACCGGCAAATCCGCCATCCTGCGCAAGCTCTATCCCGCCGAGGTGTATGTGGAGCTGAGCCCCAGGGACGCGGCGCAGCTCGCCGTGGCCTCGGGGGATACGGTCGCCGTGGCCTCGCGTCGCGGCCGCATCCGCGCGCGCGCCGTCGTCACCGCCACCCTGCAACCGGGGCAGGTCTTCATCCCCATGCACTATCACGAGACCAACCTGCTCACCTTTCCAGCTTTCGACCCCATCTCGCGCCAGCCCGCCTACAAGGCCTGCGCGGTCAAATTGGAAAAAGTTTTCTCTGAGGAGTCCCCTGCATGAGCGCGCCCTTTTTTCCAAGCAGCGACGCTCCCACGGTCGTCGTCATCGGCAACGGCATGGTGGGGCACCGCTTCTGCGAAAAGCTGGTGGAATTCGACAAGGCGCGGCGCATCCGCGTCGTCACGTTTTGCGAGGAGCCGCGCCCGGCCTACGACCGCGTGGGGCTGACCTCCTTTTTCTCGCATCGCGACGCCGCCAAGCTCAGCATCGCCGACCCCGAATGGTACCGTGCCAACGGTATCGAGCTGCATATCGGCGACCGCGCCAGTAGCATCGATCGCGGCACGCGCACCGTGCATTCGGCGGGCGGCCTCAGCATCTCCTACGCAGCCGTCGTCCTGGCCACGGGCTCGGCGCCTTTCGTTCCGCCCATCGAGGGCGCGGACAAGCAGGGCGTATTCGTGTACCGCACCATCGAGGATCTTGAAAAAATCATCGCCTACAGCAAGGGCGCGCGGCGCGCAGCGGTCCTCGGTGGTGGGCTGCTGGGGCTGGAAGCCGCCAAGGCGGCCTATGACCTGGGGCTGGAGACGCACATCGTCGAGTTCGCGCCGCGCTTGATGCCGCGCCAGCTCGACGACGCGGGCTCGCGCTTCCTGGCGCGCAAGATAGACAGCCTCGGCGTGCGCGTGCACCTCAACAAGTCCACCAAGAAAATTTTCGGAGGCACGTCCGTCACCGGACTGGTTTTCGCGGACGAAAGCGCCCTCGACGTGGACATGGTCATCGTCTCGGCGGGCATCCGGCCGCGCGACGAGCTGGCGCGCGCGTGCGGCATCGAGGTCGGCGCGCGCGGCGGCGTGGCCGTGAATGAACACCTGCAAACTTCTGACCCGCTCATCTACGCCATCGGCGAAGTGGCGCTCTTCAAGGGTATGATCTACGGGCTGGTCGCTCCGGGCTACACCATGGCTGAAATCGTCGCGGCGCGCCTGTGCGGCCAGGAGCGCGGTTTCAGCGGGGCGGACATGTCGGCCAAGCTCAAGCTCATGGGCGTGGACGTGGCCAGTTTCGGGGATTACGAGGCGGGCCCCGAGCGGGCCCGGCCCCTCATCGTCGAGGATCCCTTCGCGGGCGTGTACAAGAAATTGCTGTTCAGCCAGGACGGCACGCGGCTCTTGGGGGGCATGCTGGTGGGTGACGCCACGGAATACAGCACCCTCGCGGCGCTGGCCAAGAGCGGAGAGGCCCTGCCCGTGGCGCCGGGCGAGCTGGTGAACGGCCGGCGCGAGGGAGCCGCCGTCGCCGGTGCCGGCGGGCTGCCCGACAGCGCGCAGGTCTGCTCGTGCAACAATGTGGCCAAGTCCGCCATCCGCACGGCTATCTGCGAAAAAAATCTGACCACGCTCGGCGAAGTGAAGGCGTGCACCCGGGCCGGCACCGGTTGCGGCGGCTGCGTGCCGCTGGTCACGGACATCCTGAACTGCGAGCTCCAGGCCGCTGGCAAAAAGATCAACCGCAACCTCTGCGAGCACTTCGCGCACACGCGCCAGGAGCTTTTCGAGATCGTCAAGATCAAGCGCATCAAGACCTTCGACGCCCTCGTCGCCGCGCATGGCCGCGGCCAGGGCTGCGAGATCTGCAAGCCGGCGGTGAGTTCCATCCTGGCGAGCCTGTGGAACGAAAGCATTCTGGACCGGCCCCACCAGACCCTGCAGGACACCAACGACCGCTTCCTCGCCAACATGCAGCGCGGCGGCCTGTACTCGGTGGTGCCCCGCGTCCCTGGGGGTGAAATCACCCCGGACAAGCTCATCGCCTTGGGAAGCGTCGCCAAGAAGTTCGGGCTCTATACCAAAATAACCGGCGGCCAGCGCGTGGACCTCTTCGGCGCGCAGGTGCACCAGTTGCCGGACATCTGGCAGGAGCTCATCGCCGCCGGCTTCGAGAGCGGTCACGCTTACGGCAAGGCGGTGCGCACCGTGAAGAGCTGCGTGGGCAGCACCTGGTGCCGCTACGGCGTGCAGGACAGCGTGGGATTCGCCGTGCGCATCGAGGAGCGCTACCGCGGCATTCGCGCGCCCCACAAGTTGAAATTGGCCGTCTCCGGCTGCGTGCGCGAGTGCGCTGAAGCGCAGTGCAAGGACGTGGGCCTGGTCGCCACCGAGCACGGCTACAACCTCTACGTCTGCGGCAACGGCGGCGCCACGCCGCGGCACGCCGATCTCCTGGCCGCCGATATTGACGAGGCGACCGCCATCAAATACACCGACCGTTTCCTGATGTACTATATCCAGACCGCCGATCGCCTCACGCGCACCTCGGTGTGGATGGAAAA
>JAHFOS010000001.1:0-426 GCA_023261545.1 bacterium
CGCCTGCCATTTGTAGGCTTCGCCCATGAGCACGTTGACGTTGGCCCCGCCAAGCGCCAGGACCACGGCGAACACTTCGAGCGCGAGTATGGTGCGCAGGATCATCGCCACCTGCAACGACGGCTTGAGCAGGGGCAAGGTGATGCGGAAAAAGCGCTGCCAAGGACGAGCGCCGAAAATCTCCGCGGCCTCGGCGTATTCCTTCGGTATGAGCTGCAGCCCGGCCACCAGGATCACAAACACAATGGCCGTGGCGCGCCAGATTTCCGCCAGCACGATGGCCAGAAACAGCGTCACCGGGGTCTCGTAGGTGAGCCAGGAAACCTGGCCGTCGATGAGGCCCAGCGCGTGCAGGAAGGAATTGAGGTAGCCGCTCTGCTGGAAAATCGCATACCACACCAGGCCCGCTGCGAGGTCGGAAATGGC
>JAHFOS010000001.1:436-3508 GCA_023261545.1 bacterium
CGGAATGGTCCAGATCCACAGCACCAGGTCGCGGCCGCGTTCCAGCTTTTGCAGCAGCATGGCCATGGCCAGCGCCAGCGCCACCTGGATCGGCACCGCCACCACGGTCAACAGCACGGTGTTGCGCACGGCGCCGGCAAAGTAGAGGTCGCCGGCCATGCGCCGGTAGTTGTCCAGCGACAGGCCGCCCGCCGAGCCCTTCAGCGATATCAGCAGCGCGTCGACCAGCGGCCAGGCGAACAGCGCCGCCAGAAACGCCACTGACGGCGCAAGCAGCAAATAGGGAACGACGCGCTGGCGCATGGGCGCTCGGCCGGTTCAGTCCAGTTCACCACTCAGTTCACCGGGCATGGGCCCTGGCTCGGCTTGTCCGGCGCCCAGCAAGGCGCCTTGGTCGCGTCGATGACCTTCCTGAGTTCGTCGGCCTGGGCATTGAGGACGGCGCGTACCGGCTCACCGCGCAGCACCACGCGCTGGAAGGTGTCCACGTAGACCTTGTTGAACTCGCCGCCCTTGTCTCCCAGGCCCACCGGCAGCAACGAGACCAGCGCGTCCTTCGCGCCTGACTGCGCCGCGATCGCGGCCGCCAGCAGCTTGACGCTCGGCGGCATGTTGGTCGGCAGATCGGCCTTGATGACAGGGAAAAACCCGGTCTCCACCGCAGTGGTGACCTGCGTTGTCTGCTGGGTCAGGTAGTCGATCAGCTTGGCGGCATCCGCCACGTTCGGCGCGCCCTTCTGGATGGCGAGGCCCGCCAGCACCGGCATGAAACCGCGGCCCTTGGGCCCGGCCGGCGCGGGAAAGACGACGAAGTCGTTGGGCTTGGCGCCAAGCGCGTCCTTGAGCCGCGCAATGTGATCCCAGGCGATCCACACCTCGCCCGCCGCCAGCGGCTCCTGCATGAAGTCGTAGGTGTTGGAATTGGGGTTGACGTACTGCCACAAATCCTTGAACGCCGCCCACATTGCCTCGGCCTCGGCCGAGCGGTAGGTGGATACCACGCCACCCGTGTAGGAGGGATAAAGGTAGCCCTGGAAAAAGCGCGCGAACAGCCCCTTGGGACCGGCCGGGAAGCCCAGCCGGCGCTGGCCGGTCGCCTTCTGCACGTTGGCGGCCCAGTCCCTCAACTGCGTGAACGTGAGGGTGTTGATGTCGGCGCCGAGCGGCAGGTAGGGCAGCGCCGCCTTGTTGGCCGCCATCACGTAGGTGGCCTGCATCCAGGGAATGTAGACCTGGCTGGCGCCGCCGAGCTTGCCCAGTTCGAGCAGCGACGCCGGCATGCCGCGCGCCGCCAGCCGCTTGGCCACATCGTCCAGCGGCGCAAGCTGCCCCGCCGCCGCCAGCGGCAGCAGATCGCCGTGCAGTGCGCCGATGAGGCTGATGGTGCGGCTGCCGGCCTGCTGCTCGGCGCCGATGCGCACCGTCAGGCGCTGCGGCTCGTCGACAACATAGGTCACCTTGACACCGGCCCCCTTGAGGATGGTTTCGCGCATTTTCTGCGCCTCCTCGATGGGCCTGAGCTGCGTGGACAGGAACACGATGTCCTGCTGGGCCGCCGCCGGCGCCGCGCCGGCCAGCAGAACGCAGGCCGCGATGAAGCCACCAATTTGCTTGCGCATTGAACTCCTCCTGTTAACGGGTGAAGCTGTTGTTATTCCGGTCCCTCGCCGTAACCGCATCAGGCCCGGCCGTAGTCGTCGTCGAGGCGCTCGATATCATCCTCGCCGAGATAGTCGCCGATCTGCACTTCGATCACCTGCAACGGCCCGGGGCCCGGGTTTTCAAGCCGGTGAACAGCCCCCAGGGGAATGCGAATCGCGTCGCCTTCCCGCAATTCGCTCACCTCGTCGCCGCAAGTCACGCGAGCAACGCCGCGCACCACCACCCATTGCTCCATGCGCCGGCGGTGGCGCTGCAGCGAAAAACGCCGTCCGGTGAGCACTTCGATGCGCTTGACTTGAAAACGCGGCCCGCCGCCGAGAACGGCATAGCCCCCCCACGGCCGCTGCGATTCATCCCGCTCCATGTTTGCGCGAGCCATCCTAGGGATAGGAAAATCTATCGTAGCTTCCGCGGTCGGGTCCACCGAGCGTCACGCAGCGGAGCGCTTCAACGGTGCTCATGTTAACTTCTGGTCCGAGATTGCGCCTGAGCCTCACTAGAATCCTCGATCAACGCGATCACCTTCATCGCGCACTTGCAGCGCGGGCACTCGAGCGGGTCGACCTCGTAGACTTTTTGTATCAAACGCGCCCATGTCGAACGCGCACGCCGGGCCTCGCTGGAGCGGCACTCGACGATAACCTTTTCGGGATCGGCATTGGCGGCGGCGCGCTTGCCGCGGCTGCGGTTGGAATACCAGCCCGCGTAGCGCACGAGGTGCTCGAACCGGTCCGGAATGTGGCGGCTCGCCCACATGAAGTGCCCGAGCCGGATCGAGTTCGTGGGGGCGACCGGCCGTAACCCGATGGGGAAGGTGAATCGCCGCACGACCCGCAACCTCTATCTGGAGGGCGGCCCGTACGCCTTCGTCGAGGGCACGCCTCCAAGCAATCAACCGCCGATTTTCTGAAGGCGCATGACGCGCTTCCTGCGCTATTGAGGTTTGATGTTGGCCGCCTTGATCAAAGCGCCCACTTTTGCGTGCTGCTCGACCATCAGCGCGGAAAAACTCTTGCTATCGAGCAGGTTGCGCCGAAAGCCCGCCTGCGCAAAGACGGCTGATACCTCGTCAGTGCCGAGCACAAGACGGGTATCGGCATCAATCTTGTCCACGATGGCCTTGGGGGTGCCCTTGGGAGCGAAGAACGCATACCAGGACTTGATCGCCACGTCGTAGCCGAGTTCGCGAGAGGTGGGGACGTCAGGAAATTCCGGCAGACGCTTTGTATCGGTCACCAGGATCAACTTGGTCAGGCCATCCTTTGCAAGGCTGGTGCTGCTCTGCGGGTCGTTGAAGATGACGTCGATGGTACCGCCCAACAGCGCCTGGATTGCCGGGGCGGATCCCCCAAACGGCACCGTGAGGATATCCATGCCCGCGGCGCGTTTGAGCAGCTCCATGTTGAGATG
>JAHFOS010000136.1 GCA_023261545.1 bacterium
CGCCCACCTTTTCGAGCAGCGATTGGCAGAGCACCAGGTTGGGCGCCGCCGCGAGCTGCGTGCGCACGGTCTCCTGCTGGCCGGGGGGGAAGGCGTCCACGATGCGCGTGATGGTGGAGTAGGCGCTGTTGGTGTGCAGCGTGGCCATGACGAGGTGCCCGGTCTCCGCGGCGGACAGCGCGATGCTCATGGTCTCAAGGTCGCGCATTTCGCCCACCAGGATGACGTCGGGGTCCTGGCGCAGCGCGCGGCGCAGCGCCTCGGAGAAGCTCGGCACGTCCGCCCCGATTTCGCGCTGGGTGATCACCGACTTGATGTGCGTGTGGCGGAACTCGATGGGGTCCTCGACGGTGATGATGTGCTTCTGGGAGTTGGCGTTGATGTAGTGCACCAGCGAGGCCAGCGTGGTGGTCTTGCCGCTGCCGGTGGGGCCGGTCACCAGGAACAGCCCGCGCGGGCGCATCACCTGCTCGCGGATCATGGGCGGCAGGCCGAGTTCCTCGAAGGTGAAGATTTTCTGGGGAATGAGGCGCGCCACCACCCCGATATGCCCCTGCTGGCGGAAGACGCTCACGCGGAAGTTGCCCTTGGCGGCGTAGGCGAAACCGAAGTCGGTGGTGCCGCCATCGTTGAGCTCCTTCTGGTTGCGGTCCGGCGTGATGCTCTTCATGAGCTCCATGGTATCTTCCGGGGTGAGCGGCGTCTTGGAGACGGGGCGGATGAGCCCCCCCACCCGGATGGCCGGGGGAAAGCCCACCGTGAGGACGATGTCCGAGCCCTTGTTATCCACAAGGAAATCCAGGAGGCTTTCGATTTTCATGAAGGTGGCAAGGCTGTCGGGTGGGGAGTGTATCCCAGGCGCGCCGCCCTGCAACGGGGGGCGCGCGGAACTGGATTTTGGATGGTTTCAGGCCCCAGTCCCGCGGATTGACCGCGCCCTGAGCGGGGCTAAAATGGGCGCCGCCCCCAACCTCTACGGCCCAGCAATGTCTGAACATACTTTCCCCTACAGCGACGCCAATTTCGACGACTCCGTGCGCAGTGGGGTTGCGCTCATGGACCTCTACGCCGACTGGTGCGGCCCCTGCAAGCTCATGGCACCCACCATCGAAAAGCTCGCGTTGAGCTACGCGGGCAAGGCGCGCGTCGGCAAACTCAACGTGGACGACAACCAGCTTACCGCCGGTCGCCTTGGGGTTTCGAGCATCCCCACGGTGGTCATTTTCAAGGACGGGCGCGAGGTCGAGCGCTTCGTGGGCGTGAAGAGCGAGCAGGCGCTGAAGGACGCGCTCAACCGGCATCTTTGAGTTGCGCCCCCGTGCGGGGGCACGCCCGTGCCTGTTGGGTGGTTATCTCTTGGATTGACAAGCACTTAGAAGGGCGAGAATCACGAAAATGAAGAGGGTGACCTTGACCCCGGCGTTGCTCTTAGTGCTTTGCGCCCTCGCCCCGCTCCAAGCCGCGCCCGCGTCCCCCGCAGCGGCGTCCACGGTCGGCCCCGCGCTCCCACCCGCCCGGCTCATTCCCCTGGAGGGTGACGTCAAGGAATCCCTTTTCGACACCGTGAAACGGCGCACCGAGGAGGCCTTGCGGCAGGGGGCGCGCTGCATCGTCTATCGCATCAAGAGCGACGGGGGCGAGGTGGGAGCGGCCCTCGACCTCAGCAACTACATCTTCAAGCTGCCCGCCGACGTGCGCGCCATCGCCTACGTGGACGTGAAGGCCTACTCCGCCGCCGCCTTGATCGCACTGGCCTGCGACGACCTCTACATGACTCCGGGCAGCTCCATCGGGGACTGCGAGCCCATCACCCTCGGCGGGGAGGGGCCCATCACCATCGGCGAGAAGATCCAGTCGCCGCTGCGCGAACGCTTCCGCGCCTTCGCCCGCGAGAACCACTATCCCGAGCTGCTCGCCCAGGCCATGGTGACCAAGGACCTGGAGGTCATCGAGGTCTTGAAACGGGACGACAACAGCAAAATCCTGATGCTGCGCGGCGACTACGACGACCTGGACAAAAAGGATCGCGCGAACTACAAGAAGCTCCGGACCGTGAACCACGCCGGCCGCCTGCTCACCCTTGGCGATGACGAGGCCCTCGAACTCGGCTTCTCGCGCGGCACCTTCGCCAGCAGTGAGGAACTGTTGCGAGAACTCGGATACCAGCCCCAGGAGGTGGCCATCTCGGCCGTGACCCGCACCGACACGGTCATGGACTTCTTTGACGACTACGCCCCGATTTTCCTCGCCGCCGCGGTCTTCTTCGCCTACCTCGAATTCAAATCGCCGGGGGTTGGCCTTTTCGCCGTGCTGAGCCTGCTATCCCTCGTCGCCTTCTTCGTGGACAAGCTCTACACCGGGCAGGCCAACTACCTGGAGGTGCTGATTTTCCTGCTGGGCGTGGCGCTGCTGGCCATCGAGGTGTTCCTCATCCCCGGCTTCGGCGTCACCGGCATTCTGGGCCTGGTGCTGATTTTCTCCTCTCTGGTGCTCGCCATGCAGGACTTCAATCTGCCGCAGGGACAGATCCAGTTGGACATCACCCTCAACAACATCAAGGTCCTTTGCGGCTCCATCCTCGGCGCCACGCTGCTCTTCTGCGCGCTGCTGGCGGTGCTGTCCAAGACGCGCCTGTCTTTCCTGCCCGGACTCGTCCATCAAGTGAGCGCGCCGCCAGCGTCCGGCTCCGAGCTGGCGCCGGAGGAAAGGTCCTGGGTTGGCCGGCGCGGAGTGACGCTGTGCGCGCTGCGGCCCGCCGGCAAGGCCGATTTCTCCGGCACGGTGCTGCAAGTGGTCGCCAAAGACGGCTGGATTGACTCCAGCGCGGACGTGGAGGTGTGCGAGCAGGAAGGCGCGCGCATCGCCGTGCGCCTGCGCTCGCCCGCGCCGCATCCCTCATCCGATCCCTCTCCATCCTCCTCTACGACAACCTGACAGCCATGGCCAACATCTTCGTCATCATCGTCTTGTTGCTGGTCGTTTTCATCATCACGGTCGTCATCGCCAAGTTCGGCCTCATCTGGGTGCGCGCCTTTTCGGCGGGGGTGAGCATCAACTGGTTCACGCTCATCGGCATTTCCATTCGCCGCGTCAGCCCCTCGATCATCGTGGACTGCCGCGTCATCGCCGTGAAGGCCGGCCTCGCCATCAGCTACGAGGAAATCGAGACCCACGTCCTGTCGGGCGGGCGGGTTATAAACGTGGTGCAGGCCCTGGTCATGGCCAACAAGGCCAAGATACCCCTGGACTGGCAGCACGCTTGCGCCATTGACCTTGCGGGGCGCGACGTGCTGGACGCGGTGCGCACCAGCACCCATCCCAAGGTCATTGACGTCCCCGCCAGCAAGAACCCCGACGACTTCATCTCCGCCATCGCCAAGGACGGCATCCAGCTCAAGGTGAAGGCGCGCGTCACCGTGCGCACCAACCTGCGGCAGCTCATCGGCGGCGCCGTGGAGGAGACCATCGTCGCGCGCGTGGGCGAGGGCATCGTCACCTCCATCGGCTCGGCCCATAACCACAAGGACGTGCTCGAAAATCCCGACCGCATCAGCAAGACGGTGCTGGCCAAGGGCCTCGACAGCGGCACGGCCTTCGAGATCCTCTCCATTGATATCGCCGACATTGACGTGGGCCAGAACATCGGGGCGCAGTTGCAGAGCGACCAGGCGGAGGCCAACAAGAAAGTGGCCCAGGCCAAGGCCGAGGAACGGCGCGCCATGGCGGTGGCCCTGGCGCAAGAGATGAGCGCCAAGGTCGAGGAGAACCGCGCCCAGGTGGTGCTGGCCGAGGCCGAAGTGCCGCGCGCCATCTCCGAGGCCTTCCGCAGCGGACGGCTGGGGGTGATGGATTACTACCAGATGCGCAACCTCCAGGCCGACACCGAGATGCGCCGCACGCTCGCGCAGGAGTCCGGAGAAAAGTGAGAAACGGTGAGGATTTTACCAAATTTGCGGCGGTCCTCGTCGCGCTCCTCTACTATGTCGCGCCGTACATCCTCGGGCTGATCCGGCGCCAGCGGCGCCGGCCGGAGGAAGAAGCCGCGAAAAAGCCGGAGCCGCGGGAAGTCGTGCTGACGGAGCGCGACGTCTTGACGGCGCCGCGCCCCGCGCCCGCGCCTCCCCGTCCCCCTGCTTTCCCCGAACGGCCTAAAACCGCAGCGGCGCGCTATCCCGCCAGCGTTCCCTCGATCCGGGTGCAACCCGCGCCCGCCGCTCGGCAACTTCCGGTCGTCGTCTCCGTGCCCGTTGCGCCGGCGCGACCCACTCCTTCCGCACCCCAGGTGGCTCGCCAGACGAGCGCCACGCTCCCCACGCGCCGCGAGTTGCGCCGCTTCGTGCTCTGGGCCGAGATCCTGGGGCCCCCGGCCGTTCTGCGCGGGCCTACTCGGAGGCGCTGAAGCCGGGGAACTTCAATGCTGACGAGATTCCAGGCGTTGCCCTCCGGCCCTCTCCAAGACCCTCACTCCGGCTCTCTCCCAAAGGGAGAGAGTGTAAGGGAGCTGGCGCACCGACTCAGTCGCGAGGCCGGCGTGGCGCTGCTCCTGGTGATGCTGCTCGTGGCGGCGCTGGCCCTTATCGTGGGCGAACTCGTGCATGCCGCGCGCGTGCAGGAAATCACCTCGCAGAACCTCACGCACCGCCACAACTCCTATTATGTCGAGGAGGCCACCCTGATCCGCGGCGAGGAGTTCCTGATGCAGGATTTGGCGCCGCCGCCGCGCCGGCAGGGCTTGCTCCTCACCCCCGAACAGATCCTGGTGGAGGAACGGCAGAAGGCCAGCGATTCCTTCCACGATTTCTGGGCCAAGGAGCAGATCCAGCAGGACGGGGGGCTGTGGGTGCGCACCACCGTGGTGGACGAGGAGCGCAAGTTCAACATCAACAGCCTGATGAACTTCAAGGTCGGCTCCCCCTTGCCGCTGCAAATGGAGCTGTTCGAACGCCTGCTCAAGGTGCTCGGCGTCAAGAGCACGCACACGCCCGAGCTCGTCGCGGAGCTCGTGGACTACATTGACCCCGATAAAAAAGGCAAGTACGAGAAGAACGCGCGCAACGGCCCCATGAACCTCATCGAGGAATTCCTGGGCCTGGAGAACGTCACACCGCTGCTTTACCACGGCTATCATTTCCCCATTGGCGAAGCCCGGCTCCACGATGACGAGTTCACGGAGGGGCTCACCCAGCCGCCGCCGGTCTCAGAGGCGGAGGAGGCCAAAAAACCAGCGGCGCCCTTCAGCGAGGGCAAGGCCATCGCCGCCGAAGAGTGGGAGCACGAGGGCATTCGTCCCGGCCTCAAGGACCTGCTCACGGTCTATGGCAGCGGGCGCATCAACCTCAACACCGCCCCACTGCCACTGCTCCAGGCCATCCTCGACAACCGCGAGGCGGCCATCGAGGTCGTGCGCGCGCGCAAGAAGGCCCCGTTCACCAAGATGGAGGAGGTCATGCTGGTGACCGGAGCCGCCGGCGCCATGCGCTTCGCGCCGCTCCTCGGTTTCACCAGCGAATATTTCCGCGTGGAGATGGAGTTCTCCGACGGCAAGACGCTGGCGCGCAAGTTCGCCGTCATGCACCGCGGCGGCGGCAAGGTGCGAACCCTGTTTCGCGGGGTTATTCTGTGAGGCGCTTCGCCGTCCTGCTCCCGGCCCTGGCGCTGCTGTTCGCCGCGCGCCTTCTTGCCGCGCCTCTGAAGCCGCTCAACATCGGCCAATACGACGCTCCGCGCGACTTCACCTTGCGCATCACCGATCCCTACCCGCCGGAAAACCCCGCCCTGCTGCAACCGGTGGTGGGCTATTACACCATCAAGATCCTGCCCCCCAACGTCGAGGACGTGGGCTCCCAGGACCGCCGCTACCTCGCCCGCGGGCTCTATTTCAAACAGGTGCGCGACGTGATCTACGTGGACGTGCGCCAGCCGCCGGCGCAGCTCAGGGCCGGCTACCACGACCTTTCCGTCCTCTTGTCGCTGCCCGTCGAGGGCGACTTCTCCTCGCGCCAGCCGCGCGCCATCCGCTACGTGGACGCCTCGACGGACGTGGTCCTGGCGCTCGACAACAGCAGCAGCATGGAGGGCAACGACCCTGGCGGGCTCCGCTACCTCGCCGCGGAGAACTTCATCCGCCTCGCCACGCTTTCCAACAAAATCAACCGCCTGGCCGTCATCAAGTTCTCGGCGACGGCCAAGCTCACGCTGCCCTGGACGCCGCCCGCCAAGGTGCGCAATATCCCCAAACTGCTGCGCGAGAGCAAGCCCGGAAACTTCACCAACATCAACCGCAGCCTGGAAATGGCGGCGCAGCTCTTCGAGGACAGCCCGGCCCAGGACAAAATCGTCATCCTGCTCACCGACGGGCGCAACGAGCCCGACCGCTACAACGACAGCCACTTGGCCTTGCACGACCTCGGGGTGCGCGTCATCACCGTCGGGCTTTCGAAACGCGCCGACCGCGACCTCCTGAAGCGCATCGCCGACGAGACGGGCGGGGCCTTCTTCAAAGCCGTTGATGATGAGAACCTGCTGCGCATCTACAACCAGATCGCCTCGGAGATCAGCGAGTTCAAGGCTGTGGCCGAGGGCGAGGTCAAGGGCTCCGCGGAGGTCTATGCGACGGGCGCGGATGAAATCCTGAGCCTCAGTATCTACGACCATGAGCGCGGCCTCGACTTTTCCGTCCTGGATCCGCAAGGGCGCCCCGCGAATGATTCCCAGATGTCCGGGCAGCACACCCCCACGCAATCCCTGTTTCGCCTGGTGGACCCCCAGCCCGGGCGCTGGACGCTCGTCGCCAAGCGCAAAGGGGCGCATTTCCGTTATGCCGCCGACGCGCAAAGCCCCCTGTTACTCAAGCTTTTCCCCCTGGAGAAGAAATACCTCCAGGGGGAGCTCGCGCACTTCGCGGCCTCGCTCGCGAGCCTGGAGATCCCCATGACCGGGGCGGAGATCCAGGGCGAGGTGGTGGACGGCGAAAAGCGCAGCCTGCAACACTTTGCGCTCTACGATGACGGCGTTCACGGCGACAACCACGCCGATGACGGCGTTTACGGCATCGTGGTGCCGGTGGACGTTCCCGAGGGCTCCTACACGCTGTCGCTCCACGCCCAGGGCAAGACTCCGGGCGGCGAGATCTTCACGCGCATGGAGAGTTCCAGTTTCTCGGTGCTGCGATCGGCGCAGTCCGGGCAGGGCGCGCTGCTCGCTTCAGTGCTGCCGCTCTATCTCGACCTCGGTGAAATAGAGGCGGGTTCCACCCGGACCGCGCATCTGCGCCTGTCCTTCCAGGGGCGCGGCACCCAACGGGTGAGCTTCAAACCCGAGAACACGCTGGCCGTCGCCTCCACCACTTCCCCCGCCGCCCTGCCCTGGTCCGCGGTGACGCTGCCGGAGGGCGGGGTCATCGAAGCCGCGCAGCCGGTGGTTTACGGGGTCAGCTTCACCATCCCCGGGAGCGCCATCCCCGGCGCCTACAGCGGTTCCTTCAGCATCGCCCTGGGCGATCAATTCATCAGCCTGCCGGTGGATCTCAAGGTCGTGTCGGCCAAACTCGCCAAAAAGAGGCTGCAAGCCCTGGGTGGCGCCCCTGCGCCGCGCGATCTGGAGCCCCTGCGGGGCGGTGATACGCGCGAGGCGCAACACACGGAGCTCGCCATGGAGTCGCCGCCGGCCGGCGCGGGCTCCGCCTTCCCCGCGCCGGCTCCAGCGGTCCTCGCCGGCAAAGCCGGCGGCGCCAAGGCCGAACCCGCCCCAGCCACCGCGACCGAGCCCGCCCTGCCGCCGCCGGCCATGATTTTCAAGGTATGGCCTGAAGAACCGCAGAGTTTCCGCATCGCCGCCGGCCAGTCCGCTCTCAGCGAGTACACGCTCGTCAACCTGAGCTCCGAGGCGGGCACCGTGGAGATCCAATTGGCCGCGGGACCCGGGGATTTGAGCACCCGTTTCATCGAAATCCCGGCGGAAGGGAAGGCCAGCGTCTCCTGGATCTGGCACCCCGACAATATCCCGCCAGAGGGGCGGACGCGCATCGAGTTTAAGTCCGGGACCGAACTGCTCACGCGCGAGCTCGCCTGGCAGCGCAAATTTTCTCCGGCGCTGCTGGCCTTCTTCCTCACCGCCGCCGGCCTCGCCGCCTCGACCCTCTTCTTCGGCCTCAGATACCTTTCCCAGCACCAGCCCGCCGACTTGCACATGAGCCTTTCTTCCGGGGTGCACCTCGTCGCGGTCATCGCCGCGCTCACCATGATCTTCCGTCCCCCGGAAATTGAGAAACCAGAACCCAAAAACGTCGAGGTGGCGATGATTTCCCCGGAATCCATAGATTACGTGGAGGAGTACCTCCCGTCAGAAGAAAAATTCGTCGAAAACGGGGCGGCGGAGCCCTTTATCAAGGATGAAGGACCCGGAAAACACGCCCCGCCACTCCCGGCCGTGGAAACCCGGCCGCGTCAGATACTCGATAAAGCCGCCGCTCCCGTCGCCGTCTCCATCGAGCTCACCATGGAGGATTCGCAGCCGCAAAGACAGCTCACGCCCGCTGAAATTCGCGCTGAACGCGAGGCTCCCTTGCAAACCGCAGCCCCGCCAACCGCCGCCGGAGCGCTGGCCCGCGAGCTTTCCCCCGAACGCGCGGCCGCGGAGGCGGGAAAACTTGAGGCGTCCCTCCCTGAGCGCCATGAGCAGGGGCCGGGTTCCGTCGCTCCGACCCCCGCGCCAAAGCGCAGCGCGGACGCCAGTCCCGAGTGGAACCGCGGACCCGCTCCAGGGGAATTGCCCACGGTGGTGCTCTCGGTGAACGACCGCCCGAACCGGCGCGCCGTGATGCACCGGGGCCCAGCGCCGGAAGCCAGTGCGCGCGCCTTGGCGGCGGAGGATCGCACTCCCGGAGTCGCGGTGGAACGGGAGGCCGCCATCGTCCAGGGTTCTCCGTCTGAATCGGCGCCCGCCAGTGGTTCCGCCCCGCGCCAAATCACCCGCGCGCGGACAGGCGGCCCCATGGCGGCGCCCGCGCCCGCCATTTCCGAAGCCAAGCGCTCGGAGGTGAAAGCCGCGCCATTCAAGGCGCGGGAGACGGCCGGGACCCGTCAGATCGAAGCGCGGGGTCGGGCAGACGCGGCACGCTCCATCAAGGTCGGCACCGCTCCCCAAGCCGAAACTCAGCGCGAAGAGGGCCGTCCCGAGCAGGAGCAATCCCAGGCTCCGCGAAGCGCGCCGGGCCTCGCCGCCGCCGCTGCCTCACCGCGCCAGGCGACACAGAGCCTTGTCGCTCCCCAGCCTGCCGAACCCGCCGCGCCGGCCACGTCGCGAAGCGAAATGGCCCTTCCCAAAGAGCGGTTGGCCACCGTGCGCCTGGAAGAGCGGAAAAACGCCTCTGCTCCGGGGGCGCGGGTGCTGGCCCTGAACACCGAGGCCGGAGCGCCCCAAGTCCTGCAACAGCCGGCCTCCGACGCCAAGTCCGAAGTCCCCGGCCTGCGGGCTGTACCGCTGCCCCTTCCCGCGGCCGGAGAGAGCGCCCTCATCCAACCCTCCACCGCTCCGTCGCCAACGGCCATGGCGCTCACCGATAAAGCCTGGCAACTCGCGCCGCACGAGGCGCTTTCCGCCGGGGTGGCCATCGTCCCGGACAAGTCCATCCTCTCCACCGTTGAGCACAAGGCCGGCACCCTGGCGGTCCAGGAGGTGCAGGGCAGCTTAGATGCCCAGGAAGCATCCGCGCTGGCCCCGGAAGTTCCCAAGGATCTGCCGGAGCGCGCCGCGTCCGGCCCCACGGCTTCCGAGCGCCGGGAAAGCGTCGCCCCTCCGGCTGGCACGGAGCTCGCTCCCGGTCTGCTGCAACGCCGGCCCGAACCCGCGCCCTCACGACGGCCCCTGCCATCCCTTCCGGTCCCGCGCAAGGAGCCGACTTTCGAGCCCACCCGGCTTCGCGACCGGGAATAAATCGGGCTTCGCGCGCGCCAACCCCTCCTGGCGCTTGGCTTTATAAATACGTTCGTATTTATTATTTCAACAGAAGCACTAAAAAGGAACCATTGAAAAGAGATCCATCGCGTCCACAGGGAAAAGTTGCCAAATTTTTAACGGCTATTGGGACCCCTATTTGTCAAGCATCCCCCTACCTTGATCCAAACCCGGTTGCGGTTTTGATTTTCCGGGGCGCGCCGGCAAATAAATAGCTGCTTTTGTTGGCATTTTTGGCCAATATTGGGATCGGACCCCTGGCCCCGAACCCCGCGGTTTGACCCCGATTCGGGTCCCGTAGACTTTCGCACGATCTATGTCCAGGGTGCAGTGCGACAGCGATGGGGCGGGCTTGGCGGCCACGGGGGAGTTCTACGGCAAGGTCCGGGAACTGCTCAAAGACGAGGGACTTTTCGCCACGTGGTTCTCCGGAACACGCCTGGAGTTCGGGGCGGGGCGCGCGCCGGTCCTGATGGTGCCCCACGACTTCTCGAAGAGCTGGATCACGAGGAAGTACAGCCGCGATCTCAACCAGATTGCCGAGGAGCTCTGGCAGCAAAAGATCCTCGTTGAATACGCGCCACCGCCCGCCGCGCTCCCCCGCCCTCTCCCCCCTCAGGCCTTGGCGGCGCACCCCGCCCCTCCCACCGCGACTAGCGCTGGGTCCGCGAAACCGCGGCCCGCCCAACGCGAATTCACTTTCGAGAGTTTTATCGCCGGAGAGGAAAACCAGCTCGCGTTGGTCGCCGCGCGCACGCTTCATGAGAATGAACCTTACTCTCCCTTCGTCCTTTTCGGCGGGCACGGCCTGGGCAAAACCCACCTGGCGCAGGCCCTGGCCGCGCACTGGAACCGCAACGAAACTATTTCCTGGCACGCGGAGGAATTCGCCAACCACTTCATCACCGCCTCCAAGGAGAACCGGCTCGACGCCTTCCGCGCCTCGCTGCGCCATCGCAAACTGCTCGTCGTCGAGGACCTTGATTTCTTCCTCCAGGATGGCCGCCGCCCCAAAACACTCAGCGAGCTGCTGCACACCTTCAAGGTCCTGAAGCGCGATGGCCGGCATATCGTGGTCACTTCCTGCCGGCCCGTGAGCGACTACCTCGACCTGGATCGCCAGCTCGGCGGTTTCCTGCTCTCGGGGCTGAAAGTGCAGTTGCGCCCCCCCGCTGCCGTCTCCAGGCGCGCCATGGTCGATGTTTTCGCCGCGCTGAACGGCGTGAAACTCTCGCGCGGCGTCACGGAGTTCACGGCTTCCCTGGAGTTCCCCAGCGCTGGCGAACTCAAGGGGGCGGTGCAACAGCTCAGCGCCTACGCGATCCTGGAAAAGGACGATTTGCCCTTGGCCGTCGCCCGCGAGATCCTCTCCGATCACCTGCGCGCCCACCGTTCGCGCGATGGCGCGCGCGCGGGCGAGCCGGACCTGCACTCCATCGCCGAGGCGGTGGGGCGCTGCTTCGGCGTGGGCATCGGCAAGCTGGTCGCGCGCAGCCGCGAGCGCCACTTGTGCACCGCGCGCCACACCGCCATGGCGCTCTCCCACGAATGCGGGCACTTTACGCTCCAGGAGATTGGCCGTTTCTACGGCGGGCGGCAGCACCAGAGCGTGCTTTTCGCCCTTCACAAGG
>JAHFOS010000137.1 GCA_023261545.1 bacterium
CACTACCTGCCTTCCAAGGTGCTGAGCAACCGCGATCTCGAAGCCATGGTGGACACCACCGACGAGTGGATCGTCACGCGCACCGGCATCCGCGAGCGCCGCATCGCGGAGGCGGGCGAGGAGGTCTCCGACATGGCCGCCAAGGCCGGGGAAAAAGCGCTCGCCGCCGCCGGTCTGAGCGCGCGCGACCTCGACGCCATCCTGCTCGCCACCTGCACCCCGGACATGACCATGCCCTCCGCCGCCAGCCTCGTCCAGGCCAAGCTCGGCGCCCCGGAGATCATGTCTTTCGATATCAACGCCGCTTGCAGCGGCTTTGTTTACGCCGTGGAAGTCGCCGAGGGATTGCTGAGCACGGGCCGGCACCGCAACGTCCTGCTGGCGTGCAGCGAGAAGTTCAGCAGCATGGTGAACTACCGCGACCGCTCCACCTGCATCCTCTTCGGGGACGGGGCGGGGGCCTTGGTCTTGAGTGCGGAGCCCCCCGGGGCGCGCCTCGTCGCCGCCTACTGCGGGGGCAAGGGCGAGCTCGCGCATCTGCTACAGCGCCCAGCGGGCGGCAGCCGCGTCCCATTCCAGTCGCACCCCCCCGAGGCCGACATCTACGCGCAGATGGCGGGACGCGAGGTCTTCAAGCACGCCGTGCGCGGTATGAGCCACTCGGCCGAGCAGACGCTGGCGCTCGTCGGCTGGAAGAACAGCGACGTGGACTGGCTGGTGCCCCATCAGGCGAATTTTCGGCTCATCGAATCGGCTCGCGAAAAGCTGGGCCTGCCCGCGGATCGCGTGGTGCTCAACATCGAGCGCGTCGGCAACATGTCCGCCGCCTCCATCCCCGTGGCCATGAGCGAGGCCCAGGGCCGTTTCAAGCCCGGAGACCGCCTGCTGTGCCTGGCCTTCGGCGCCGGACTCACTTGGGGCGGCCTGGCTTTTGAATGGGGGGCTGTAGGGAGCGCGCCTTGAAAACCGCCTTCGTTTTCCCCGGCCAAGGCGCCCAGGCTGTGGGGATGGGCGCTGGGTTCTACGACTCCAAGCTGTGCGCCGAGGCCAACGCCATCCTGGGTTTCGATGTCGTGGGCATCATGCGTGGCGGCCCGGTGGAGAAGCTCCAGACCACCTCGGTGTGCCAGCCGGCGCTCTTCCTGCACAGCGCCCTGGTGCTGGAGGCGCTGGGGCTGTCGGGCGCCCCGGTCCAGGCCGATGGCTATCTGGGTCTGAGCCTCGGGGAGTACACCGCGCTCTACGCCGCGGGGGTGCTGGATTTCGCCGACACCCTGCGCGTCCTGGCCGCGCGGGGCCGCGCCATGGAGGAGGCCTGCCGGCAATCCGCCGGCGCCATGCTTTCGGTTCTTGGGCTTGAAGACTCCCAGGTGGAAGATATCTGCGAGCGCGCCCGTGGCGGGGACGTGTTGCAGCCCGCCAACTACAACAGCCCCGGCCAGGTGGTGTTGAGCGGGGCCATTCCCGCCATCCAGCGCGCCGCCACCCTCGTCAAGGAGGCCGGGGGACGCGCCATCCAGCTCAAGGTGGCCGGTGCCTTCCACAGCCCGCTGATGCAAACCGCCGCGGCGCCGCTGCGCCAGGCTCTCGCCAAGGTCGAGCTGCGCGCTGATACCGGCCAAGTCATCTCCAATGTCAGCGCCCGACCGCTGCAACGTGCTGAGTTGCTGGAGACACTGGTGCGCCAAATCACCGCGCCGGTGCGCTGGAGCCAGTCCATCCGTTTCCTGGCGGGCGAAAAGGGGGTGGGTCGCTTCCTGGAGCTCGGCTGCGGCAAGGTGCTCTGCGGCCTGATCCAGCGCACCGTGCCCGGAATCGAAGTCGCCGCCGCCGCCACCCCTGAAGAGCTGGCCAAACTCCATCCGGGGCGTTGTTAGATGTTCCGCCACCTTATCATCCGCCCCCTTATTCCCCATTGAAAGGAGAGGTCATGTCGCAGTCCATCTACGATGAGGTCGTCAAGATCGTCGCCGCTCGCTTCGACGCCGATACGGCGGCCCTGTCGTCTTCTACCTCCTTCGTAGACGACCTTGGGGCGGACTCCCTGGATATCGCTGAAATGGTCATGGAATTCGAGGACAAGTTCTCCATCACCATTCCCGACGACGAGCAGGGCATCAAGACCATCGGGGACACCGTCGCCTACATCGAGAAGGTCAAAGGCAAGGGCTGAGTGACCCGCCGGGTCGCAGTCACGGGGCTGGGGGCGGTCACGCCCCTGGGGGTCGGCGTGGCGCCGCTTTGGGAAGCGCTTTTGAGTTCCAAGAGCGGCATCGCCCCCATCACCTCCATGGACACCTCCGGCTTTGCCGTGCACTTCGGAGGTGAAGTCAAGAATTTTGACCCTCTGAAGTACGTGGAGCACAAGAATGTCGGAAAAGCCGACCGCTTCGTGCTTTTTGCCATCGCGGCGGCTGAGGAAGCCATCTTGGATGCCGGCCTCACGTCCGAGACCTACGGCCCGGCGGCGACGGGAGTGGTGATCGGCACGGGCGTGGGCGGACTGCTCACCATCGAGGAGAACCTCAAAAACGCTTTTGAAAAGGGTCCGCGGCGCATCTCGCCCTTCGTGGTGCCCAAGATGATGTGCAACGCCGCCGCGGGCCAGGTGAGCATCCGCCACGGTTTCAAGGGCCCCAACTTCGCGGTGGTCACCGCCTGCGCGAGTTCCAACCACTCCATCGGCGAGGCGCTGCGGCTCATCAAGCACGGCTTCGCGGACGCGGTGGTGACCGGCGGCTCGGAGGCGGCTATCACCATCCTGGGGCTGGGCGGCTTCTGCTCCGCCAAGGCGCTCTCGACGCGCAATGAGGACCCACAGCGCGCCTCAAGACCCTTCGACCGCGCCCGCGATGGCTTCGTGCTGGCCGAAGGGGCGGGAATCATCGTGCTCGAAGCCCTGGACAAGGCCCAGGTCCGGGGCGCGCGCATCTACGCCACCCTGGAGGGTTACGGCGCTTCGGGCGACGCCTACCACATCACCGCCCCCGAGGAGACCGGGGCGGGCGGAGCCGCCGCCGTGCGCGCGGCGCTGGCGGAGGCCGGATGGCATGCCGCCGACGTGGATTACATCAACGCCCACGGCACCAGCACGCCCCGCGGCGATCTCGTGGAAACCAAAGTCATCAAGAGCGTCTTCGGTGAAGCCGCCCGCAAGGTCGCCATCTCCAGCACCAAGTCCGCCACGGGCCATACGCTGGGAGCCGCGGGCGGCATCGAGGCTGTCATCACCGTGAAGGCTCTGGAAACCGGCTTCATCCCCCCCACCATCAACTACGAGGAACCGGACCCCGAGTGCGACCTCGACTACACGCCCAACACGGCGCGCGAGCTCAAGCTGCGCCGGGCGCTTTCGAATTCCCTGGGTTTTGGCGGCCATAACTCGACCCTCGCCTTCAGCCGCTTCCCCTGAACCCCCGCCGTGTCCCAAAAGCGCGACTATTACGAGATCCTCAGCGTCGAGCGCGGGGCGAGCAAGGACGACATCAAGAAGTCCTACCGCAAAATGGCGCTCAAGTTCCACCCCGACCGCAATCAGGGGAATAAGGAAGCCGAGGAGAAATTCAAAGAGGCCGCCGAAGCCTACGAGGTGCTTTCCGACGACGAGAAGCGCGCCAAGTACGACCGTTTCGGGCACGCCGCTGTGCAGGGCGCGGCGGGCGCGCGCAGCGCCACCATGGAGGACATCTTCTCCAACTTCGGCGATGTTTTTGGCGGCAGCATCTTCGAGGAATTTTTTGGCGGTGGTGGACGGCGCGCGCGCGGCCCGGCCCAGGGGGCCAGCCTGCGCTGCCAGCTCTCCATCACCTTCATCGAGGCGGCGCAAGGCTGTTCCAAGACCATCGAGCTCTCGCGCAACGAAATCTGCGAAACCTGTAAGGGCAGCGGCTGCAAGGCCGGCACGCAGCCCGCCACCTGCACCACCTGTCGCGGCGTGGGCGAGGTGGCCCAGACCTCGGGTTTCTTTTCCATCCGCACCACCTGTCCGCGCTGCCACGGCGCGGGCCGGGTGATCCAGACGCCCTGCGGCGCCTGCGGCGGAACCGGGCGCAGCTCCAAGCGCGTCAAGGTGGAGATCAAGATTCCCGCCGGCGTGGACGACGGCACGCGCGTGCGCGTGCCCGGAGAAGGCGAGCCCGGAGCCCCGGAGGGCCGGCGCGGCGACCTCATGTGCTACATCCAGGTGCAGCCGCATCCCATCTTCCAACGCGATGGGGACAACATCTACTGCGAGGTGCCCATCACCTTCACCGAGGCGGCGCTGGGATCGGAAATAACCATTCCCACGCTCAAGGGCAAAAGCGCCATCACCATCCCCCCGGGCACCCAGAGCGGGCAGATCTTCCGCCTGCGCGGCCAGGGTTTCCCCAACGTCCACGGGCAGGGCGCGGGCGATCAGCTCGTGGAGGTGGTGGTGGAGGTGCCGCGCAAGCTCAATGCCAAACAGGAGGAGCTGCTGCGCGAGTTCGCCAAGACCGAGCAGCGCAACGTCGGCCCCTCGAAGCAGAGCTGGCTTGAAAAACTCAAGGAATTCTTCAAAGAGGAGTAGCCGCTTCGCGGTGGCCCTGGCCGCCGCGGCCTGCGCCGTGCTGCCCCTCATGCGGGTTTGCGAAAACCGCTTCGGCGATGCCAGGAAACTGGCCGCCGCGGCCTGCGCCGTGCCGCCCCTCATGGCGAATGAGCGCGCACCCTCCGGCAACGCGCTGGCGGGACAGGAGAGCGGCAATGCCGGCCTCGCCGACTTTCGCGGCGCGCGCTACGGCAACTTCGTCTGGCCGCACTACGACGACAAGGGCCGAAAGATTTGGGAGCTCAAGGGCAAGGCGGCGAGCTTCCTCGGGGAGAGCGACGACATCGAGGTGCGTGAGCCCCAGGTGGTGCTGCAATCCTCGGGCAATGAGATCTTTTTTTCCGCGCCGCGTTCCGTGGTGCGCACGGCCCGGCAGCTCTGCGAACTCGAACAGGGGGTGCGCTGCTTCCGCCCGGACGACCTCGAACTCGTAACCGAAAAGATGCTGCTCAAAATGCAGGAGAAACAGGTGCTCCTGCCGGTAAGCTTCAGTGTGCGCAAGGGCTCGATGCGGCTCAAGGCTGAGCAAGGCAGTTTCGACATAGACGCGCAACGGCTGGTCTGCGAAGGCCCCGCCGAGCTGCTTTACGAGACGCTGTGATGCGCCTTGCCTTATTGCGGGGAATATTTGCCACCAAGAATCCCTAATACTGTGATCAATTTTTTCGGTCAGCACAGCACTCAAAAAATGCTTAGAGCCTATTTAAAAGGTATATTTAGTGTCACCCTTTTAGTTTTTTTAAAGAATATTTTACCACAGAGGGCACAGAGAACACAGAGAACGGACAAGAATAAGGGGAAAAATCCATTGAAAATTCAAAATTATGTCGGAGGCCTACGCTCAGGCTTAGCATGGCTCGGTGAACTCTCTGTGTTCTCTGTGGTGAAAGAATTCGTATTTTTTAAACAAGCTCTTAGAAAAATAAAATTAACTCTTCGTATTTTTTACCGGCTTAACGGACACACTTTTCTTATTACTTGGTGTCTTGGTGCCTTGGTGGCAAAAATATCCTGGTTCCGATTTTTTGGGTCCAGGGTACGCGTTCCCGCATTCGGGATTCTCGCCGCCGCGCTGCTGCTCGGTACCTCTTTGGTCGCCGCGCCGGGGCGTATCACCAGCCAGAAGCGCCTGGTGCTGGATAACAAGGAGCAGCGCGCGCAATTCAGCGGCAACGTCACCCTGGAGCAGGAAGGGCTGCTGTTGCGCTGCGAAGACCTCGAAGTGCGCTACCGCGAGGAGGGCGAAAAGCGCGGCGTCGAATCCCTGAGAGGCTCGGGAAACGTATCCTGCGCCAAAGATGAGAAAGGCGGAAGGATCGCGCTGCGCTCCGCGGCCTTCCACAGCAGCGGGCTCCTCAGCGAAATCGTTTTTTCCGGCAACGTGGAGCTGTCCCAGGAGGGCTTCCTGCTGCGTTGCGACGAACTCGAAGCGCGCCTCCGCAGCGCTGGCGGCCAGCGCGGCATCGAATCCCTGCACGGCTCGGGCAACGTCTCCTGCGACAAGGATAACAAGGGCGAGCGCATCGAACTCCGGGCCGAGGCCTTCCGCAGCAGCGGGGATTTCTCTAAGGTCATTTTCTCCGGAAATACCCGGCCCGTGCGCGTCAAACAGGGGCTCAACAGCCTGGAAGGGAACGAGGTGCATTACAATAAGAACACGAATTTCATAGATATCCCCGGGCCGTCAGTCTTCGAGTTCGAGCCCCCGGCGCATTGAGGAAGACACATGGCTCATCGGAAAAATGCGCGCCTCTGGCGTTGGCCAAGTTTTCTTATTTTTCAGAGCTATCAATTCGGATTCATCCACAGAGGGCACAGATTCTCACTGATTAAAAAGAAGTCGTCCCCGATTGATTATTTTCTGTGTCAATCAGTGTCTTCTGTGGAAAAATATTTTTGGCAGCATGATTTTGCGCCTGCTTCGCTTGGTCAAGCATCAGCATAAATCTGAGAAAAGCACTAGTCGGATGGACCAAAAAAATCTTATGGATCACCGCCAGGTCCTAGAAGCACTGGCCCGCGCGCTGCGCGCGCGCGGCGCTGAACTCGGCCGGCTCGAAGTCGTGGCCGGCTTTGACGCTTTCGTGGACGAGCTGATTTCGGTGGTGGGCGAGCGGCGCGGCAGCGCGGAATTCACCCCGATCAGAGACATCGCCGCCTTTGGAAAAATCATCCTCGCTTCCGCCGGGCACAGCTCGCTGCGCGAAATCGTGGTCCACCGCCAGGATGCGGGCGGCTGCACGGTGAACCTGCTGGACGGCCTCGCCGCCCTTGGGCTTTCCTGTTCCGCCTTCGCCACCCTGGGCGAGCCGCCGCTGGCCTGCTTCGCCTCCTTCGCGGCGCGCTGCCGCGAGGTCCACGGCTGGGGCCTGGAGCCGGGCCGCACGCTGTGCTTCGAATTCGCGGACGGCAAACTGATGTTCAGCGCCATCTCCCAGCTCGCTGCCTTCAACCCCGAGTCCCTGCGCGCGTGCCTCGCGGACGGATCTTACCTTGCCGCCTGTCGCCGCGCTCAGTTGGTGGCCCTCACCAACTGGACGCTTTTTCCCCACATGACGGCGTGCTGGAAATTGTTGCAGCAGGAGGTTTACAGCCGCCTCGATCACCGGCCCTGGTTCTTCCTGGACCTCGTGGACCCCACGGGCCGCTCGGAAGCCGACCTGCGCGCCCTCATCGAAACACTGCCGGGCTTCGCGGCGGCCGGTCCCACGGTCCTGGGGCTCAACCTCCAGGAGGCGAGCGTCTTCTGTCGCCTGTTCGGCTTGCCCGCCCCGCAACAGACCGAGGCCGCGCTGCTGGAAACCGCCGTGGCGCTGCGCGCGCGCCTGGAGCTGGGTCAAGTGGTGCTGCACACGGCGCGCTTTGCCGCCGTGGCGGAACCCACCCGAGCCTCCTTGGCCGCGAGCTTCCACTGCGCCAACCCCATGAAGAGCACCGGCGCCGGCGACCGCTTCAACGCCGGCTTCTGCCTGGGCTTGCTGCTCGACCTGCCTTCCGAGGAACGGCTGCTGATCGGTTCCGCCGTGGCCGGCTGCTTCGTGCGCGCCGCGCGCAGCCCGAGCCTGAGCGAACTGGCGAGCTTCCTGGAGGAGCAGGCGCGCGCATGAGCCCCGCGTCGGCCGCGGCTCCTCGCGTCGTCTCGCTGCTGGCCAGCGCCACCGAGACGCTGTGCGCCATCGGGGCAGAAAAACTGCTGGTAGGCCGCTCCCACGAGTGTGACTGGCCGGCTTCGGTCCATAACCTGCCCGTCTGCTCGCGGCCGAAGTTCAAGATTTCCGGCAGCAGCGCGCAACTCGACCAGCGCGTGCGCGACGTGCTGAGCCAGGCGCTTTCCATTTACGAGGTGGACGTGGATCGGCTGCGCGAACTCGCTCCGGATGTCATCCTCACGCAGGATCACTGCGAGGTCTGCGCCGTGAGCACGCGTGATTTGGATGCTGCCGCCTGCGCGCTCCTGCCCTCGAAGCCGCGCCTCGTCATCCTCTCTCCGCACACGCTCGCGGACATCTATCGCGGCATGCACGACATCGGCGCGGCTGTGGGGGCCAGCGAGCAGGCGGAGCGGCTCAGCGCTGCACTGCGCGAGGGCCTGGCCCATCTTGAGGCGCTCACGAAAAGTCTCCCCCCCGTCAAAGTGGTCGGACTTGAATGGATTGACCCACCCATGGCGACCGGCCATTGGATGCCGGCCCTCATCCGCGCGGCGGGCGGCCGCGACCTCCTCGGCGCCGAGGATGCTTCATCGCGGCGCCTCGTTCCCGGCGAACTCGAAGCCGCCGACCCGGACTGCATCCTCGCCTTCCCCTGCGGTTGGGATCTCAAAAAAGCCCGCGAGGAAATGAAAGCCCTGGAGCGGCGCACGGAATGGCCGCGGCTGCGTGCCGTGCGTGAGGGCCGCGTCTTTATCTTCGACGGCAACCAGCACTTCAACCGTCCTGGCCCGCGCTTGCTGCACGCCGCCGAGATGCTCGCCGGAATTTTTCACCCCGGCGCTTTCCCCGCTCCGGGGCAAGGCGTGGACTGGGATCGCTACACGCCGTGAAAACCGGAGCGCGGGGCCGCGATTTTCGCGAGGCGCGTCCGTGATCTCCCGTTTTGTAGTCTCCGCGCCGGCCAGCGGCTGCGGCAAAACGCTGGTTTCTCTGCTGCTGCTGCGGTTGGCGCGGCGCCGGGGAATCCGCGCCCATTCCCTGAAAATCGGGCCGGATTACATTGACCGCGCCTTCCATGCCGCCGCCTCGGGGGGAGAGGCCGCTAACTTCGATGCCTGGGCCATGCGCCCCGAGTTGCGCCGCCGCATCACGGCGAGGTTGGCGGAGGAGGCTCAGATGATGCTGGCCGAAGGCATGATGGGGCTCCACGATGGGACGGGAAGCGGCGCCGGAAGCACCGCCGAGGCGGCCCGCTTCCTCGGCTGGCCGCTGGTTCTGGTGTTGGACGTTGCCGGTCAAGCCGAGACGGCCGCGGCGGTAGCGCGCGGGCTTCTCAGTGGCACGCCGCCGCTGTCAGCCGCTGGCGCCATCCTGAATCGCGTGGGTGGTCCCGGCCATACGCGTATCGTGGAGCGCGCGCTGGGGGAGATCGGCATCCCGCTCCTGGGCTCTCTGCCGGTGGACGAACGCTTCGCTCTTCCCGAACGCCATCTCGGGCTGGTGCAGGCTGGCGAACAGCCTGAGCTCGATGGTTTTCTGGATCACGCCGCCGAAGCCGCGGCGGAGCATTTGAATCTCGATGGACTGCTGGAGAAAACGCGCGGTCTCGTGACAGCAGCAGAAGAAGCTGGAGCCCCGCCGCTCCTTCCCCTGGGCCGACGCATCGCCGTGGCCCGCGACGAGGCCTTCTCCTTCACCTATCCCCACGTGCTCGAAGGCTGGCGTGCGGCCGGCGCGGAGATCGCCTTTTTTGCGCCGTTGCGTGGCGAGTCACCGGCCCCCGGGGTGGACGCCATCTTTCTCCCCGGCGGCTACCCCGAGCTTCACGCCGAAGCGCTCGCCCACTCGCCGCTGCTTCCGGCCCTGCGCGCCGCCGCCGCGCGCGGAGTCGTCATCTACGGCGAATGCGGCGGGTTCATGGTCCTGGGCCGTTCCATCACCGACGCCCAAGGCCGAGAACATCCGATGTCGGGCCTGCTGCCGGTGACAACCTCGATGGTGGGCGCACGGCTGCACCTCGGCTACCGCCGGCTCACTTGCCATGAGGCAAGCCCCCTCGGACCCGCCGGCACCAGTTATCGCGGCCACGAGTTCCACCACGCGCGCCTCGTGGAGCCAGGCGCGGCGCCACCCCTGTTCACCAGCATCAGTGCGGACGGCTCTGGAGGCAGGGCCTGCGGCTGCAAACTAGGCAGCGTGATGGGATCCTTCGCGCATATCATTGATCGGGAGTGAGGGTTCCCGGTCACCTACTCTGCTGGTCTAGGAACCCTTGGGAATCCGGGCCACTTCTTCAAACATGCGCTGGATACAACGCTCGGCATCGCGGCGCACCCTTTCATCCAGGGTCACCTCGTAGCGTCCGCTCTCGTCGAGGAGCGCCTCCTCGATGAGCGCGAGCGAATTGCCCTGCATGTAGCGGCAGAAGGTGCAGGAGCCGATGATGCGCTTGCCGGGCAGCTCGGCGCGGATGCGGGAGCCGAGGCCGCACTCGGTGACGAGCAGGAAGCGCTCGGCGGCGGTGTTTTTGACATAATTGTAGATGCCGGAGGTGCTGCCCACGTAGTCGGCCCGCGCCACCACCGCGGGCGAACATTCAGGGTGCACCGCCACGGCCAGCTTGCCGTGCTTCACCCGCGCGTAGTCAATCATCTCGGGCTCGTAGCCCTCGTGCACGTAGCAGACGCCCGCGGAGGTGAGCACCTCTTTCTTCACCCCGCGCTCCACGAGGTGCTGGATGAGGTTCTGCGCCATCAGGCGATCCGGCAGGAAGTATATCTTGTCGGCATCCAGGTTCTCCACGATGCTGTAAACGTTGGAGCTGGTGACGCAGACATCGCAGGCGGCCTTGACGTCGGCGCTGGTGTTGATGTAGCAGACGAAAACGTGCTCGGGATGCTGGCGGCGCAGCTCGCGCACCTCGGCGCCGGTGATGGATTCGGCCAGCGTACAGCCGCCGTCCAGGTTGGGATGCAGGACGATCTTGCCGGGGTTCAGGATTTTGGCCGTTTCGGCCATGAAGTGCACGGCGGCGAAGACGATGACCTGCGCCTCGGATTTGCGCGCCATGTCCGCCAGGTAGTAGCTGTCGCCCACGAAGTCGCCCACTCCGAAGATTATTTCCGGAAGCACGTAAGTGTGCGCCAGCACGATGGCGTTGCGCCGCTTTTTGAGCGCGTTGATGCGCTCGATGACGGGGACCAGCTCGCGGCACTTGTCCAGGGTGTAATCGCACACCCCGATGTCCACGTTCTTGAGTTTCTCGTGAAGTTCCTCGGCTTGCATCACAGCACTCCCAGGAGATCGTAGTCCTTCATGCCAGAAACGCGGCAGGTGGCGATGGTGCCGGGGCGCAGCGCGAAAGAGGCGGTGACTTCGATGCGCGCGTCTATTTCCGGGGCGTCGCGCCAGGTGCGGCCGCTGGCCTTGAGCCCCCCCGCGCTCACGGTGTCGGCGATAAAGGCCATATCATGGCCCACCAGCCGTTGGTTGGCCTCAAGGTGCAGCTCCTGCTGGCGGGTCATGATGCGGTGGTGGCGTTCCTCCGCCGTGGCGGCGGGAACCTGATCGCGCAGGCGCGCGGCGGGCGTGCCCTCCTCGCGGCAGTAGCGGAAGGCCGCCAGGCGGTCGAAACGCCGCGTGGCGCAGTAATCCAGGAGTTCCGCGAACTCCTCCTCGCTCTCGCCGGGGAAGCCCACGATGGCCGTGGTGCGCAGGCAAAAGTCGGGTCGCCGTGCGCGCAGGCGGTCGAAGAGCCGGTCGTAGAGCTCGCGCGTGCGCGGGCGGTGCATGCGCCGCAGTACGGATGGCGCTGCGTGTTGGATGGGCAGCTCCAGATATTTCAC
>JAHFOS010000138.1 GCA_023261545.1 bacterium
TAAGCGTTCACTCATGATACAGAATTCCCTGCCGTTCGCCCTGAGCTTGTCGAAGGGTGGACGGCAGGATGGCTCGGCCCATTCATGCTTCGACAAGCTCAGCACGAACGGGCCTGGTGGCCGATATCGAAATATGGATGTGCAATTCAAGGCCGGAACGCTTACGTATTTCATTTCTATCTACAGCCTTCTTCAGCCCGAGACCTCCGCCGGCACCAGCGGCACGACCTCCACCACGCCGCCGCGCAGGCTAGCTTTGAGCGTGCTTTTCGGGGGCACGTCGCCGCGGATGAGCAGTTCGGCCATGCGGTTTTCGAGCTCGGCCTGGATGGCGCGCTTCAGCGGCCGGGCGCCGTAAACCGGATCGAAGCCGACCTTGGCCAGGTGCGCCAGGGTTTCCTCCGTGACCTCCAGGTGGTAGCCCTGCTTCTCCAGGCGCGCGCGCAGCCTTTCGAGCTGGATGGCGGCGATGGCGCGGATCTGCGCGTCCTTGAGGCCGTTGAAGACCACGATGTCGTCCACGCGGTTGATGAACTCGGGGCGGAAGTGGCCTTTGACCTCCTGCATCACCGCGTCGTGGATCTCCTGCTGGGGCCGGCCGGCGAGCCGCTGGATGCGTTCCGACCCCAGGTTCGAGGTCATGATGACCACCGTGTTCTTGAAGTCCACGGTGCGGCCCTGGCCGTCGGTGAGCCGGCCGTCCTCAAGCACCTGCAGCAGCACGTTGAAGACCTCGGGGTGCGCCTTCTCCACCTCGTCGAGCAGGATGATGGAGTAGGGCTTGCGGCGCACCTGCTCCGAGAGCTGGCCGCCCTCCTCGTAGCCCACGTAGCCCGGAGGCGCGCCGATGAGCCGCGAGACGCTGTGCTTCTCCATATACTCGGACATATCAACGCGCACCAGGTGCTGCTCGCTGTCGAAGAGGAATTCGGCCAGCGCCTTGCAGAGTTCGGTCTTGCCCACGCCCGTGGGGCCGAGGAACAGGAAGGAGCCGTAGGGGCGATTGGGGTCCGCGAGCCCCGAGCGCGAGCGGCGGATGGCGTTGGCCACCAGACGCAGGGCCTCGTCCTGGCCCACCACGCGCTTTTTGAGGGATTCCTCCATGCGCAGCAGCTTCTCGCGCTCCCCGCCCATGAGCTTGCTCACCGGGATGCCGGTGGAACGCGAGACCACCTCGGCGATCTCCTCGGCGCCGACCTGGGTTTTGAGCAGCTTGTTGGCCTTGCTGGGGCTGCCATGGCCAGCGGCCTGGAGGCGCCGTTCCAGCTCGGGAATGCGGCCGTACTGGATCTCCGACATGCGTTGCCAGTCGCTCCTGCGGCGCGCCTCCTCCATCTCGGCGCGCAGCTTTTCGAGCTCCCCTTTGGCGCCCTGGGAATTCTGGACGTGCGCCTTCTCGGCCTTGAGGATTTCCGCGAAGTCCGCGACCTGCTTTTCGAGCCCGGCGATTTCCTTCTCGATGACGGCCAGACGCTGGTGGGAGGCCTCATCCTTCTCCTTGGCCACGGCCTCGCGCTCGATTTTGAGCTGGATGATGCGCCGATCCAGCTTGTCCATCACCTCGGGCTTGGAATCTATTTCGATGCGGATGCGCGCGGTGGCCTCGTCCACCAGGTCAATGGCCTTGTCGGGCAGGAAGCGATCCGTGATGTAACGCTGCGAGAGTTCCGCCGCGGCCACGATGGCGGCGTCGGTGATCTCCACGCCGTGGTGCACCTCGTATTTTTCCTTGAGGCCGCGCAGGATGGCGATGGTGTCCTCCACCGAGGGCTCGTCCACCATGACGCGCTGGAAGCGGCGTTCCAGCGCGCTGTCCTTCTCGATGTGCTTGCGGTATTCATCCAGGGTCGTGGCTCCCAGGCAGTGGAGCTCCCCGCGCGCCAGCGCCGGCTTGAGCATGTTGCCGGCATCCATGGCGCCTTCGGCCTTGCCAGCACCCACCAGCGTGTGGATCTCGTCAATGAAGATGATGGTGCCGCCTTCGGTCTTGGCCAGTTCCTTCAGCACCGACTTCAGGCGCTCCTCGAACTCGCCGCGGTACTTGGCGCCGGCCAGCATGGAGGCGAGGTCCAGCACCAGCAGCCGCTTGTCCTTGAGCGACTCGGGTACCTCGCCGTTCATGATGCGCTGGGCGAGGCCCTCCACGATGGCGGTCTTGCCCACGCCGGGCTCGCCGATGAGCACGGGGTTGTTCTTGGTGCGCCGCTGCAGCACCTGGATGACGCGGCGGATCTCGTCGTCGCGGCCAATGACCGGGTCGAGCTTGCCCTCGCGCGCGCGCTGCGTGAGGTCCAGGGTGTACTTGGCCAGCGCCCCGCGCAGGCCCTCGTTTTCGGGGTTGTCAACTTTTTCGCCGCCGCGCAGCTCGCCCACGGCTTTTTCGAGAGCCTTGCGCTCGGCCCCGTGCTGGCGCAACAGCTTGCCGACTTCGCTCTTGGAGTCGGCGCAGGCGATGAGGAACAACTCGCTGGAAATGAATTGATCGCCGCGCTTTCCCGCCTCTTTATCGGCCAGGTTGATGAGTTTCACGAGTTCGCCCGCAAGCGTTATTTCGCCCGTGGCCTGCTGCAGGCGCGGCAGGCGCTCCAGGCTGGCGCCCAGGGCCTTCCTGAGCTCGGGCACGCGCACGCCCGCCTTGCTCAGCAGCGGCGCGGTGCCGCCGTCCTGCTGGTCGAGGAGCGCTACGAGCGCGTGCTCCGGTTCCAAGGCCGGATTGTCGTTCCTGAGGGCCAGGCTTTGGGCCTCGGCCAGGGCTTCCTGGAACTTGGTGGTGAGTTTGTCGCCGCGCATGGGATGGCCTTCTGGTTTTGGATTGAGCAAGCCTCATGCCTGTGTATTATTCCTAAAAATTCCTGGAATTTAGCCCCGGAAAACTGGAAATGTCGTGTCACTATGACAACGGCTCCGTCCTCTGAGGTTCTGGCCCCGATTTATCCAGAAAAAATCCTGAAGGCTGTTTTGCGGGTGATTCACAGGTCATAGAATCCCTGGCCCGCAGTCCATGAAAGCCATGAAAATCCTTTTCTTCTTCAGCTACCTGTCGATGGCCAGCGTGCTCTTCGCGGCGGACACCTCGAAGTGGCTCACCCAGCGCCACACCGTGGTCAGCGTGCCGGCCTGGGACCGCATTGTCATCCAGTACCAGGACCTGCCCATCACCGTGCGCCTGGCGCAACTCAAGGCCCATGGCAACATCAACAAGACGCGGGATTTCCTCGCCAACCTGTTGAACAAGCAGAGCATCAACATCGTTCCCGAAGACGCGCTCGGGCTCAGCGCGGAGGGACTGCCGCAAGTCTATGTTTTCCTGAAGCAGCAGAAAGACGCCCCGCTGCTCATCAATGAGGAGTTGCTGCGCCAGGGCCTCGCGGAGTTCTCCGATGGAGGCAGCGAAAAATTTGTCTCCATCCTGGACAAGATGCGCAAGACCGCCGCCGATGTTCCTCCGCCCGCGGACTACAAGGAGGCCGGCGAACTGGTGGGCGAACTCAATAGCAAACTCTACCACAAGACCACCTGCAAATGGGCGGCGCAGATGACCAGCCGCATCGCCTACGACAACTTTGAGGCGGCGGAGAAGGCGGGCAAGCAGCCCTGCTCCTTGTGTCTTTTCGACCGCGTCAAGGACCTGCGCACCAGCGCCGGAGCCCAGAAGGGGAACGAGATCCGCAACATCGCCAATAAAATCGTGGGCCTCAAGAGCGACGACTTCTATTATTCCCCCGTCGCCAAGAAAGTGACCGACGCCCCGCTGGCCGACATCATCCTCTTCGACTCGCTGCAAGAGGCCCAGGACAGTGGCCGCAAGCCCGACCCCGGATCGCTGCGCATTGATAACCCGGCGGTCCCGGCGCCCGAGGGCGACGAGTGTATCGGCCGCGGCCTGCCTTATTTCCGGCCTTGTCGGAGGCCCGCCGAGAAGCATCCCACTGGTCTATGCGAACCCTGTAGAAACGGAAGAATTCGATGAAAAATTTTTTGGCTTCCTCCCTGGTGCTGCTGGCCAGCGCCCTGCTTCTCGTCTCGTGCACCTGCCCCTTGGCTGGGTTCACCCGCGGCGCGGCGCGCGCCACGGGGGGCGATCTCTGGGGTCGCGTGGAGAAGCGCGGGACCATCATCTTTGGCGTCAAAGCCGACGCGCCGCCCTTCGGCCAGCGCAAGGCCGACGGCAGCTTCTGGGGCTTCGACATTGACATCGCGCGCGCGCTGGCGCACGAACTCGGTCTCAAGGCCGAGTTCGTGCCGGTGAAATCCAATGAGCGCATCCCCTTCATCCTTGAAGGCAAGGCGGACGCGGTCATCGCCAGCATGACCATCACGCGCGAGCGCGAAAAGCAGGTGGATTTCACCATCCCCTATTTCCAGGACGGGCAAGGGCTGCTGTGCCGCAAGGACAGCCCGGTGCAGGGCTACCGCGATCTCAAGGGCCGCAAGGTGGGAGCCGTGACCGGAAGCACCTCCGGGGTCAACATGGTCAAGGTGCAGCCGGAGTGCGCCGTGCTGGACTTTCCTGATTATCCCGCCGCCGTGCAGGCGCTCGTCGCGGGCAAGGTGGACGCCATGACCAGCGATACCCTGATCCTTGAGGGACTCGTCAAAGCCCGCGCGGAGGGCGACCTCGCCGTGCGCGGGCTGCGTTTCACCGCCGAACCTTATGGCATCGCCGTGCCGGAAAATCAATCGCGTTTGCGCGACCAGTTGAATGGCGCGCTCATGGCGCTCTGGGAAAAAGGCGTCTGGCATGACATCTTCCAGACCTGGTTCGGCGAAGGCAGCAACTACCGCAGCGATATCCAGTTCAACATCCCGCTCACGCCATAAATCCCCTCGTTGGATTCCATCGCCCCGCTCCTCGATTGCTGCATCGCCACCGCACGCAAGGACCTGCGGCAGGCGGGGGATGTCGGCGTTTGCAACAACTGCGGGCTGCTGCTGCTCTCCTATGCTGACGAACCCAGTTTTGAACGCGCGTGCGCCAGTCTCGCCGGTCCTGGAGTCCACGCTGGGTGGGTCGGGAAACTGCCGCTTATCGCCAAGCCGCGCCGCCGGTGAAAGGCGATAAGCCAGCCGCCCCCCAGGACGCCCTTCAGGAATATTTCCAGAAGAAACAGCGCTACGTCGCGGTGGGCAACATCGGGCGCGGGGGCATGGCCGAGGTGTTGGAATACATGGACGAGTACTTCCACCGGCCCACCGCCTATAAAACGCTCCGGGCCAACCGCCGCCAGCCGCAGGCGGTGAAGGAATTCGTGCGCGAGGCCCAGGTGATGGGCCGGCTGGAGCATCCCGGCATCGCCCCCGTCTATCATCTGGTGCGCGATGAGCACGGCCTGCCCGGCATCACCATGTGCCGGCTGCAGGGGGCGCCGCTCAACACCTCCATCCTCAAGGCTTCCAAGAATCCGGCCTCCTGGCCGCTGGCCGAGCGCGTGCAGGTTTTCGCGCGACTCGTGGAGGTGGTGGACTACGCGCACAGCAAGGGCGTCCTGCACCGCGACCTCAAGCCTTCCAACATCATGATCGGTCCGCGTGGCGAGCTCACCCTGCTCGATTGGGGGCTGGCCAAGTTCAAGCATCAGGCCGAAGAGGACGCGCCGCCGCCCACCCCGGATGAAAGCACCCTCATGGAGCCCGCCTACGAGAGCGTCAAGGGCTCCATCAAGGGCACGCCGCTCTACATGAGCCCCGAGACGGCGCAGGGCCGTTCCGAGCTGGTGGACGAGAAGAACGATATTTTCAGCCTGGGGGTTCTGCTTTTCGAGATGCTCACCTTCCGCCACCTCATCCCCGGGGAGACCCCCCAGGAGATCCTCGTCAACGCCGCGGCGGGCCGTTACGATTACGCCCCGCTCGACTCCCAGCGGAATCCCCGCGATCTGGTGTACATCGTGAAGAAATGCACCCAGCCCGACGCCGCGCAGCGTTACGAATCCGCGGGCGCGCTCAGGAAGGACATCTACTCCTTCCAGAACGGCCTGCCGCTCGCCGACTTCGAGCGCAACTTCGCCGTGCTGTTCTTGAAGTGGCTCAAACGCAACGGACGGTCCTTCGCGCTCTTCCTGGTCATGGGCGGGCTCTTCGCCTATGCCGCGCATTACCTTGGCCAGCAAATCTACGACCGCGTGCATAAGATAGAGGAGGTGGACAAGAGCATCGAAGGCCTGGAGGTCAAGATCCAGAATACGAAGCAGCAGACCGAAACCGCCCAGGCCCATCGAGAAAAACTGGAGGCCGTCAAGCGTGATCGGGAGAAGAAGGCCGCCCAGCGCGATCAGGGGATCGGCAAGATCGACGAGGACCTCCAGGCGCAACTCAAGGAGAAGGATGCCGTGGCGCTGCGGATCAAGGGGTTCCAGGAGGAAGTCGCCAAACTGGAAAAGCGTCTCCAGGAGCAGGAAGCTAAGAATGCCGCCGGTCACGAGGAGGTCAGCAGGATGCGCGCCAAGTGGCGGGACGACACGCGCCAGGAGCGCGCCGCGATTTTCCTGGCCTACGCGCCCGTTGTGGGCCTCACGGCGGCCCGCGCGCGCGAGGAGTTCGAAGGTGGACGACGCCTCAATGCCATCGCCGCCATGGAGGATCTCAAACTCGATCATCCCGCCTCTGGACTGGTCCTGGCTTCCTTGCGCCGCGGCGCGTCTTCCGAGTCCGCCGAAGCCAAGGAAGGCGAGGCGCCGGTCTCCCATTACGAGGGCAAAGAACTCGAATGGGCGGAAGAACTGCTGCGGCTACCCGGCAAGAGTTGGCGTCATATCCTCGAGCACGCGGACCCCCACGGCGTCGTGCTCGTCGCCCAGGATGGCAGCGCCGTCTTCGCCCCCGAGAAGGGCCGGCCCGCTTTTGAGCCGCTGCCGGTCCACGAGCGCTGTCCGCGCTTCATCGCGCTCCAGGGGGAGACTTGTTTCGGCTTATACACGGAGCGCAGGGCCTTTCTGCAACCCAGCCTCAGGGAGCCCCCGCAACCTGTCGCGCTGCCGGGTCCGCCCAGCCGCATCTGGCTGGAAAAAGGCGCGCTCAAGGCCCACTGCGGGGATCGCATCTACACCTTTCCTGCCGTGCCAACGGTTCCCCAACTCGAGGATCATCCCTGGTGCAAGCCCCTCGACAACGCGAATCGGCAACCTCATCCCGCAGCCGCCAAGGAAACCGTGAACCTGCCCCAGGGCGCCAAGGCCCTGGTCGTCGGCGCCACGCACGTCCTGGCCTCCGCCTTTCCCGGCTCTCCGAAACTGCACAATTGGGATCTCGGCAAGCAGCACTTCGGGGACAATTGGGAGTTCCCGAGCGCCAAGCTGGCCAAGGCCGTTGGAGTTGCGGACGGTTCGTGGCTTGCGCTGGATCGCGATGGCAGACTTTTCCATCTGCGCCCGGGCCACCCGTCCCGCCCCGTGCTGCTGTCAGGCACCGCCAAAGCCGATGGCCTTTTCGGGTTGCCCGGACTCAATCTCGCCATCGCCACCGCTGGCCGGCAGTACTATCTGTTGTTGTTCAACACCGGACAAGTCCTCCTAGACCTCGGCCGCGCCAACGAGGATCTCGCCGATGCCTGGGAGGGTAAAAACGAAAGCATCGTGCTGGAATTCTCCTCGGGCCGACAGGTTTTACTGGCTCGGCCATGACAAAGCGCATGAGCGCGCCAGCTCTCTTACGCCCTCTCCCAGGTCGGAGAACGGCGCCAGCCGTCTTGACGCTCCCGCTCCCTTTGGGAGAGGGTTGGGGTGAGGGTTCTGGAGAGGGCCGCGGTGAGGGAAGGGCTCGGCCATGGCCGTGAACAAGCCCCGCGGCCAGCGAGCGGCAAAAAAAAGCGCCAGCGCCCAGGACGTATTCATCCACCCCTCTTCCCACGTTGAGGACGGCGCCCTCATCGGCGGCGGCACGCGCATCTGGTACTTCTGCCATATTCGCAAACAAGCCCGCCTGGGCCGCGATTGCAACCTCGGCCAGAACGTCTTCGTGGGCGAGGGCGTCGTCATCGGCAACGGCGTCAAGATCCAGAACAACGTCTCGGTCTATCCCGGCGTCACCCTGGAGGACTTCGTTTTCCTCGGCCCTGCCTGCGTTTTCACCAACGTCACCAACCCGCGCGCCGAAGTGAACCGCCACGATCTTTATGAAGCAACCCTGGTGCGCCGCGGCGCGACCCTCGGCGCCAACGCCACGGTGATCTGCGGCGTCACGATTGGCCGCTACGCCTTCGTGGCCGCCGGCGCCGTGGTGACCCGCGACGTTCCCGACTACGCGCTGGTGACGGGAGTGCCCGCCCAGCGACGCGGCTGGATGAGCCGGCACGGCGTAAGGCTCACGGCGCCGAATCGCAGAGGCATCATGACCTGCCCGGAAAGCGGCCTGCGCTACCGCGTGGAAAAACCCGGAGTGTTGCACTGTCTCGATATCGGCGAAGACGAGCCGCTACCCGAAAAGCTGCGCACCGGCCGCGTGCTCTACCGCACGCTGCGGCCGCGGGGACAACACAAAGTTTGATGTTCGATTTTGTGCTTTCTTACGGTGACGTTATTGGCTGGGGTTGGATTTTTTGCATTTTTTTAAGCGCGTTTTTATTGTTTTATTTGGTTCGGTAGTTGATAGAAAACATAATAGGAGCAACTCCCAATGTCTAAGGCAACCCCGTACTCCCCGGATCGCTACGAGCGCGTGCCTGAAGGCTGGTTCCGCCGCTGCGGGGCTTCGGGCCTGAACCTTCCCGCCATCAGCTTCGGGCTGTGGCACAACTTCGGGGACGAGGCCGATGCGGCCCTGGCGCGGCGCATGTGCTTCGAGGCCTTCGACCTCGGCATCACGCATTTCGATCTGGCCAACAATTACGGCCCGGCGCCCGGCGCGGCGGAAAGGCGCTTCGCCACCATCCTCAAGGAGCTGCCGCGCGACGAGCTTATCATTTCCACCAAGGCCGGCTACCGCATGGGGCCGGGTCCTTACGGCGACGGCGGCTCGCGCAAATATCTGCTTTCCAGCATAGACGCTTCGCTGCGGCGCCTGGGCCTGGACTACGTGGACATTTTCTACCACCATCGCCCCGACGCCGCCACCCCGCTCGCCGAAACCCTGGGGGCGCTGGAAAGCGCGCTGCGCAGCGGCAAGGCGCTGTATGCGGGCATCAGCAACTACCCCGGAGCGCTCACCGGCGAGGCTGTCGAGACGGGAAAAAAACAGGGCCTGAGCCCGCTCCTCATCCACCAGGTGAGCTACTCCATGTTCCAGCGAGGCCCCGAGCACGACCTCTTCCCGGTGACCCAGCAGCACGGCTTGGGCACGATCTGCTTCTGTCCCCTGGCTCAGGGCATGCTCACCGACAGGTATCTGAAAGGCATCCCCGCCGATTCCCGGGCCGCCTCCAAAACGGGATATTTGAGGCCCGGCGGCGTGAAGCCCCAACTCGTGGAAAAGGCGCGGCACTTGGAGGCTATCGCCAAGGCGCGCGGCCAGTCCCTGGCGCAGATGGCCCTGGCCTGGGTGTTGCGCTTGCCCACCGTGACCTCGGCGCTCATCGGCGCGAGCCGCCCCGAGCAGATCCGCGAGAACGCCGCGGCTCTGAAGGCCGCGCCGTTCAGCCGGGAAGAACTGGAGAAAATCGAGGCGGTCTTGGGCGGGTAGCTGCCGCCGGGCGTTACTCCCGCTTGCGGCGCAGCCAGCCCTTGAGAATCTCCATAGGCAGATCCCCGCCCTCGTCGAGCAGCACTTGTTGCAGCCGTTCCGAATCCTTCTCGATGGTGTGCACGAAGACGTGCAGCAGCGCGCGCGCGGTGATGAAGCCGTCGCGCCATTTCTTGTAGAGCTCGCGCGTGAGCTCGCCGTTGCTGTCGCGGGACAGGCGCTCGCCGAGGGTGGGTTCGTTCTCCACCAGCCACTCGCGGTGGTAGTCGGGTAGCTCCGGCAGGGGCGTGGGATAGGCCAGGACGCAGCGGTACAGGCGGCGATCCGAGCTCGGGGCCTCGCGCAACTGCGCGCGCTCCACGCCCATGAGCAGCACGTCGTGCGTGGCGTTGTCGTTCTTGCGGTGCACCACCACCTCGCCGATGCTGCCCCAGTGCTCGAACTCCGGGCTCAGGAAGTAATCCACCTCGGTGCAGGGCATGAGCTTGGACACCGCGATGAGCGGCTCGCTCTTGCGCATGACGTGCTCGATCATCTCGATGTAGCGCGCCTCGAAAAGATGGAAGGACATGACCGCGCCCGGCAGCAGCACCACGTGCGGCAGCGGAAAAAGCGGGACTTCGAGCGGCCGGGTCACTTCGACATAAGTTGAGCGCGCACTTCGCTGACCGCTGAAGCGAGGTCGAGCTGGCGCGCTTCACCTCCGGCGCGGCGGCGGTATTCCACCTTGCCAGCGGCGAGGTTGCGCGGGCTCATGACCAAGCGGTGCGGGACGCCGAGCAGGTCGGCGTCGGTGAACTGGAAGCCGGGTTTCTCGCCGCGGTCGTCCACCAGCGTCTCGACGCCCGCCGCCATGAGCTCGCCGTAGAGCCGCATTCCCGCCTCCAGCACCCCGGGTTTGTTCGCGTCCAGGATGTTGACGTGTACGGCGAAAGGGGCGATGGCCTCGGGCCAGATGGGTCCGTTGGCGTCGTGGTGCTCCTCGACGGCGGCGGCCACGAGCCGGCCCACGCCGATGCCGTAGCAGCCCATGATGGGCACCTGCTCGCGGCCCTGTTCGTCGAGGTACTTCATGCCCATGGCCCTCGAATATTTGTCGCCGAGCTGGAAGATATTGCCGATCTCGATGCCGCGTTTCAGTTCCAGGGGCGCGCCACACTCAGGGCAGGGATCGCCCGCGCGCGCACAGGCGACGTCGGCCCAGGCGAAGTCCAGACCCGCCAAATCGCGGCCGGGATGAAAACCCACGACGTGATAGCCGGTCTCGTTGGCCCCGGCAACCAAATCCTCTTCCCCGCGCAAGGACTCGTCGGCGATGAGCTTGTAGGTTCCCGTCTTGGTTCCGAGTGGCGAGGCGTAACCCGGCACCATGCCGGCGCGAGTGATGAGCTCATCCCCGGCCATGCGGAATTGCGCGGTTTTGAGGAGTTTGCGCAACTTGGCTTCGTTGAGTTCGCGCTCGCCGCGCAGCAGGACCAGCACCAGTTGGCCCGCCACCTCCAACAGCACCGCCTTGCAGGTTCCCTCGGGGTTGCGGCCCAGAAGCCCGGCCACGGCCTCGATGGTGGCGGCGCCGGGTGTGGCCACCTTCTCGATGGCTCGGGCGCGGCCAGCGCTTTGCGCCGTAAGGTGCGCGCGTGCCACTTCGAGGTTGGCGCGGTAGTTGCAGTTTCCGCACACCATCAGGCTGTCCTCGCCCGCGGGAGAGAGCAGCATGAATTCGTGCGCCGCGCCGCCGCCCATCATGCCGGTGTCCGAGGCCACGCTGATGAAGTTCACCAGGCCCGTGCGGCGGAAGATGCGCTCGTAGGCGGCCTGCAACCGTTCGTAGGTTTCGAGCAGGCTGGCCGGGTCGCGGTGGAAGCTGTAGGCGTCCTTCATGGTGAACTCGCGCACGCGGATCAGCCCGCCGCGCGAGCGCGGCTCGTCGCGGAACTTG
>JAHFOS010000139.1:0-5033 GCA_023261545.1 bacterium
CGACCAGTTTTCCTGGAGGTGGAAGAAGATGCGGTCCTTGTCAACGTAGTGGCTCATCATCGCCAGCTTCACCTTGTAGGCCTCCGCGTACTTGCGGGCGCCGATCAGGTAGTCCTTGTAGAAATCCGGCTGGTAGATGGCCGAGCGGCCATCGATGTACACCTTCTTGTCCGTGTACCATTCCCAGATGAGGTAGCCGCCGATATTGTAGCTGTTCAGCACCTTTTCATCGCGATAGCGTTCCAGCACATAGCGCGGCAGGTTCTCCTTGAACTTGAGGGACTTGCCGTAGCCCACCTCGGTGTCAATGAAGCCGGTCAGGCGCGCGAAGCGTTCAGGCCATTCGAGCTTGAAGCGGTCGATCCCCTCGATCTTCAGGACCTTGCCGATGCTGGTGAGAGCCGAGTCATAGGCCGTGCTTCCGTAATAACGGTGGGACTTGAAGAGCAAGACGACCAGCAGGGAGAGCATCACCAGCTCCAGGCAACGCCGGCCCACTTTGAGGACTGGGTGATTCCACGTCCATGGCATGCCGGACAGGCCGTACACCATCCAGGGCAGCGCCACCAGGAAGGGGAAGGCGATGGTGCGCAGGTAACCCATGCCGAGGTGCAGCGTCGCCATGGCGGGAAGCAACTGGCTCATGCGCAAGCGCGCGGCCCAGGGCACGGCCCAGCTCACTTTGCAGACGGCCAGGACATAGAAAATCAGGGCCGTGAGGAAGAAAAGCAGGGAGATCGGAACCATGGCGAAAAGCAGCCGGGCGTTGAGGACGTAGCGAATATCTATGGGGTATTGGTATTCCGCGACGAGTTCGGAATCCCCGCCGCGAAAGACCAAACGAACAAAGCGCCGCGTGCTCTCGTAAAGGGTTTCCGGCCCCCGCCCTGGGGCGGGTTTAGGGACGGCGGACCCCGCGGCATCCGCGTCCCAGGTGGCCACGGGAGACGCGAACTTATCGAGGAGGCTCGCCCAGGGAAGCTCGCCGCGATCGCCCAGGGGCAGAGCTGAAGCGAAAAAAACCACGGCCAGGATTCCGGTGCGTATCCAGTCACCCCGCTCGCGACGACACAGCAGGTCAACGAGGTCCCCCGCCAGCATCAGGGTGATGACGGCGAGACCCACGCCCTGGGCATAGCCGTGCATGTTGATCCAGGCCCACATCAACGGGGCAATCAAGAGCAACGACCAGCGCTTGTGGGTGTCGCGCTGCACCCCGAGCCAGGCGATGGCGCTCAGGAAGAACATGGCGAAGATGGCGTTCTTCACGATGTGCATCTGCATGGTGCCCAGGACCGACGCCACGCAGGCCCCCAGAACCCACACGTTGCGCCGGCGGTCGCCCAGCAGATAAATAACCACCACCGGGCAGAGGATGAGGGCTGCGGCTAAAATCTGCAGGCCCAGGTATCCAGAAAAGCGGTACACTTCGTAGAGCACGATGTCCCCGAGCCAGGCTTCCTCCAGGGTCCCTCCGGGTTGCACCGGCGAGAAGGTGAAGGTGTTGTTGGGGGGGTAGTAGCCATTTTCCACATAGAAGCGCCCGGCGGCGAGGTGCCACCACAGGTCCCACTCCACGAGCTTGCGACAGATGTAAAACCAGGTGATGCCGAAAAAGATGCCCCAGAACAGCCAAACGGGAAGTGTCAGGCCGCCTCCGGCCAACCAGCGGCGCACCGGTCCCGGCAGCCATGACGACGACGGTTCCCCCGGATTTTGCGCCGGCTCCCTCAAGGCTTGCTCGGAGTTACTTGGCATTCCCTGACATCATGAGGTTGTTCTCCAGCGCCGCAAGCCGCGCTTGTGGTTCGGTAAAAGAGGGCCGAACCTCCAAAGCCTTGCGGTACAGCTCCACCGCCTGGAGCGGCTGGTTCCTGTCCTGGAACAGCATTCCGAGGTTGTAGTAGGCCATGGGATCGTCGGGTTTGGCGCGAATGGCTTCATGGTAATATTTTTCCGCTTCATCCCATTTCCGCAGCATATAGTGAAGGACTCCCGCGTTGTTGAGGTAGTCCGCGTTGCCCGGAGAGAGCGCCACCGCCTTCTCCATGGCCTGGGAAGCCTCTTCAAAACGCCCGAGGTCTTTCATGGATTCGGCGAAACGGGCCCATTCGTCTGAATTCCCGCCACTGCCCAACAGCGCCTTCTGCTGCGCGCGCGCCTGGCGATCCGCTTGCACCACCCGGCCCAATGCTTCAGAACCCTGGCGATAATCCGCCTGTTCCGGGGCGATCCGCGAGGCTTGATCCATCGTCCGCCAAGCCTCCTCGACGCAACCCAGTTTGGCGAACTCCATCGAAAGGCCGGCCCAGGCGTAATGAGCGTTGCCGTGGGTCTCCAGGTAGGCGGCGTAAGCCTGCGCCGCTTCTCCGGGCCTTCCCAACTTGCTCAGCGCCCCGGCGATGAGGAAAGGGGCGTGCTCGATGTTCTTGGGATTGTAGAGCCGGTCGCACAGCTCGCCGAGCAAAGGATGGTTGATGCGCCCGAAGGCCCCCTCTAGCGTGCGCAGGATGGGAACGCGGCTCGCGATCTCGTCGCGGTGCATGGGATCCAGCGCCTTGAAAAGGTGGGGGTAGCGCCCCAGGAACTCCAGAGCGTCGGCCAGGCGCCCGCACAGCAACAGGTAGTTCAAGGTATTGCGGGCGAAAAGGCCGAGGCCGAGGACGTCAATGTAGTCCATGCCTTCCAGATCCTTCTCCGAACAAATGAATTCGGGCACCTTGCCGTGCTCCGATTCCAGGGTCTGGGAGCGTTTGAGGATCACCATGCTGTTGTCGAAGATCACCGGCGACCAGTTCTCCCGCAGCAAGGCCGCGATGCGGTCCTTGTCAACGTAAAGGCTCATGAGCGCTCTTTCTATCTTGTGGAGGTTGATGTACTTGGCGGCGCCTTGGATGTAGTCGTTGTAGAACTCGATGTCGTAGTTGGCGGAGCGTCCGTCAATGAAGACCTTCTTGTTGGTGTACCACTCCCAGATGAGATAGCCGCCGATGTTATAGCTGTTGAAGATCTTCTCGTCCCTGAAGCGCTCGAGCGCGTATTGCGGGATGGTCTCCTTGAATTTGAGCGATTTGCCGTAGCCCACCTCGGTGTCAATGAAACCGGTGAAGCGCGAGAACTTTCCCTGCCAACAGAAGTAATTCGACTTCCAGATGATGATGACCATGCACGCGAGCAGGAAACCCTCGAGCCCGCGGCGGCCGGCACGCAGCAGGGGCGCGGCGTCACGCCACGGCATGTTCGCCAGCCCATGGGCCATCCACGGCAACGCGATGAGGAAGGGGAAGGCCACCGTGCGCAGGAAGCCCATGCCCATGTGAACGGTGATGATGGCGGGCAGCAGGTGGCTCATGCGCAGGGGGCGCGCCCAAGGTTCGGCCCAGCGCGCGCCGGCGGCGGCGAGCAGGTAGAGCACGACGGCGGTGCTGAAGTAGAGCATGACCAGGGGGGCAAAGACGAACATCGCCTTGGCGACGACGGTGAAACGTATGTTCACGGGGTATTGATATTCGGCAACGATCTCCGCGTCGCCGCCGCGGAATACCTGGCGGAAGAAGCGCCGTGCCTTTTCATGGAACGGCAGCTCCACCCCCGGAGCGAACTCGCGGGTGGCGCCCTGCGGCGCGCCGGCGTTGTCTTTTTCCCAAGTGGCCATCGGGGCATAGAACTTCCTCACGAGATGCTCCCAGGGCAGGTCCCAATCGTCTTTAACGATCTCGCGAGCGGTGATGCAGGAGGCCGCCAGCACCAGAGCGAAAAGCAGGTCGTGCACATTCCAGCGCAAGGCCCATTCCCTTTTGAAAATGTATCTGATGGGCGCCATCAGCACCGGCAACAGAAGGTCTAGGAGTTCCCCCGCCAGCATGAGGAAGATCACCGCATGCCCCACCAGGACATAGCCGTGCATGTGCCTCCAGGCCCAGAAAAGCAGGGGGAAGACGACGACCAGGTACCTGCGCCACCCCGCGCGTTGCGCGCCGATCCAGGCGATGACGCTCAAGAAGAAAAGCGAGTAGATGGCGTTCTTGATGAGGTGCTGCTGCATGGTGCCCAGCACCATGATGAAGCAGGCAGCGACCATCCAGGCGTTGCGCCGCCGACCGCCCAGAACATAGACGATGAGCACGGGGCAAAGGATGAGCGCGGCCGCCATCAGTTGCAGGCCCAGATATCCTCCGATATCATAGACCTTGAAGAGCAGGATGTCTCCCAGCCAGGTCTGCCACAGGCCGTTGACCTTGTTCACGGGAGAAAAGGTGAACGTGTCGGAGGGGGGATAGAAGCCGTGCTCCAGGTAGAACTTCCCCGCGGCCATGTGCCACCAGATATCCCATTCCACTATTTTCCTGCAGATATAGAACCAGGTGGCCCCAAGGAAAATCCCCCAGAATAACCAGGGGGGGAGCTCACCCGGAAACTCTGCCAGGAAACGCCGCAGCCGGCTCTGAAAGCCCGCGCCCGCCAGTCCCCCTTCGCCTGGCGGAGCCGCGACGACGGGAACGTCGCCAGTGGCGGAGGCTGCCTCGGTGCTCACCCCATCCCCTTCCGCGCCGCCATGGGGGCTCCCTCCAGCCGTAGCAACTGGAGCTTGAGCTCCAGGCCAGGGCTGTAGCCGCCGAGCCCGCGTGCGGCCACCACGCGATGGCAGGGAACAACGATGGCCAGCGCGTTGCGCCCCAGCGCCCCCCCCACGGCACGGGCCGCGCCGGGATGACCCGCCTGGCGCGCGACCTCGGCATAAGTCGCGGTCTTTCCGTAAGGAACCTTGAGCGTGGCGCGGGCGACGGACTTTTCGAAGGGCGTGCGCTTGCTTAGATCCAGCGGGAAATCAAAACCCCGGCTGCGTCCAGAAAAATAGTCCAAAAACTGCCTTCCGTAATGGGAGACGATCTCGCGATCCGGAATTATCTCGCGAAACCAACGGCGCCACGCCGCCAGTTCCGCTGATCCAAAGTCCAGGCTCACGGCGAAAAGCCCGCGCGCCGTGGCGGCCAGGCCCAGCGGGCCCCATGGGCTTTCGAGAATCCCGTAGC
>JAHFOS010000139.1:5043-11532 GCA_023261545.1 bacterium
GTTCTGCCCTCATGGTCGGCCCTTTACTTTCCGATCCCACGGATAGTTTGGAAAAGAACGTCATGTTCTCCCGCGGCATCCCCCTGGCCATTTTCTTGGCCGCGTTCCTCGCCAACATCGCGGCGGAACCCCCCGCCCTCCCCTACAAGGTGTTCTACCTGGGGCTGGAACCCAAGGCCAAGCACGCGATTATTTCGGACATGCTGAGCGCAGGGGGGAAAATCTACTGGGTGGACTCCCATTCGGTGCTGGTGCGCGACGAAACCGAGGTGCTGGCGGCCATCGCCAAACTCCTGGAAAAAGACGACTTCGCCCTGCAACCGCAGGTGATGATCAGCCTGCGCCGCCAAGGCGCGGGAGAGTCCAGCGCCTCCAGCCACGACATCGGCGTGCAGGTTTCGCGCGAGCGCGGGGTGGGCGTGAGCGTCCAGGCCTCCAGCGGAAAAAATACGTTCTCCGAGTCGGGAGAAACCTCCATCGCCGTCGTGAGCGGCGGCACCGGCGAAATAGCGCTCACGGTCAGTGAAACCGTGCTGGCCGCCTATCGCGGCCGCTTCATCGAGGTTCGCCCCGGCGAGCGCGTGCGCGATGGCGTGGTGCTGGCGGTGAGCCCCATCGTGACCGGAAAGCGCGTCCACGTCAGGATCGAAACGCGTTATTGGGCCTCCGTCAAGGGCGACCGGCGCAGCTTCAAAACCGGCGAGATCGCCACCGCGGTGGTCCTGGCGCCGGGACGCTGGACCTCCATCGGCGGGAGTTCCGGATCGCGCACGGACGAAACCCGCGGCGGCATCATCCTCTCGCGCTCGGACGAGCAGGGCGTAGAAAACCTCGACTTCGCGCTCAAGGCCGAAATCATCGAACTCCACTGAGCCGAGTTCCCAGCTCAGCGGCGGATGAGCGCCAGGAACTCCTCCCGCGTGCCCGATTTTCGGAAAGCTCCCACGCAGGCGCTCGTCACCATGGCGCTGTTCTGCTTCTCGACTCCGCGCATCATGGTGCACAAATGCCGGGCCTCGACGACCACCATGACCCCGAGGGGAGAGAGCACCTGCATCAGGCAGCGGGCGATATCGTCGGTGAGTCGCTCCTGGATCTGCAGGCGGCGGGCAAAGATATCCACGATGCGCGGGATCTTGGACAGGCCGATGATCTGCTTGTTGGGGATGTAGCCCACATGGGCCCGTCCGAAGAAAGGCAGCAGGTGATGCTCGCACATGGAGTACATCTCGATGTCCTTGACCACGACCATTTCATCATTGGCGGCGTCGAAAATGGCGCCATTCACGAGGTCCTCGACCTTTTCGTGATAGCCCTTGGTGAGGAACTGCAGCGAGGCGGCCACGCGCGCCGGCGTGTCGAGCAGACCCGGCCGGCCCGGATCCTCCCCGAGACGCCGCAGCAGCTCCTCCACGAGGTTCTCCATGGACGCCGCCCGCGGACTCATGTAGGAGGGGTGATCTGAAACACCATGCGCAGCGCGCCGCTCGTCGTATTGAGGTCAATGGCCAGGGCGGGCTTGCCGCCAAGTTTCTTCTCGAGTTCTTCAGGCCCGACCAGCGAGCACGGCAGGCCAAGATCGATGGAGAAGGACTGCACCCGCGCCTTCACCTTGCCTAGAACCTGGTTGGCCATCTCGCGCCCCACCTCGGTGCGCATGGCATCATCCTCCTTGACTCCAAACGTGACGGCGATGCGGCTGGCAATCTGCCGGCCCATCATCAGCGCCAATCCGCCCTGGATTTCCCCGGTAAAATCGATCCAGCTCACCACGGGGCAGTCCAAAGTCCCGCGGCGGTATTCGTCCACCATGGTGGTCGCGGGCGTTTCCTTGATGTAATGGGCTATGGTATCCGCGAGCGCGTCCTTGAGCAGCGTCCAGATGCGCGGCGAAAGCAGGTAGTTCTTGATGAGCGTGAAGTTGCGCTGGACGGCGGAACTGCGGGTGCTTTTCTCCACCTCCTCAAGGAACTGGAGGACATCCTGGCGGCCTTCGCCGCGCGCGCGCGTGAAGCACAGCCGGTGGAACTCCTTGAAGCTCTCGCAGTGGCGCACCTCGAAGTTGATGTTGTCCACGCGGCTCGCCAGCGTGCGCAACAACTGGATGACGCGCTGGGGAATGGTGCGGACGAGCGTTTGGATATCGCTCGCGGCCGAGATGCGCAGGGATTTGACCTCGGTCCGAGCCCGCAGCGTGGCGCTGCGCTTCTGGCCGAGCAGGAAAGACATCTCACCGAAGAAAGTATCGGCCCCGCTCAACACCGCCACCACCGTCGTCCCTTTGATGACCTCGATCTCTCCGCTCTCCAGCAGGTAGAGACCGTCCGACCGCTCTCCTTCAAGGAAAATAACCTCACCGGCCTTGAAGGTGACGCGCAACGGCTCGTCTTTGGGCGGCGGCGACATGGACAAAGCCATTATAGAGGCCGGACCATCTCGGCAAAAAATGGGAGCCGGGCCGTAAGCCGGCTTTTGTTTTGAGCAACCATTCCTCTAGGCCGGCCGTTGCCGGACGGCTCGAGCGCTCGACCCGCCGCCGTTGCGCAGGAGATAGACGGCTGCTTGAGCTTGCTCCGGGTGGGGTTTGCCCTGCCGGGATTGTCGCCAATCCCGCGGTGAGCTCTTACCTCACCATTTCACCCTTACCGCGGGTTCGCCGCGGCGGTATGTTTTCTGTGGCACTTTCCCTGGGGTCACCCCCGGTGGCCGTTAGCCACCACCCTTCCTGCTGGAGGCCGGACTTTCCTCGTCCCCTGGCGGGGCCGCGATTGCCCGCCCGACTCCCGCGCCTATGATAGGCGACCCTTGAATTTTTCAAAGGCAGCGTTAAGCGCCTGCGCCAACTCCCAAGAGGCCCACTTGTCTCACCCTCCTCCGCTGATCTTGATCACCATGGGCGATCCGGCAGGCGTGGGCCCCGAGATCGCCGTCCGCTGCGCCGCCGCCCGCGCCGTGGGCGCCCGCGAGCCACGCGGCCCCGGCGAAACCGATCTGGCCCTCGTCGGTGACCCCGGAGTGCTGGAGGAGGCCGCGCGCCGTTTCGCCCCGGCGCTGCGTTTGCGCCGCGTTCAAGGGCCGGGTGAAGCGCGCGGGAGGCGCGATGGCGTGCCGCTTCTCACGTCCTCAAGTCTCGAATTTAAAAGCCTGCAACTCGGATGCCCATCGGCGGAAGGAGGAACGGCGGCTCTCGCGGCCGTGCGTCTCGCGGTGGACGCCTGCCGCGTGGGCCAGGCCGACGCGCTGGTCACGGCTCCGCTCTCCAAGGAAGCCGTGGAACTGGGGGGAGAGCCCTTCACCGGACACACCGAGTGGATCGCGCGCCGTTGCGGCCAGGACGAGGCCATGATGTTGATGAGCTCGCCGGAATTGGTGGTCGGCTACGCGACCACGCACTTGCCGCTCGGCGCCGTGCCCGCGGCCCTGACCCAGGGACGGATCCTGTGCTGTCTCAGGCTCATGAAGGAATACCTCGCGGCCAGCGGCCGCGCGGCCCGCATCGGCGTCTGCGGACTCAACCCCCACGCCGGAGAAGGCGGGCTGCTGGGCCATGAGGACGACGCTGTTATCCGGCCGGCCGTGGATGACGCGCACGCGCAAGGCATCGAGGTCCAGGGCCCCCTGCCCGCCGACACTATTTTCGTGCCCAACCTGCGCGCGCGCTTCGGCGGCATCCTCGCCATGTACCACGACCAGGGCGGCATCCCCTTCAAGATGCTCTCCTTTGAAACCGGCGTCAACATCACGCTGGGCCTGGACATCGTGCGCACCTCCGTGGATCACGGCACCGCCTGGGACATCGCCTGGAAAGGCCTCGCCTCGGCGCGCAGCCTGGAATGCGCCATCCTGGAAGCGGAGCGCATCGTCCGGCACAAAATCAAACACCGGGTGGGCCAAAACGCGAAGCGTTAATTTTAGGCTCATCCGACTAACGCGTACTTCTGGGAGGGTGCCCCCCGTTTGTTCGCGGCTCTCCGCGTCCGCAACTCTGGAGCATCCACTGATTACACAGATTTGCACTGATTAAAAAGGACAGCCCTGGTTGATGATTATCTGTGTTAATCTGTGCAATCTGTGGAAAATCCCCCGGTGGTTCGATTGGGTTCCAGCCTTACTCGACTGTGCACCCGCGTAAAAATTCTTGAAAAGTACGCATTATTCGGATGAACCGAATTTTAACGCGGCGGCGGTCCGGAGCCGAGGCCGAGCTTCTCGGCGGCGAGCGCGGCCACTTTCCCCGCCCGCTCGCGCTGCCGGCCGCTCACGAGCACGCTGAAGCGCCAGAGCCGGCGGTGCTGCTCAAGGAGCACCTCGACCTCGGGGAGCTCCAGTTCTGAGAGCTTGAGGGCCGTCCCGCCGGGAACGCGCACGCGCACGTCGGCCTCCTTGAGCTGCATGCCGGCGGAGGGGCAATAGACGATGACCTCGCCGGGCTCCAGGCCGGCCTCGCGCGCGAGGTCGGCCTCGATGCGCGCGCGCTCCGCGGTGTTCGCGTGGTACGCCAACACCAACCGCTCCTGCTCCAGGGCCGTGAGGCCCGGCGACCAGCGGCTCGCGGGGCGCAGCTCCAGCGCCGTCTTGTAGAGGCGCCGCGCCAAGAGATCGCTGGCGATGCGCGAAGTCGCCCCACCCGGCCGACTCTTGGTTTGCAACAGCGCGAGGAAGGACTCATCGCGCAGGGAAAGCAGGTCCTCCTCGCCGAGCCAACCCTCGGCCAGGGCGCCCTCCAAGGCTTTCGAGACCATGGCCCCCGAAGCCACCTTAGCGTGGTGGTAATAAACGCGCTCGGTCAGGGTGTAGCGCAGGCGCAGCAGGTGGATGAGCTCGCTCAAGGCGTCCTGCCGCAATCGCCCGCTCTTATGGATATCGAGGGCTACGCCGTCGCCGTCGGCGCTGAGGGATTGCAGCAGCCGATCATCGTAGTCCAACTTGAGTCCGCAGAAATAAGCGTCGCGCCGCAGATAGTCGAGCAGGTCCGCCCCAGGAGTGCCCGAAACGATATCGCGCATCAAGCGCGCGGGCTCGCCACCGCCGTGGCCGCCGCCGAGCACCCCCAGCACGTCCTCCAGAACTCCTTCGCGCCGCAGCACCGTGCCGATGGCGGACTCCGCGACGAGGCGCTGGCGGCGCAGCGGCGATTCGTCATGGCGTGGAAAAAGGCGGCGCTCGTCCTCGAAGGTGTGCCCGAAGGGAACATGGGTGATGTCGTGCAACAGAGCCGCGAGGTGCAGGACCTCCTCGCGACCGGCCAGCAGTCCCGCGCCCGAGCTTTTGCGCAATTGCAGGAGGATGCGGCGGCTCAGCCAGCAGGCGCCCAGGCTGTGCTCGAAGCGCGAGTGCTGGGCGCCGGGATAGACGAGATGGGTGGTGCCAAGCTGGCGGATGCCGCGCAGGCGCTGGAAGGCCGCCGTGTCCACGACTTCGAGCTCCAGGGGCGAAAGCTCGATGTCTCCGTGGATAGTGTCGCGCAGCGTTTTCATCTTAAAACTGGCAATTGAAAAGCATGCTCTTACAAAGTCTCCATTTACCTCATGCCGTCTTTAACCGGCGCTTTCGTCCTGTCCCCTTTGCTCATCCTCTACACCTCTCGAAAACTTCGATTTTGACGTCGCGTAGCCACTGCCAATTAGGTCAGCAAAAACACCAAAACCCCATATTTCTAGAGTTTTCAACGATTCAGCCCCCTGAAAAAGTGCGAAAGTCCCCTATGTAAATAGGTTGCCAATACTTATTTTGCCGTGAACGATTACAAAGCAACAATGGCCACCGGCTACGCCGCTTCCGCTGCCTACGCGCCGAGCCGCCGGCCCCTCGGCGCTCAGCGCCGGTAGGCTTGGGCCGATAATATGCAGCAAAGCCGGCGCACGGGTCCGTGACATGGATGGCCGGAATCTTCCATCGCGGGCGGTGTAGGCGCGAGGTGTGAAGCCTGGTCGCTGGGGCTACTCACGGTTGAAGTGAGACGCGGTCCCCTAAGGGGTTTCACCCCTTTCACGGGCTCCGTCCTGGAGCCCTTCAATCCCCACAAGGATGCAAAGTTGTCATAATGAACATTATCGTAACCAACGGCGGCTACGCCGCCTGCACGCGCCTTGCGGGGGCAAGGCACGCGCTGGTATCCGATAATGTGGCATTATGAAACTTCGCGCTTCCCGGCGGGCTCACCCGCGCGCCTAACCGGGGGGCTCCGCCCCACCGGGGCCTGCGCTGCGCTTCGGCCCCCCCTGGCAAGGTCCGCCTCTGCGGCGGGCCGAGAATCCCGGCCCTGCGGTGCAGTTGCCCTCCGGGCCAGCCCGGGGGCTGCGCCCCCGCGCGGCGTGCGCCGCTTCCCCCAAAAGCCAAGGCCCGCGCCAGCGCTGCGCGCCGTCACGGCCTGAAATCTACAGGCCGATCATAGCTACATCATGAGGGCATGGGGACCCCCATGGCCTTGAGCAGCTCGCGCTGCTTCTTGGTGATCTCCAGGAGTAGGCGCTGGCCCGAAGAGGTGTG
>JAHFOS010000258.1 GCA_023261545.1 bacterium
GCCCAGGTGCTGGAAGCCGCGAGCGGCCGTCCCCGGTCGCGTTTCAAGCTGGCCCACCGCTTCCGCGAGCACCAACCCAGCCTGCACGAATCCCTTTACCTCGACCGCTTCAATGAAGGCGGGGAGAAGGTCGCCTGCTACGACCTCGCCCAGGATGGCAAGTTGCTGTGGAACGTGTTTTTTCCCAATAAGGATCTCATCCTCTTTCAATTCCACCGTGTCACGGTGCCGCTGGCGAATGGCGCGGGGGAGCGCTGGCTCTTCCTGAATTACGCCACGGGAAAATTGCTCACCTCCAAGGAGCTGGGTACGCCCGGAGATTTTCGGGGCTTGGTCCCTATTCCCAATGCTGGGGAGCTCGTCGTCTACGCCAGCCATACGGATTTCAGCGACGGCGCGCGCGTGGTGCGCCTGCAGCGGAACCACCTGCAGCCGAGCGGCGTCCGGCGCGGGGATCGCCTGGTCGTGGTGGACGGAAACAACCTGTTCAACTACGCTCTCAAAGACGGAAAACTGCTGGACAAGCGCCCTTTTTTCGACGGCAAGGCCAACTACTCCTGCCTGCTGGAAGACTCCGTGCTGCTCATCCGCGACGGCAGGATATATTTCCTGCGCCGTCCCGCCCAGAGCGAGAAGGACAACCGCCAGATCTGCGTCACCCTGGGGCCTGGACGCGAGGACGAGGAGACGTCCACAACCCTCTATCACGCCGAAACCTTGGACGGCGGCGACTGGATCGGTCCCGCCAGCGCCATGCCGGCCTCAAAGGGCGAGCTGCGCCTTGGGGCCAACGCCGAAAACGTCATGTTCGCGCTGCGCGTTCCCGCGCCGCGCAAACCCGAGGCGCGGCGGGTCCTCCGGCTCACCTGCGCGTGGATCCCCCACAGGCACTCGGATTCCTGGCGGTCCTATGCCATCGAGTGGCGCTTCGACGAGTTGGGCCGTTGCGAAAGCAATTTGCCGGAGGACGCCAGGCTCAGAGCGACTTGCCGGCGCAGGCCGGACGGCGGGGCCGAACTCAACCTGCGTTTCGCGCGCGCGCCCCTGGGCGTCGAAGCCAGCCAACCCATGAACCCCTGGAGCCAGTGCGAAGTCGGCTACGAGGATGGCGGGCGCACGCAGGGATATTACCGCCAAGGCGTGGCTCTGGGCCCGCTGCACGGATTGCACTACGGCGTGCAGCGCTTCGTCGAGCTGCCATCCCTTGAAGATTACGCGGCGCATCGCGAGCTTTATTCCGGCGCGACGGGACTGTTTCCCCAGGGGCGCGAGCTGGCCGCCTGGCTGCACGCCCGGCTCGTGGTGGAGGACCCCGGCGGCGACAATCGCGCCTTCCTGAAGGATATGCTGGCGCGCACCAGGGCCTCCTACAGCTCCATCAACGTCCTGGCCGCGCGGTTGGCCGAGGAGGCGCGCCTCCTCAAAAGCACCTTGCCGCGCGAAAACTACGCCGCTGAATTCCCCAGGAAACTCCAGGAACTAGCGCGCCAACTGGACCGCGAGGCCGAAACCCTCGGCCTGCCGGCGGCCTGGCGCGCCCGCGCGCTCACCTCCCTGCTGGTCCAGGCGGAGCCGCAGGAAAAGAGCGCGGCCCCCGTCTTCCACTGGGGACCGCTGCTGCGCTACAGCGCCCTGCGGGGCATCCTGGTCTCCGGTGACGGCACGTACGCCACCGCCTACGAGGACTTGTGCAACGCTCCCGACGACCGCCTGCATTTCCTCGCGGCCCACCTCGGTCTCTTCGAAGGCGCCGCCGCTCCCAGGCTGGAATCGTTGATGCTGGAACAACTGTGGGGCCGGGACACGAGCGACCGCCTGAGCTTCCGCACCGCCAGGGTCCTGAAGGTGGACCCTTCCGGGGTTGTGGAACTGCGCGACGAGCAGGGAAAACCGGCGGCCGGCGTGCGCTCCGACGATCCCAACATCTTGAGTTTTCCCGCCCTGAATTTTACCCCCCATCCGCCGCTCTACGGCCTCAAGGCCGAGGAGATGCAGTTCGGGCTGCGCCACCTGCCTCCCACGGCTCGCTATGGAACCCACCTGGCCGACAGCTACCTTTCTTCCCTACAGGGCGCTCGGGGAGCGGCGCTGCGCCCAACGCTATCCCTGCTCATCAACCGCAGCGCCGGTTCCCTGGAGGCCCTGGCGGGGTCCGCCGCTTACGGCATCCAGAAGCTCAAGGAGGAGAGCCCCGGCCAGCCACCCGCCCTGGCTTACGGCGAAATCGCGAGCATGATGGAAGCGGCCGGAGTCAGCAAAGGATTGCAACGGCGCATTTTCCTGGGGCTGACCAACGCCTTCAACCGGCCCGAGGATTGGTACAACCTCGGCGCCGTCCCCGTCAAGGACGGCTTGCTGCCGCTGCCAGAAACCGTGCGCTTCACGCCGTCCACCAGCTTCAAATCCGGGGAGTCCACCCTCCACTTCGAGACGCCGCGACCGGAACACGGCGGCGTTCCCGGCACGACGTTCTTTCTGAGGAACAACTTGGAGAGCGATCAAATGGCTTACCACGCGACGGTCGTCCAGGCGCGCGCGCCGCGCCGCGCCAGCGCGCAAATCGGGCGCCTGCGTCCCGGCCCCCGGCACTTCTGCTCCCTGTGGTTGAATGGCCAGCAGTTGCTCAGCGGCGCCGAGGTGCGCTTTCCGGAGATCCTGAGCTTGCCGCTCCAGCTCCAGGGTGGTGAGAACCTGCTGCTCGTCGCCGTCCACTTCGAGCGCGAATGGTCGCTGTCCCTGAGCGTGGGGTCGGTGGCGGGTCTGCCCCTCGAAGGCGTGCGCTTGAGCGCGCCCACGCCGGATCAGAGCCCGCCGAGCGCTCCCGCGGGTCTCGTCGCCGCGGCGGAGGGTGAAAGCCAGGCCCAATTGCGCTGGACCCCAGCCCGCGACGCGGAGTCCGCCGTCCCCTACTACGTCATCCTCAGGGATGGAAAATCCGTGGGAACCTGCGAGGGAACCGCGTTCAGCGACACCGGGCTCCATGAGCTCACGGATTACCGCTACCGCGTCGTCGCCGTGAACGGCTGGAAGCTGGAAACCCCCGGCGAGGAGGTGACGCTGCGTACTCCCGCGGACCACACCCCGCCGGCGCTGCTCGCGGCGACGGCCCCCCATCCCGCGCGCCGCAAGATCAAACTGGTCTTCAGCGAGGCGCTGGACCCCGCGACCGCCACGGATACCCATAGCTACCGGCTGGCGCCAGCCCTGGCCCCTGGCGGTCCCCAAGTGGCAATCCTGAAGGTCCGCCCCGGACGCAACCCCGGGATATTCTACCTGGAAACGGCGGGCCTTGATCCCGGGAAAAATTACAAACTGGAGGTGACCGGCGTGCGCGACGCCTCCGCTGCCCGCAACCCAGGCGCAATCGCGACCCTGGACGTGGCGGTGCCCGTTGAAGGCAACGGCCTGCTCGGAGAGTATTTCTCCGGGATCGGACTTGCCGAGCTGCGCCACAGCCGCGTGGATCCCAAAAT
>JAHFOS010000259.1 GCA_023261545.1 bacterium
CGACACCCCCTTGGAAGGCATGGTCCAACTTTACCGCGACCGCGCTGACGCTGAAAATATGTTCGATGAGTTGAAAAACCAGTGGGGATGGAGTGGCTATGTGACGAAGGACCTGAACCGCTGCCAGATTATGGCGCGGATGATTGCCCAGGTTTACAATTGGTGGCACCTGTTTGTGCGCATGGCCGACCGTCATCACCACCGAGAAGCGATCACCAGCCGGCCCCTGCTTCTCTTCTCGATAGCCCGCAAGATAAGGACGTCCGGACAAGTTTTGCTGCGGATCACACATCTGCATCCGAAGGCGGAGCGCATTCAGAGCTTTTTTGAGATGGCCGCCAACATTTGGAAAGAGCTAAAGCAATGTGCGGAGCAGTTGACGAGTTGGGAGCGCTGGCGGCGCCTGCTGAGACTTATTTTCGCCCACTGCATCCCCTCCCTCGCTCCGGCGTAGGGACGCACATGGGCTCTTGGCAAGAAAAATCGGGCGATCTGGGCGGCGTTAATGAAGCTCAACCGCCGTTTTTAGGATAAAATCTACGCATGCACCAGCGCCTCTTGCGTTTTACTCTGGGTGTCCCAGGCCAGCCGAATGAGACAGTGTGAATTTTTTCACAATCCAACACCTTGGCGCACGTCAATCACGCCTAAAATAGGCTGCATGGCTCATAAAAGCCTTATCTCGCGGGGGGGAGGTGCGTCTAGGGTAAGGCTGGACATCTTAAAGTTCACGGAAGTGCGCGACATAGTTGAGCCTGTCGGTACCGCCCGTGTGCACTTTCGTGATGTCGCCACAATGCGAAATACCGTTTTGCCGTAGGACCCATCGTTGCATTTTTCACATTTCACGTATTATTTTCGTCTGTCGAAAGGTCTTGCGATGCGCACGCTTAAATCTTTCGCCGCGATGGCCACCCTTCTTGTGTTTGCCCTGGCCTGTGGCGGGGGCGGAGGAGGGGGGGAGGGGGGTTCCGTTGCACAGGGGACAACGGCCGGCGGGCGTCTCAAAGGCAGCTTCAAGCCCGCCGACCTCTACAACATCCAGGATGGGGATGAGTTCCTCATCGTGGAGTTGGGCAGCAAAAGTATTTTGCTTTCCAAGACGACGCTTACAGCCGATCAAGCCCAGACTATTGAGATAAGTTTTGATTCGACCAAGAATTACGCGCTGATCGTCACGCGCCGCGGCGTGCGCTTTCTCAGTACCATCATTCTGGCCGATCAGGTTCGCAAGGCGTTGGGCACCCGGGACCTAGATATTGGCGGCATCAACGCGGCAACCACCTATCTCACTCACTTGACGGATCGCGCCCTCCTTGCCGCTCCAACGGTGGACTCCCAAACCCTTGTGCAGAGCCTGTTGCGCGACTTTTTTGGGGGCACCGTGGTGGCTTTCAACGGGCTCTCCATGAGCCGCCTCAACAGCTCTGAGGTTGTAAAAACGGAACGCTTCTACAAGGAGGCGGCCAATCGGATCAATGCGCTCACTGTTTTTGCTGAAATTCTGAGTGCCTATAAGCGCGCGCTGAACGCAGACGAGAGTAAGGCGCTGCTCGCGCTCTACGATGCCATCCTGAACGTGCGGGATCCCGAGGGCTGGCGCGGCAGTGCGACCAAGGTGGCGACCTTGCCGTCTTTCCCCGACAGCGATGCCGCCAACCCCGAGAATTCCGGGCGGCGCATCATCCAGGCCCTGGTGGACAACCGTCGCTTTTTCACCGACGGCGTTGGGCTGCTCAGTCCCGGCGATCTGCGCGAATTATTCTGGGGTGGCGTCGGCGCGGATCTTCAGCTTTTTCAGATCGCCATCGAGACCCCCACGGATTTGCTCACGGGGGGCATCATCGCTGAGAATGGCGCCCCGGTTTCCGGTGTAAACGTATCTTTGAAAGGCAGCAATGATGCCGGGGTAAATTTGGGTTATCAAGCGGTTTCGAACGCTGAGGGCGTCTATGAGGTGCGCGGCCTGCTTGTGGGACGCTACGAAATGGGTCTCAAAAAGGGCAGCAACTTTTTCCAGCTCAAAAACACTGAGGTCGTCCAGGGCAAGACGGTCATCAATTTTGACAGCTTCCAGCTCAAGGACCATGTGGACGGCGCCAGCATAGAACTGGGCGCCGGAGATAAGCTCCAGGTGAAGGCCGGCGGGATCAGCGCCGAGAAATTTGCCTCCGCCCTGAGCTATCCGGGTCTGCTCACGGTGACTGGCAATACCGCGCTCGCGACGCTCCTGGTATCGGGGCCGGCCACTTTCTCGGCTAATGCCAATATCGCTGGAGCCCTGATCTCCGGGGATTTGACGGTGCGCGGGCGCACGTCCTTCAATGGCAACGTTTTTCCAGCCAGTTCCGGCATCAGCGGTCAAGTGTTGTCGGCAGGAGCGGGCGGGAACATCACTTGGGCCACGATTCCCCCCGCGGCGGATCTCACGCTCTCCAACCTCAGCGATAAATCGGCGGCGCGCACGAACCTCGGCCTCGCCATCGGCGCCAATGTCCAGGCTTTCGACGCCAATATCGCCAAGCTCAACGTTGCCGGGAACATCACCGCCGACTGGGTGAACACAACGAACCCCTGGGCCGATAACGAGGTGGCTGACAATCTCACCATCGTCGCGGGAAACATCAGTAATACCACCGTCACAGGCGGGAGCGTCACCAACGCCGCCATCTCTGGAGGCAACGTTGTCAGCGCGGCCATTTCGGGCGGCAATATCACGAACACGCCGATATCAGGTTCTACAGGCTCCTTCACCACGCTCACGGTCACGGGCAACACCCAGCTTGGCGACGCCAGCGCGGACGCGCTCACCATTATCGCCAGCCTCACCGGCAATGCCCTGCGCTTTGAAGGCACGAACTTCGACGGCAATGCCATGACCTTGGCCGTGGCAGAGCCGGGCGCCGGGCGCACCGTGCTGTTGCGCGACGTTTCCGGCACCGTAGCCCTGACCTCTGATCTCGCGGCTATCGAGAACTTTGACGCCAACGTCGCCAAGCTCAATGTCGCCGGCACCATCACCGCCAACTGGGTGAACACCGCGAATCCCTGGGCGGATAACGAGGTGGCCAATGACTTGACTATCGCCGCTGGCAACATCAGCAATACGCCCATCACGGGCGGCAATATCACGAATGCCGCCATCGCGAACACCCCGATTTCGGGATCCACCGGCTCCTTCACGACGCTGACGGTGAGCGGCCTGAGCACCCTGGCCTCTCTGACCGCCAGCGGCAACGGCACGTTCACGGGTGCCGTCAAGGTGGGGAATACCTCAGACACCGTGGCCGGCACCATTCGCTGGGATGGCACCAACTTTTTGGGCTATGACGGAGCGGGATGGAAAGCCCTGGACGTGCAGACCTTCGCCTCCGGAGGCGGTTGGAGCGACGATTCCGGCAACGCCATCACCTATGTCACGACGGCTTCGCGCAATGTAGGAGTTGGCACCACCTCGCCCAAAGA
>JAHFOS010000012.1 GCA_023261545.1 bacterium
GCTCTACTTCGGAAACCCCGCTTATGCCATGGGCGACATCGCTTTTTACGGCGCGGCGCTCAGCGGCACTGATCTGAGCCGCTTGTTCGAAGCGGAGGCCACCAGCCGCGATGGCGAGGTGCAAAATGAACTCGAGAACATGTACGAAGGCCGCCGCCTAGCCGACTTTACGGGGCGGCCCGAACCTTCCGCCGGATGGCGGCGCGGGCTCGGCCTCAACTTGCGCGAGGACGGCGACTACGGGCATTTTTTCCAGCAGGGTTGTGGGCCCTGCCTGCGTTTTACCCCCGAGGGGCTGCGCATCACCACGCCGGGCTTCGAAGAGTATTACCGGCGCGGTGAGATCGACCTGAGCCGCATGTACCTCTGGACGCGCCGAGTCTGGGAAGGGGATCTCTGGGTGACCTTCGAATTCAAGCTCCACGCCCACGGCGGCCTGGCTCTGCTGATGGCCCAGGCTGCGGGAATGCAGGGGGAGGATTTCCTTGGCGACTACCCGCTGCGTTCGGATGGGGCCATGGGCACCGTCCACCGGGAGGACGTGCGCAACTATCACTGGGAGTTCTACCGCGAGATGGCGGATACGCGCAACGATCTGGTATCACACGCCCTGCTCAAGAATCCCTGGCTGCGTCCCCTTGGCTTTCAGATCGAGAACCGCGTCTGGGAACTGGAGCGCTGGTACCGCCTGACTTTCCTCCAGGAAGGGGCCCGGCTGCGCGGAGTCGTGGACCGCGTCACCGTGCTGGACGCGTTGGACGGCGGTTTCGACAACAACGGCCCCGTGTTCCGGCACGGGCGGGTGGCCCTTCGGGCTATGATGAGAACGGATCTCAGCGTGCGCGACCTGGAGATTTGGACCCGCCCCGGCTTCACCGCCGTCGCTGCGGCACCAGCGGCGGGCTTATCCGGCGACAGTTGATCCGAGAACAGAAAGGGAATGTTGGGTGGGCGCATTTCCCGGGCCACAGGGCGCTGGCGCTCGAGTCATCCCGGGCCGCCTGACCCGTGTTCACTCCTGGCGCGGTCCGTACTGCGGGACGGCGGCGCCAAACTCGTAGCAGCCCAAGTCCGGGGCCTTGCCTCGCGTCTCGCCGGACAGGTTGACGAGGGGCAGGCCGGCATCCACGGCGGCGGCGCCCTCCACCAGGCGCAGATCGGCGTCGCCGGCCTTGTAGGTCTGCCCCTCCTCGGGGGCTACGGCCTGGACGAAGATTTTATAGTCCAGCATGGCGCCGTGCCGTTCGTAGCCGGTCGCCTTGCTGAACTCCGCGAGGGTGGTGTAATCGTGCGCCTTTCCTATAATCCAACGCGCGAAGAACGGTCCCACCGCGCTGTAACCGTTGTAATCCAGTTCGGAGTAGGGCGTGGGCGTACCGGTGCGCATGGCAAAAGGCAGCTCAGCTTCGAGCTTCTTCAGTTCTTTCTCTTGCTCCGACAGTTCCTCTTTCTTAGCGGCGGAGGACTCCTTCTTGCCGCCGGCCTTTCCAGCCTGGACCGGCACAGCGGCGGGCTCTCCTGTCGCCGCTCGCCGCGCGGACTTCCGGCCCTGCTCAACGTCCCCCTTTTCCCCTCCCTCCGCGGCGTCGGCGGCCTCGCCCGCTTTTTCCTCCGCGGGGGGCGGCTCTTCCGCGCCGGACGTTTCCGGTTTTCCGCCCCGCTCCTTGAAGGCCCGCCACTTCGTCTCCAGAGACTTGGGATTGCCGCCCATGAACAGGTTATTGAAGATATGGCCGTTCTGCCACTTCGAGGCGCTGCGAAATCCCGCGGTGGCGATGCAGAACGTATTGTGGGCGGCGATGGTCCCCGTGCTCTGCAAGTGCAGCTTCAGCGAGATGTTCGAGAGGCCGTAGAGGACGTTGCGCACGATATAGACCGGGCCGCCGTAATTGGGCTGCACGGAAACCCCCGTCTCGCCGTTGAAGCCGCGATTGCAGTACACCCGCACGTTGTGGGAGTGGTAGTCCGTCTCGATGAGGTCGTCCTTGGCGTAGGCGATGTCGTTGTAGCAGATATCAATGGCCGCGCATTGCAGCTCCGGTTCCGCCGGGCAGCCGTGGAAGTCGTAAATAGAGATGAGATCGCCGAAGTTGCGCACCTGGTTGTGGGTGACCACGTGGCCGCGGCCGCAGAGATCAATGCCGTTGCTGGAGGGCTGCATGTATTTCTTATGGATACGCGGGTACCAGTTCTCGTTGCGCCCCAGGACGATATTGTCGGCGATATACCAGCCGGAAGCGTTTTCCGATCCCGTGCGGATGCCCTCCACCACGTCCTCGATGCGGCAGCGGCGCACCACCAGGCCGACGGCGCCAGGACCGCCTTTTTCGCCGCCGTTGATGGTGATGTTCGTTTTGCGGAACGCGAGGCCCTCGACCCACAGATGCCGCGTGCCGGAAGCGTTGATGAGGCCCTGCTTGCTTTTCGCGGCTTTCGCCGTCCCCGTGATGACGGCTTCCCCGTCGCCGGCGTTTTTCAGCACCAGGGGATGCTCCGCGCTGCCCGCGACGGCCAGGACAATCCCGTCGGTGGCGTAGACCCCGGCGTGGAACAGGAAGGCGTCGCCCGGCTCGGCCTTCTTGAGGGTTTCCTGCCAGTCCTGACGGGCCTCAGGGTGTCCGGAGGGATGGAGATGGATCTCGCGCAGTTTCGGCGGCAGCGCCGGAACCGCGCGCGTTTTCATGGTGAGCGTGCGCGCCGGGACATCCCCGCCATCGGGGTCGTGCATTTCCAGTTGCACCTCGTACTCGGTGTCGGGCCGCAGGAAGAGCACGCTGCCCGCGAAAAGATTGCCCGCGCGGTAGGGATCGCGGTCTTGATCCACCACCTCGTGGTGCACGCGCAATGGGGGATAAGCCTCACTCCAGGCCGCGCCGCCCTTCTCGCGATAGTGGGCCGTCACCACGGCGTTGCGGTTGGCGTCGCCCTCGATGTACCATCTGAAACCCAGGCATTCCAGGGTGGGCGGCTCCTCGAAGATCCGTCCCGCCTTCACCGGCAAGGCGCGGGAGGTGGCCGGATCTACGGAGATCGCGTCCGTGTTTTTCGGAACCTTCACCTCCGGCTCCAGAGCCCCGGCGTATGGGCAGGCGAGAGCGAGCAGGGCCAGAAGAATAAAGTTTCGATGCATTTGATACTCCTTTTAAGTTGGCGCGAATTCTAGGCCGGCGTGACCCCGAGCTCCAGGAGCCGGCGGCGAAAGACTTCCATGGGTTCGCGGTATTCCTGGTGGTGCGAAAAGTCGCTGGTTTCCTCCGGGTTCAAGCCGAGATCGAAGAGCACGTCCGGGCCGTCCTTGCCGTAATACTGGTACTTGAGGCGGCCCTGTTTGATCATCACCCAGTCGCCGTATTGGGAGACGGCCTCGTCGCTGAAGCCCGCCGCCGCGCCTGATAGCAGGGGCGCCAAGCTGCGGCTGTCCAGGCGCGGGGGGACGGGAAGGCCGCACAGGTCGCAGAGCGTGGCGAAGAGATCGCAGAGGCTCACGTTGTGTTCCACGGAGCGCGGCTTGATACGGTGCGGCCAGCGCACGATGAGCGGCACGCGGGCGCTCGCCTCGTAGAACTGCTTCTTCTCCCAGATCCCGTGCTGTCCCAGCATCTCCCCGTGGTCAGTGGTATAGACGATGATCCAGTCGTCGAGATCCTGCCCCACGTGCCGCAGCGCCTCTAGTACCTCGCCGAGGTGGGCGTCCATGGTCTCCACCATGCCGTAATAGGCGGCTGTGGCGCGGCGCAGCTCCCGGGGCGTCGCGTGCACGTCGGGACCGTTTTGCGTGCGGCCGAGCACCGGGTGCTCGCTGCGCGCTTGCTGGAAGATTGGCACGCGGTTCAAATAATAGTTGAACTTGCCCTCGTCGGTGAGATAGGGATAGTGTGGCTGCAGCAGGCTCAACTTCAGCAGCAGGGGACGGTGGTGCCCCGGCCGATCGTGATAAGGGTTCGCGAAGTGATCCCTGATGAAATCGCACGCCGCCCCGGTGGCGCGGAGATCAAATCGCTGGAAGGGCCCCGTGCCCACACCCGCGCGCTCGATCTCCTTCTGGTTCGACCACTTGCCGGTGCCCCCTTCGGGCTGGTAGCGGGCGAACTCCGCTTCCACACGGTCCGCAATGAAGCGTTCACCCACAACGGCGTCCGGGGCCAGCCTGCGCGTCCAGCCCTGCATCTGGTCGGGCCCGAAATGGTGCAGTTTTCCTGAGCACACCGCGTCGTAGGCGTGCCGGGCGAAAACGCGCGCGAAGGTGAGCGATCCTGGGGCGATGTCCTGCCCGAAGTTGCGGCAGCCGCAATTGCGCGGCAACAACCCGGTCATCAGGCTCTGGCGGCCGGGGATGCAGATGGGCGCGGGCGTGTAGGCGTTCCTGAAAACCACGCCGCTCGCGGCCAACGCGTCCAGCACGGGCGTGCGTGCGACGCGGTCGCCGGCGAACCCGGCCACGTCGGCGCGGTGCTGGTCGCTCATCAGGAAAAGGACGTTGGGGCGCGCCACCGTGCTCAGGCTTCCGGCCATGGGGCGCGATTCTCCACGGAAGTTCCCGGCCGCCACTTCAAAAACAATTTTTTCTTCAGGGCGGATCGTCGTACCATCCGGACGGACACTCGCTGCGGTCTATTTCCTGCCAAAAGGCGACGTTGATGAGCTTCTCTTTGGTCCATCCGAGCGTGTTCAGGTGCTGCGGACCGAAATGGAAATTCACGGCCCCGTCCACGTAGAGGACGTTGAAACCCTCCAGGTGCACCTCGTCAAAAGTGTACTCGTTGTACCACTTAGAATTCCCTGGCTCGCCTTCCAGCCAGATTTTTTCGCCCTCGACATTGAAATCCGTCATGAGCGCGCCCTGGGGATGCTGATCGACGACGGGGCGGCCCCCGGTGAAGCGGAAGCCGTAGCTGGTGATCATGTCGTCTCCATACAATTTCTGTCCCGAAGGGGCCTGCCCGCGATTGGCATAGCATTTGTCCTCCACCCACTGCTTGAATTTCTGCTGGAAACTGGGGGTATTCCATACTTTGACCACGGCCTTGTAGCTCGGCATGTCCTCGGCGTAATGCGCGCCGTTGACGGAATTCGAGGGGCAGACGAAATTCCCGGGTCCGTCCAGGTAATCGAAGATCAGCAGGTAGCCGGGGCCGCGGGGGCCGCTCATCTTCAAGGTGTCGCAGCTACTCGTGGACCAGATTTCATAATCCATGAAATAATAGCGCTCCTTGCGGTGCTTGGGCAGGAAATTGCAGGCGCTGTCAAAGTACACGCGCTCGAAGGTATCGCCGTAAGGCGCGCGGTCCATGTTGTCCTCGAAGTAGTGGCTGAAGGCGTTGCCGATTTGGTGGAGGTTCGAGGCGCAGGCGGTGCGGCGCGCGGTTTCCAGAGCCTGCCTGAACGAGGGAAGCAACAGGCTCATGAGGATCAGCAGGATGGCGATGACCACCAGCATCTCCACGATGGTGAACTTTTTCGCCGCGTTCGGCGTGAGGCGGATGCCTTCCCTCATGGCGCCGACTCCCTGGCGATCAACCTGCAGGGGAGCTTGAATACGCCATCGTCAGCGCTTCCCGCCCCTTTAATCGCCTTGCTCAACACACCGACGGCGCCACTGATCAGGTCCTCCAGCGCCTGCTCCATGGTGGTGAGGGACGGCGAGAGATAGGCTCCCAAAGGCAGGTTGTCGAAGCCCGTTAGCGCCATCTCCCGCGGCACGTCGAGGCCGAGTTCGCGCGCCGCGCGCAAGGCCCCGGCCGCCCACAGGTCGTTGGTGCAGATCACGGCGTCCGGCCGCCAGGGAGCACCGGTCATGACCGCTTTCATCCCCACGTAGCCGGCGGCAAACGGATCTTTCGGCTCCTGTCCGAGTTTCGAACTTTCCTCCCCCTCGCGGCACAGCCAGCCTTTGGCCTCCGGGCAGCCCTGCAAACCGTCGCGGAAACCCTCCTCGCGCTCGTAAGTGCGCCAGTAGAGATCCCGCTGTTGCGGCGGATGGGCCTTGGTGAGCAGCACCAGGCGGCGGCGACCAGCGGCAAGCAGATGCCGGGTGAGATCACCGAAGGCCCCGCGCACATCGCTGCGGAAGTGAGGCACTCCAGCGCAGCGCGGTCCGCTGATGGCCGCCAGCGGCGTGCCGCGCGCGCGCAGCCCCGCGAGGACTCGGAAGGGAAACCACGCCGGCAGATCCCATAGCAGCAGACCCTCGACGTTAAGGTCGCGCAGCATGTCCACGGCCTTTTCCTGCTGCTCCTCAAACCATTCGCAGCCCAGGAAAAGCAGGCGATAATCCGCGCCGAGTTCCGCCTCAAGGCCCTTCAGCGCATGCCGCATGCTGGCGGGTTCGGGCGGGTTTGCCCTGATGAGCCCCACCAGCCGGCTGGTGCGCCGGCGCATACTGCTCGCGAAAAAGTCGGGGCGATACCCGAGGCGTCGAGCCGCTTCCACGACGCGCTGGCGCACCCGGGGGCTCAACTTCGCGCTGGAGCGCGGGTTCAGGGCAGCGGCCACCGTTGAGCGCGAGACCTGGCAGCGGCGCGCGATCTCGAACTGGGTGACACGCCCCGCCCCGGAGACAGCCCGGCTTGGTGGCGTTGCGGATGGCGATGCAACGCCCCGTTGGTGCCGGCCTCTGTGAGGCCGGATCTCGGCCCCATCTTGTTGCGTTCCGGATGTCGGCACCATGGGCATAGGGGATATTATAACTATCACGTGCTAGTTAATCAAGAGGCAGGTCGTGCCCCACTTCTCAGACGATCCACTCGAGCCCCCCGCGCGGCCTATTTGTCAGGCCTGAGCACGACCTTGAGATCCAGCTCGCGGGTGCCCGGCAGGTGGATAGCGAGCTTGCGCCGGCCCTCATTGGACGTCTGCTTCTCCGGATGGGGCGAAGTGGGGAATGGCGCCGCCTCCCGTATCTCGAACCTCGCCGTGACCGGCGCGGTGATCTCCGCTCTGAGGCGCTTGCCGTTCTGGATCAAAATGGCCCCGCGCGCGTCCGGGGACAGGCTGATTTCCGCGCTGGTATGCATGAACCACCACAGATCCACCGGCTTATCGGCCACCAGGAGATCGCGGATCAGGGCGGCCGTGCGCTTCTCCACCAGGGCGAAGCGGCGCTCCACCTGGCGCGCATACCTGGCGTAGGCAGAGCTCAGGTCCACCACGGCGCTGGCGCCTTCAGGACGGGATTCGAAGGAGCGAATGCGCGCCGAGGCGTCCAGGGCCTGGTCCGGTCCGGCGTCCGGGTTCAGCACCAGCGTGTTGTGCCCCTCGGCGCGGAGGCGGTAATACATCAGCGGATCGTTGCCATGGACGAGTTTCAGGTAGCTCTGCTTTTCCAGGCCGGAGTCCATGGCCCAGCGTTCGCCCTGGGCCTCCAGGATGAAGCTGCCCAGATCCAGATGGCGGTGGCGGCTGACGCTGCGACCGGGGTTGTCTCCCCCTTGGATGGCCAGCACCAGGGCCTGGGGGTCGTTCCAGGCGCTGCGCAGCGAGGCGCACTCCGCGCCCCGGAAGTGCTTGTCGAGCGGCAAAGTTCGTGGGTCGAAGGCGCGGCCGCTGTCGTCATACCACAAGAGGTCCAGGAAGGTGCCCTCGCCTCCGGGCCGCTCCACCTCGCTGGATCGGAACCAACTGTAATGCGCTTTTCCGAACTTGTGCGCCATCCAGTAATGGATGGGTTCGGAAACCCGGCGCAGCTTGCAATCGGAAAAGTCAAAAGCCGTGCGATCCGCGCCACTCATATAGAGCTGGTAGTCGCCGCTTTCCGCGAAGCCCGGTATTCTGGAAAGCCCGAAATCGTCGCCCAAGGCGGAATCGAGCCCCGCCAGCAAAAGGACGTTGAACTCAGCGCCAAAGCCCCAATAGGTCACCCCCTCCACACCGGCCCCGTCGGGAGCGTACTGGCCCGCGGCCAGGGGCAGACTGCGGATGGCGCTCTCCAGGATCTCCCTGGCGATTTCCGGTTCCTCGTCGGCAAGGGCCAGTGCCCCCAGCACCAGCCCGCCGTTGCACACCTGGTTCCAGTTGCTTTCGCGCAGGGGCCACCCTTGGCCGCTGCGATAGACCTCGAGGCCCGGCTTCAGGCCCTTGAGGACGATGGCCTCCCTGCAAATCCGCCGTTGCTCGGGGGTGAGGTCGGCGTGCAGCCAGTCGTAGGCGAGGGCGAAAGTCAAGGTGAAGCCCGCCGTGGTCAGAAAGTGGGTGGGGTTCCAATCCGGAAAGCCCGCGATGGCCTCAAGCTCGCGCCAGATGCGGTCACGACAGGCCGTATTCCCGTCGAGTTTGAAAGCCAGCAACAGGGCCTGCACCCGGTCCGCCAGAGGTTTGTGCAGTTCGAGGGACTTCCCGTTGATGATTTTGTACTGGAATGGCGGCTCCCCCAGTGCCTGGTCGGCGACGGCGCGCAGGGACTCGCGCCAGCGCCGCGCGTGGGGATTAGCCTCCGTCAATTTGCGGATGCGCTGGAACCCTTCCGCGTCGAGCAGCAGGCGCGGGTGTTCGCGCTTGAGATTGGCGAGGACATCCATTTTCTTCCCCGGCGGGACCGCTCCCGCATTCCCCGACGCCTCTTGTGCCTGTGTCCGTGCCGCCATTTCAAGCATCCCCCATAGGAGAACACATGGCGCCAGCCGGCTTATCATCATGGCAGGGATTCACGCAACGACCTCGTTGCGTTCCCCGGACTTCGAAAACGCGGCGTCTCTTCTTCGCGGCCCGCGGCCCGCGAAGAAGATGTGGAGGAAACGGGTGTTGACATGAATCCATAAAATATTATAATTATCACGTGCTAGTAAGTCAAGGGCTTTTGGGGAATTTTAGGCATGCCGCCACAGGCAGGCGCCGGTGAGTGGCGGACCCGGCCGCGCGCCTTTCCCTGGCCTTTGTGAAACAAGCAGAGGCGCGCCTTGCGGAAAATCCGCCCTTATCTGATAATTTTCAAGCCGGGTTTTTTGGCTCTCAGTCGGCTGACAGCCTCGTCGGAGACCGTCGTGCCCGTCAAATTAAGGCTTGAAATCCCATTCATTTCCTCGACCTGGGCGAGACCGGCATCGCTGATATTCGTATTGTTGAGTTCGAGCGTTTTCAGTTTTTCCAGTTTTTTCAGCAGCTCAAGGCCTTTGTCGGTCACGAAAGTGCTGGACAATTTGAGGGTTTTCAACTCGAGCATACCCTGCAACTGGACCATGCCGCCGTCGCCGACCCAAGAGTACGTCAGATCCAATATTTTCATGTTCTTTTTATTTTTAAGATACTGAAGGCCCGCATCGCCGACCCGTGTATTTGCAAGCTGAAGCACCTCCAAATTATCCATTTTTTCCAGGTTCTTCATACCGCTGTCGCTGATTTGGGTATTTGAAAGATCCAAGGTTTTGATTTTTCCGAAATCCCTGATATGTTCCAGTCCAGCATCACCGATCTGAGTATTTTTCAGAGACAAGTCCTCGACCCTGAGGAGGTTGGTCATGGCCGAGATTTTCTCGAGGCCGGCATTGCTGATATAAGTGCCCGACAAGTCAATACCTTCTACCTTCTCCATGGTACGGAGGTTCTCAAGGCCGGCATCATTGATCCCGGTATTCGCGAGCTTTAGGTCTACCAAATTTTTTACCTCGATGCCCTGAAGCCCCGCATTGCCCACGGCGATATTGTTCAACACGAGGTCCTCCAGCTTTGGCATCTCTTTCAATTGCTGTAGCCCAGCGCCGCTGATTTTCGTATCCGTCAGGTCGAGCACCTTCAAGTTTTTCAGATCCTTCAGGATCGCCAGACCTTGATCACTGATGCTTGTTTTAGTGAGCATCAGCTCTTCCAGATTTTTCAACTCTTTGAGCTGTTCGATACCGTAATCACTGACCGGGGTGCTGGTCAAATCAAGGTTTTTCAGTTTTTCAAAATATTTCAAGTGAGCCAAGCCCCCATCGCCGATCTTTGTACGCGCCAGATTTAAATCAACGAGATTTTTAGCGTCCTTCAACTGTTCCAAGCCGGACTCGCTGATGCGCGTGCCGCCGAGGTTCAAGGATTTCAATTTCGGGATGTCTTTCAGATAGGCCAGCCCTTCGTCGTCAATCGGTGTGTTGTTCAAATTGAGGCTATTCAATTTGCCAAAGCCCGCCAGATATTTCAAGAATTGATTTGAAATGTTGCGGTTTCTAAGGTCCAGCTTGGTCGGGTCTTTGCCCAACGCTTCTTGAAGTATATTTTTTTCCTCGCTGGACAGCCGTTCGTCGTTTTCCCAAGGGCCAGAAGGATTCTTGTTTTTAGGGGCCGGGGGATTTTCGTCTTTTGACGGACCGGTCTCGGGCGTCGTCGTTGGCGCGGGCTTTTCTATTTGTGCAACTACAGAGGCTTGAATTTTTGCTTCAGCGGGAGTTTTCGAATCCTTCTGATGCAGCTTCATTTCCACGGCAAGGATTCGGCTTTCCAGTTTCGCCATGCCTTGAAGCAAGGCGTCTTTAAGTTCCTTGTTCGCGCCCAGAGCCTTTGCGTTGTCTTGGAGCAACGTGTCATATTGACCCGAGGACAACATTTTCTGCTCTTCAAACAATAGGCACAGATGTGCAAAAGATTGATAAATGCCAACGGAAAGGCCAATGGCGACCAGCGTTGCCAAAGCGATAAAAACCGGGGTTTTTTTCATTGTGTGGAAATAATAGGATGGAAAGGTTAAAATCAGCTTGGTTTAATATTAGAACTATCTAATTTTGCTACTAACTGCGGGGTTCGGGCTTCAATGTCAAGCGGCGCCCAAATTGGCTTCGACAACCCGGAGTCTCCGCTTCGCGGCCCGATAAAGAAAACAGCGGCAACTCGTAAAAATCAGCATTGACGTGGATCCGCATTATATTATAATTATCACGTGCTAGTTATTCAAGCGGTGCGGGGAGATTATTCTGGACGAACCGTCACTTGCCAGCGACAGCGTGGCGGATCCCGCCGCGATCCCCCATTGAATTTGCGCAAAAATCGGCATAATCGTGGCATGGGATGTGCTGCCCAGGTCTTTCAAGGCGAGGGACGTCAGCGCGCTGCTCCTTGGCTTGGGAGTTTCGCGGCGTGGGCCACCCGCCACCATCACAATCCGCCATGAACGCGAGACGGGAATCCGCACGCGCCGCGATCTGGCTTGCCCTCTGCTGCGGTGCGGTGCTGGTGGTGATTCCGGTCCGAGCCGACGTGCGCTCTGTATCGGGAAACATCCTTTTCGACGTCAATGGAGACGGGGCGTACGAAGGTGCTTTGAGCACCACCGGGCTGGGCATCGGCACTACAATCCCCTCGACCAACCTGCACGTGCTGGGCAACGCCTACCTTTCCGCGAACCTCGGCATCGGGACCAGCGCGCCCAATTCCGCCCTGGAGGTCAGCGGCACGCTGGGCTTCGGGTTCCAGACCGTGACCGCCAACGTGAGCGCATCCGGCAACACCGTGGTGCTCGTGGACACCTCCAGCGCCAACATCCAAGTGGATCTGCCCTACGCCGGCAACGTGGCGGGGCGGCGCTACCACATCAAGAAGACCAGCAGCTCCTACACGCTTTATGTGGGCGGCGGGGGCAATTACATTGACAGCGAGTCCACGCTGACGCTGACTTCGAGTTCCAACGGTTATCCCTTTGTGTGCGTCCAGAGCGATGGCAAGCAGTGGTACGTCGTCTCCGCCTCCAACGACGTGAATTCCGGCGTGGCCTCAAGCAACCTCGTGGGCTGGTGGAAATTTGATGAGACCAGCGGCACTACGGCGGCGGATTCCAGCTCTAAAGGCAACAACGGCACGCTCACGGGCGGCGTGACCTTCGCCAACAACGCCGCGGTGGGCAAGGTGGGCGGGGCGTTGAGCTTCGACGGGGTGAACGATTACGTCTCTCTGGGCACCAATGCCCTGGATTTCATGGGGGCCCAGGGCACCATCATGGGTTGGATCAAGTACACGGTTTCGAGTGCCAACTCGGTCTTCAGCTATGGTGATACCGCGGGCACAGGCTATTTTTTATCCATCAACGACAATGGCACCAACAGGATGCAGGCCGTGGTTCGCCGGGCCAACTCCACCGACCAATGGGACTCATCAACTAACACAAATGTTTTTACGGACGGTTCGTGGTTCCACTACGCGTGGGTGCAATACGCGGGAACCGCCAATATCGAGTTTTACGTGAACGGTTCGGCGTCGCCCCCCACCATCTACAACGAGGTCGGCGTGAGCTCGGCCAACGTCTATTTCGACGATATCGTGGCGAACGCCGAGGGCGGAGCCTTAGGCGCTCGGGTGCGCAGCACGGTCGATCAGTACTTCAAGGGCTCCCTCGACGACTTCCGCATCTACGACAGGCCGCTCACGGCCGACGAGATCAAGGCCATCTACGACGCCACCAAGTAGCGGCGCTCTCCGGTCGGCTGCGCACTAGAAGGCTCGCCGGATTTGAGTATAATGGGGGCACCCATGGTCGTCCTTTCACCAGTGCAGCGGCTCCAGCCGGGATTTGCCGGGGTGGCGGAAAGGGTCCTGGCGGGCACGCTCCGGCATTACGGCCGAGATCTGATCTCCCTGGCGGTATTCGGATCGGTCGCTCGTGGTGAGGCGCGTCCGGATTCTGATCTGGACGTCATGATCGTGGCGCGTAACCTGCCGGCCGGCCGCATGAAACGCGCCGGCCAGTTCGTGGCGGTGGAGGCACAGGCTCGGACGGAGGCGGCGGGAATCCTCATCTCCCCGGTCTTCAAGACCCCTGAGGAGCTAGAGCGCGGAAGTCCGTTGCTCTTCGACATGACCGAGCATGTGGCGCTGCTCCATGACAAGGAGGGCTACCTCGCCAACCGCATCGCGGAGGTCCGCCGCAGACTGCGCAACCTTGGTGCGCACAAGGTGCGCGGTGCCCAGGGGGACTACTGGATCCTCAAGGAGCCCTTCACCCCTGGGGAGATCTTCGATCTGTGACCAACCTGGATCTGGCCACCAGCCTGCTGTTCAAGGCGACCAAGCGCCTCAAGGTGCTGGATGTGCTGCTCGCCGAGAACGACCATTCCGACGTCATCCGCGAGTCCCAGGAGATCGTGGAGCTGGCCTTAAAGGCGATGCTGCGCCGCGCCGGAGTCGATCCTCCGCGCCGGCATGATGTCGGCGCGACGTTGCGCGAGCACGCCGCGCGCTTTTCCGAAGACGTGCGCGCTGACCTTGAGCGCTGCGCGGAGATCTCGGCCCTCCTCGTCAAGGAGCGCGAGCAGGCTTTTTATGGCGATATTGACTTTATCCCCACCGAGGAGTACACCCGCGAGGATTCCACGCGGGCCATGGCGGAAGCCCGGTTTGTCGTCGCGACGGCGGCTCGCGCCGCCTCGAAGGAGACGGCAGGACCGTAGGTCTGGGCGCTGCAATGCTGGCGGCGCCCGCTCGCCAAGCTATAATCGGGGCATGAAAAGCGCACTGCTCATCACCGCCGCGGAGTACGCTGGCCTGCCGGCGGGCGGGCCGCAATACCAACTCGTCGAGGGAGACCTCCTCTTGAATCCAGCCCCCATTCCGCTGCACCAGATCATCTCGCGGAACCTTGAGTTCCTGCTGTTTGAATACGCGCGGCGGACGGGTTGCGGGGAAATTTTCTATGCCCCGGTGGATGTCTTCCTCTCGCCCCACGACGTGGTCCAGCCTGACATCTGCCTGGTGCTGGCGGCGAACCTGCGGCGCATCTCCGGGCGCGGCATCGAGGGGGCTCCGGACCTCGTGGTGGAGGTCCTCTCCCCCGGCACGGAATCACTGGACCGCGGCGCCAAGCTCAAGCTCTACGCCCGGGCGGGGGTGCGGGAGCTGTGGCTGCTGGATCCGCGCACGCGCCGCACCGAGATTTACGACCTGGAGCGCGATCCTGAGAAACCCTGTTCCGTCCTCGGACGGGAAGAGAACGCCTCTTCGCGCCTGCTTCCCGGCTTCGCGGCCGATCTCAAAGAGGTTTTTCCTCTTTGAGGAATGGACGATATCCGCGTGCCGTCAGAATCTTGTTTTCTTGCACAGATTTTAGTGCCTTACGCATTTTCTTCTTTGAAAAAACGCGACCCGTTACTTGTTTTCTCCGCGCTCTCCGCGTCTCAGCGTGCAAGAAAATTTCTGCGTTTAGCGATGGTGTAAAAAATGAAAAAGAAGACGGGGATTTATTCACGCGGAGACGCGGAGAACGCGGAGGGGGGAGCTGCTGGTGACAACTTTTTTGGTTTCGGCTGTCGGATTGGTCACTCGATTGTGAGGCGAATATCTCTTCACCACGAAGGCACGAAGGCACGAAGAACTGCAAGATACGTTTCAGTTTTTCGTGATTTTTCGTGTCTACGTGCCTTCGTGGTAAAAGCAGTTGGGCTTCGGCATTGCTGGTTGGCGTGGCTAGTGATCGCGTTTTGCGCGCTTCACGGCGCGGCACAGGATCAGGAGGGGCCGCCGTCCCAGCAGGGACAGGAAGGGGGCGGGAAAGCGAAGAAAAAAGACGGTCGGGGCGCGACCGCCGCGGAGGGCGTGCGCATCGAGCGTGACGTGGCCTTTCTCGCGCCGGATCGCAAGGAGAAGCTGGACCTCTACATTCCGGCCGACGCGCAGGAAAAGGACCGTTTTCCCCTCATCATCGAAATTCACGGCGGCGGGTTTTTCGGCGGGGACAAGGCGAGCCCCCGCGAGCAGGGCGTCTGCAACGCGCTGGCCCGCAAGGGCTACGTCTGCGCGAGCCTCAACTATGCCCTGGCGCAGAAAGAGCGGCAATTCACGGCCTACCCGCAGAACGTGCAGGACTGCAAGACCGCCGTGCGCTTCCTCAGGAAAAACGCGGCGCTGTACCGCATCGATACGGAACGGTTTGGCGCCATCGGCGGATCCGCGGGCGGTTATTTTTCCCTGATGTTGGGATTCACCAAGCCGAAGGATGGCTATGACTCCAAGGATCTCTACCCGGGAGTATCGTCGCAGATCCAGGCCGTGGTGGATATGTACGGCCCGGTGGATTTCACTGTGGATCCGGCGAGCCTCGCACATGCGCGCCTGGGCAAAATCCTGACGCAACTCGACGGCTGGGAGAAGAGCAAGGTGCGGAAAATGTCGCCCCTGTTTTACGTCGCTGCCGGGGCGCCACCCGTGTTGGTGACCCACGGGGGACGCGACCGCGTGATTCCCATTTCCCAATCGGAGCAGTTGGTGGCGGCGTTGAAAAAGACTGGAACACCGCACTACTATTTCCCGGTTCCGAACGGCGCGCACAGCTATGACCTGACTTCCAGCGGCACGGATCTGACCGCGACGGTGGCCGCCTTCTTCGACAAGCACCTCAAGGGAAAGAAGGTAGAGGTCCCCGTTCCGGTTCCAGGGTCGGGCGCGGAGGTCCGGGGCGGACGCGGCGAGGAAGGTGAGTAGGGGGCGCACGGCCATCTTGCGGTGTCATGGTTCAGCCTTTTTCTGATCCAGAACTCAGGCCTGAGCACCAGAGAGCCACGCTTCCTGCACTGGCATGCGTTCGTCAGCTTCCGTCTCGGGTTAACGGAAAGCTGGGTGAAAACGTCTTGATTCCAAGAACGTCTTCGATCAACCATTTTAGGACCCAAAATCCTCCCGGAGAGGGAACAAGCCTGAGCGGTTACGCAAGGACCCAAAAGTGGGGTTGAGGCGCACCCGTTCCGCCCCATCAGCGCCGCTGGTTGGTCTTCAGGTGCAGCGGCGGGAGTCGTAGACCACCTCGCCGCGAACCAGCGTCATGCGCACCGCGAGGCGGGGGTGCGTCTCCAGGATGACGATGTCGGCATCCTGGCCGGGTTCCAGGGTTCCCTTGCGCCCTGCGATACCGGCGATAAGGGTCCCTGTTTGACGATGGTGGACATCACCGAGTAGAGATGCGTGATCATGTTCATGCCGCGGTCCACCGCCGCCAGCGTCTGATCCAGCGTGGCCTCGCTGTGGCCGCCCGAGGCGATGATACCCTCGCGGCGGAGGTCAGCGATGAAATCCATGACGCCGGGGATTTCGGGGGCGCAGGTGATGCGCCGGATGATTCCGGCGCGATCCAGATAGCCGCGATTCTCCTCCGGGGTGGGCGCGCGCACGAAGCCGGGGTCGTGGCACCCGTGCTTGTTGGGGGCCATGTAGGGCCCCTCGACGTGGACGCCGAGGATCTCGACCCCGCCGATGCACTGGTCGCGGCAGCGGGCGGCCATGTCAATGCAGGCGAGGATGGCCGCCGGGGACTCGGTGGCGGTGGTGGGCAGGTACGCGCTGGTGCCGCCTGCGGCGTGATAGGCGCTGATGGTGGCAAAGGCTTCCTCCGTGGCGTCCATGAAATCCGCTCCCTGCCCGCCGTGGACGTGGAGATCGATGAAACCCGGGGCGGCCACCAGGCCCTGGCCATTCCAACGGATTGCGGCGCTGGAAACTGGAGTACCCGCTGGCACAATTTCCGCGATACAGCCGCCCTCGAGGTGCAAATCGGCGAGCGCGGGGGCTCCTGGCGCCAGCAGAGGCCGGACGTTGGCCAGCACGCTGCGCGTCAGGGCCATGCCAAGGGCGGCTTGAGCTGATTGACGGCCATGCTTATCGGGCAAGCCATGATCGCCGACGCATGCTTTTTTCCAGCGCCCGGCTCTGGGCGCGGCTCGCCACGGCATCCGGGACGCTTCGTAGCCGTCAATAAATAAACTTTACATCTATTTCTGATGTCTTGGTCGAATGATGTAGTTCCACTCTCCTGAAATGCCTGACGCACAAGGTTGATCGTCTCCATTTCTTCGTCTGTCACCTTTTGTCCTACAGGATAGTCGCGATGATCCAGCCGACAGGTGACAGCCAACCCCTTGGCCGTGGTGGTGCCAGAGATCAGTCGCACAATAGTTTCATAATCCTGCGGTGGTTCCCCTCGCCAATTCGAGGAGATGAACGAAAACAACCTATGTTCCACCTTGTTCCACTTGCTGGTTCCCGGAGGGAAGTGACAAACTTGGATAGACAAACACGTTGTGTCCACCAATTTCTGCAATTCTCTCTTCCACAATCGCAGGCGATACCCATTACTGCCTCCCCCATCGGCTGTGATCAACAATCGTTGAGCGTTCGGGTACAAGCGGTTTCCCTCGAATCGCCCAATTCGCCTTGCTCGCGTTGCGCCGCGCGTCTTCGGGTTCCGGTGCGAGCGCGTATTCGCTGGGCGGGACGGCCTGCCCCTGGACCCGCGCCAGCCGCATGGCCGCCTTCTTCCGGAGTCCCCGGTTGCGGTTGGAATAGCGGCCGTAGTAGATGGCCATTTTCTGCTTCTTTCGGAAAAAATGTGGGCCGGAGACAAGAGCGTTGTAGCCGGCCTCTGTGAGGCCGGATTGATGGGTGGCGGGCTCAGAACCGGCTACAGTTTTTCACTTTTGCATGTTGGACCGGCTGGACCTTTCGGCCTGAGCAGTTACGAAACCTTTTGAAAGCTCGGCTGGAATTCCCGGTGCTCCGGTAACGCGTCCACGTTGCCTTGCAGGGCCGCCGCGATTTCCTTCCAGGTGGCCGGCAGGAAGATAACGTCGCCCGCGCCACCCCTCAGGCAGGCCGCGCGCAGGGGTTCGATGAAAACGGTGTTGGAGACGGCGATGATGCGCGCAGTTGGCGGCAGGATTTGCCGGAGCCGCGCGCAGACCTCGATGGCGTCCAGGCCCTTGATCATGAGGTGCACCAGGACGACGTCCGGAACGAAAGCTTCCGCCAGCTCCAGAGCCTCCAGGCCGTCCTCGGTGCGGCATACTGAAAAACGCCCCGAAAGCGCTTCCAGGCCCTGGCGCGTCTGCGGACTTTCGCCAACGACGAGGATTCTGATTTTTTTAGTGTTTTCAGGGCTGGCTGGCATTTGCAACTCCATTCCCTGGAACAAGAAATTCGCATGCTGAAAAAAACCGCGCGCGCTCGAAAAAATTAGCCGGCGGCACAGGGGTCGCCAACATTTTTTACGCCACCGTCAACTTTGTTTCGGCGCTTCCAACTGTTTGCGTTTGAGCCTGGCGATCAGGCCCTGGCGGGTGATGCCGAGCACGCGCGCCGCCATGCTCTGGTTGCCGTGGCTGCGCTCAAGGGCCGCTTCCACCAGCCGATCCACCGCCTCTTCGATGGTCGGCAGGCTCTTCGAACCGCCGAAATTCAAAACATCCTGTGCGGCTCCTCCCGGCGGGTGCGCCGCTTCGGGTCCATCCCCGGAAATGGAGAGGCTGATGTCGCGCTCGATGGAGTCGAGCACCTGTGTCCCGCTCTGAGATTGCTGGCTCGCGGCGTTAAAAATCATGGCTTCAAGCTCACGCACGTTGCCGGGAAAGCTGTAGCGGGAAAGCCTATCCAGCGCCGCGGGCGGCAGCGCTGGGACAGGCCGGCCCAGGGAGCGGGAGGCTTCCTTGAGGCAGTGTTCGACCAGGAGGGGAATGTCCTCGCGGCGCTCGCGCAGCGGCGGGAGATGCACCTGATGCGCCTGGAGGCGGAAATAGAGGTCTTTGCGGAAATCGCCCTGCTGGGCGATGGAGCGGATCTCGCGGCTGGTGGCCACGATGATGCGCGCGTCCGAGGCTTTTTTGGCGTCGCTGCCGAGCGGGTAGTACTCGTTCTCCTGGAGCAGGCGCAACAGCTTCACCTGGGAAGGAATGGCGAGATCGCCGATTTCATCGAGGAACAGCGTGCCGCCCTGGGCTTGTTCCACCAGTCCGCTGCGCTGGGCGTCGGCCCCGGTGAAGGCGCCGCGCTTGTGGCCGAAGAGCGTATCGGAAAAAAGGTTGTCATCCAGGCCCGCTACGTTGACAGCGATGAAGCGCCCCTTGCGGCCGCTGAGCTCATGCACCGCCTTGGCCACCAATTCCTTGCCGGTGCCGGTCTCGCCGGTGATGAGCACGGCGCGCGTGGTGGCGGCGATGGCCTCCAAGTAGCGGAAGATGGCGAACATGCTTTCACTGCGCGTGAGGATGCCCGAAAACACCTCGGCCACCTCGCTGTTGCGGCCCAGGAGGTGCTTCTTGAGCACGCGGTTCACGCCCTGCATCTCGCGGTACTCCAGCGCCCGGCGCACGCTGGTGACGAGCCGCAGGTTCTCCACCGGCTTGTCGAGGTAGTCGAAGGCCCCGAGCCGCATGCACTCGACGACGTTAGCGGGATCGTGCAGTCCCGTCATCATGATGACCGGCACCTCGGGGTGTTCCTGGACGATCCCGGCGAGCACCTCTTTGCCCGCGATGTGCGGCATCATGATATCCAGCACCACCACGGCCACGGGATGCTGTTTCATGAGCCCGGGCACCTCGCGGCCATCGCGGCACAGCAGCACGGAGCGCAGCCCCTCGGTGCGCAGGATGAACTCCGAGGTCTTGAGCACCTGCTCCTCGTCGTCCACGAGCAGGATGGTGCTGTCGCTCGGCACGTTGTCCATGCTCAACCCCCCGGCGGCGAAGCAACAATGGGAGGAAGCATCACCAGCGCCGTCGTGCCGGAACCGACCCTGGAGATGAAGCTGAGCTCGCCCCCGTGGTTCTGCACGATGCCGTGAGAGATGTAGAGGCCGAGCCCCGTGCCGCCGCGCTGGCGCTTGGTCGAGAAGAAAGGCTCGACGATGCGCGCCAGGATGTCCTGGGGAATGCCCTCGCCCTCGTCCTGGACCTCCACCACGATGCGTTCCTTCTCGCGGTTGAAATAAGTGGACAAGTAGATGCCGCGGCTGCGGTCGGGCAGGGCTTCGGCGGCGTTGGTGAGCAGGTTGATGACGACCTGCTCTATTTGCTGGAACTGGCCCATGAAGTTGGGGAGATCCTCGGCGAGCTGCAATTCGAAGCGCAGCGTGGCCTTGCGCAGCGTGGCTTCCACCAGCACCAGAGCCGTTTTGATGAGCACGTTGATGCTGATGGGGCGTTTCTCGCTCCCGTCCTCGGCGCGCGAGAAGTTCTTGAGGCTGTCCACGATGTTCTTGATGCGCAGCGAGCCCTCCTTGATGCGGCTCAGGATCTGCGGGATCTCCTCGCGCAGCGTTCCGTAGGAGTTGCCGCCGATGGCGAAGTCCCCGCCCTCGAAGCGCAGGTCGAGCGCCGCCGTGATGTCAGGCCACAGGCGCGCCAGCAGATCGCAGTTCGCCAGAATCAGGTGATTGGGGTTGTTGATCTCATGGGCGACACCCGAGGTCAGAATTCCCAGCGAGGCCATCTTGTCGGCCAGCAGGAGCTGCTCCTGCTGGATCTGGCTTTGTTCCTCCGTTGATTTGCGGGCCGTGATATCCACGCGCACGGCCACGAGGTGGGTGATCTCGCCGTTCTTGAAATAGGGGACGATGTGCGTGTCCACCCAATAATAAGTGCCGTCCTTGGCGCGGTTTTTGACTTCCCCGTGCCAGGTCCTGCCTGCCAGGATGGTGCCCCACATCTCCTTGAAAAAAGACTTGGGATGGTGGCCCGAGTTCACGATGCGGTGATCCTGGCCCAGCAGCTCTTCGCGCGTGTACTTGGAGATTTCACAAAAATTGTCGTTGGCGAAGATGATGCGCCCCTTGCGGTCGGTGACCGCGACGATGGAATAGCGGTTCAGCGTCTGGCTGAGCCAGTCGGCTAATTGGAGTTCCAACCCGGGAATTAAAGAATTTCGTTCGGTGGGGTCCATGAAAGCAATTTCCGGGCCAAAACATAGGCCCGGCCTTCTGCGCTCAAGCCCGGAGGCAGCCGAAATTCGTCTTGAAGCGGCTGTTTCCGGTTTTTCCCGCATTCGAGCGCCTTCAAATTTGAAAATCACCAGGCTCACCTAGGCTGGGCGCCGTGATCGCGCTGGAAAAGCTGAGTCAGGACTTTGAGCGGCGTTACGGGGGGAAACCGCGCTGGCTCTCTCTCGCCCCAGGGCGCATCAACTTGCTGGGGGAGCACGTGGATTACCTGGGTGGCCGGGTGCTTCCCGCCGCCATTGACCGCGGGGTGAGCATCGCCGCCGCTCCCGGGGGGCCGGGGCTTGTGGTGCATGCCGCCGATTTCGCCGAATCCCACGAATTCACCCAGGCCGGCCTGGAGGGCGCCAAGCCCGCGGGTTGGCGGGCCTACTTGTGGGGCGCGCTGCGCGAGGTGGCCAAGCTCGGCGTGGCCTGGCAAGGGGGCTCATGGCTGGTGGCCGGGGACCTGCCGCGCGGGGCGGGACTTTCGAGTTCGGCAGCCCTTGAAGTCGCCACCGCGAATCTGCTGCTCGCCATGGCGGGCCGCACCTTAGAGAGCCGCGAGCTCGCCCGTCTGGCCCGGCGCGTCGAGAACCTCCACGTCGGCACCCAGTGCGGCATCATGGACCAGTTCGCCTCTATCCACGGCCGCGCCGGGCACTTCATGATCCTGGATTGCGCCAGCCTGGAAGTGGAGCATGTGGCGGCCGCGCTCCACGGGGCGGACTGGATCCTGCTGAACTCCATGGTGAAACACGAGCTCGGGGACGAATACAATTCCATCCGCGCGGAGCTTGAACAGGCCGAGCGCAAAATCGCCAAGGGGCCGCTGGTGCGTCTCGCCCCTGAAGAGGTGGATCGCGCCCGGGATAGGCTCACGCCTTCGGAGTATCTGCGCGCCGCCTACGCCGCCGGCGAAGCCGCGCGCACGGCGCATTTCATCGCTGCGCTGCGCCGTGGAGACGCCACGGCAGCCGGAAAGCTGCTGGTAGCCACCCATGAAGGCCTGAGCCGCAACCTGCGCGTCAGCACCCCCGAGATCGACGGTCTTATTGAAATCGCCGCGAAGACTCCCGGTTGGCACGGCGGGCGCATGATGGGCGGCGGCTTCGGCGGATGCACGCTCAACTTGGTCGTCTCCGCGCTCCGGGATGAATTTCTGGCCGGGGTGAAAGCAGGCTTTCAGCAGCGTTTCGGCATCGCCACCGAGGATTACCCGGTGCGCCTCGCGGACGGGGCCAGCGCGCGCCGGCTGTAAAAAATCGCACCCAGGCCATTTTGCAATCCCGCGCGTACCAGCACGGTACCTCGTGCCGGCGGCTTGAAATTCCGCGCAACCTGGCATCGTTGGCGCTGGAATTTGTCCCTCTCACGAGCCGCTTCATGAAACACCCCATCTTCAATCCCACGCGGCGTTTCGTTCCCGCCGCCTTAGTCCTGGCCCTGCTGTTGTTCGGGGTCATCAGGCTTGGAGCCGATAAAAAATTGCCCGGCAAGGTGGACCTGGGATCGAAGGAACCGCCCCTCGTGGTGGACGATGCGGTGAACCGGCTTTCCGACGCGGTGGCGCGCGTGGCGCAGCGGGCCTCCCCCTGCGTGGTTTCCGTCCACACCGAGAAGGTCATGGCGGTCCAGCCCTTCCAGTATTTCAACCCCTTCGAGGAGTTCTTCGGCGATTCCTTCGGGTTCGGGCCCTCCCCCCATGGCCAGCAGCCCGGGCGCAAGAAGGCCCCGCGCGAGTTCCGCCAGCAAGGGCTGGGCTCGGGCGTCATCGTGAGCCGCGAGGGTTACGTCCTCACCGATTACCACGTGGTGGGAGGCATGGATGAAATCGAGGTCACCCTGGCCGACGAGCGCAGCTTCCCGGCGGAGATCGTGGGCGGCGACGAACCCTCGGATGTGGCCTTGATCCGCATCAAGGACCCCCCGAAAGACCTGCCCGTGGCCCTGCTCGGCCAATCCGAGAACCTGCGCATCGGAGAATTCGTCGTGGCCATCGGCAGTCCCTTCGGCTACTCCAACACCGTGACCCTGGGCATCGTGAGCGCCAAGGGCCGCCAGGCGCACCTCAACCTTTTCGAGAACTTCATACAGACCGACGCCGCCATCAACCCCGGCAATAGCGGCGGGGCGCTCCTGAACCTGCGCGGGGAGGTGGTGGGCATCAACGCCGCCATCGCCAGCGAGTCCGGCGGCAGCCAGGGCGTAGGCTTCGCCATCCCCATTGACATGGCGCGCCGCATCATGGAGGATCTGCTCGCCGGAGGCAAGGTCCACCGCGGCTTCCTCGGCGTGCACCTGCAGGACGTTGACGACAACCTCCGGGAGGCCCTGAAACTCCAGGAGAAGACGGGGGCGCTGGTGATCAAGGTCATGGAGGACTCCCCGGCCGCCAAGGCGGGCCTGGAAGCGCGCGACGTCATCCTCGAAGTGGACGGCAAGAAGGTGAAAGACACGAACCACCTGCGCAACGCGGTGGCCCAGCTCAATCCCGGCAAAAGCTACGACTTCACCGTGTTGCGCGATGGCGAGCGCAGAATCATGAAGGTTCAGGTCGGCGAACGCGAGCAGGAAGGAGAACCCTCCGGCATGGCCGAAAAACCTGAAAAAGGCGAAAAAATAGCCTCCGGTCTTGAAATCGAGGCCCTGCGCGAGGAGCACATGCGCGCCTACAACCTGACGGTGCGCGAGGGCGTGGTGGTCACGGGTGTGGCTCCGGGCAGCCTGGCCATGCGCGCGGGCTTCCGCGCAGGCGACGTCATCCTGGAGGCCGGCGGCGTCAGGATCAAAACCCCGCGCGACTTCAAGGCGGTGCTCAAAAAAGCCGACCAGCGGCTGCTGATCCTCGTGGACCGCCGCGGCGCGCAGCTTTTCCTGGCGTTGAAGCTGGAGTAGCTGCCGTCCCCGCTTTATTGGCCGTCGTGACGGTCGGCGCCCTCTCAACCTGACTTCTTATCTCCCTCTTGGGCTTTTTTCTGAGCTTCCGCGACCTTTCCTAAATACTCGGGCAGCTCCACTCCCGCCATCTTGGCGAGGTCGTGGATCGGCGGCAGCGATTGGATAAGCCCTGAGAGGAAACCCGCGGTGGAAGAACCTTTCTGGCCGCCGTTTCCCGAGTCCCATACGGTGATTTTGTCTATTTTGAGGTGCTGGATGGCCTCCACCTGGCGGGCGACGATGGCTTCGAGCTTCTCGATGAGCAGCAGTGTACCGGCCGCGCGGGCGTCGCCGCCGCAGCTTTCCACCAGCGCGCTGTAGCCCGCGGCCTTGCCTTCGAGGACTTGGCGGATGCCGGTGGCTTCGGCCTGGTACTTCGCGAGGATGGCATCCGCCTGGCCCCTGGCCTCGCGGCGCAGTTTTTCCGCCTCAGCGTCGGCGGCAATCTCTACTTTGCGGCGGTCGATCTCCTGGCGCACGACTTCAGCCGCCGTGAGCCGCTCCTGCTCGGCGCGCGCCTGGGCGCGCTGGATTTCCACCTCGGCCATGCGCTGGGCCACCTCTCCGCGCTGGCGCGCCGCGGCCTGCTGTTCGGCGAGCTCGGCGTTGGTGGCGGCGATGCGCGCCTTGGACGTGTTCTCGCCCCCTACGGCGTCCGCCTCCTTGCCCTGGACGAAGATGCGCTGGTCGGCTTCGGCGGCCTTGCGGCCCTTCTCTGCCTGGGCCAGGTTTTCGGCCACGCGGATGGCTTTCTCGCGATGGGCATTGGCCTCGCCGATGGCGGCCTGAGTCTCCTGCTGTTGCACGAAGATGCGCTGGTCGGCCTCGGCGGCTTTCCTGCCCTTCTCCGACTGGGCGGCGTTCTCGGCCACGCGGATGGCGCGCTCGCGGTTGGCCTCGGCCTCGCCGATGGCGCCGAGTTTCTCCTGCTCGGCCACGTCCTTCTTGGCGCGGTTGATGGCCTCGGAGGAGGCCTTCTTGCCGATGCTCGCGATGTAGTCCGACTCGTCGGTGATGTCCGTGATGTTGACGTTGATGAGGTAGAGCCCGATCTTGTTGAGCTCGGGCTCGACGTTCTTGCGGATGGACTCCAGGAAGCTCTCGCGATCCTGGTTGATCTGCTCGATGGTGAGCGAGGCCACGGTGAGCCGGAGCTGCCCGAAGATGATTTCGCGCGCCATGTCCTCGATCTGCTTGGCGCTCAGGCCCAGCAGGCGCTCGGCGGCGTTGCTCATGATGGCCGGCTGGGTGCTGATGCCCACGGTGAAGATGCTGGGCACGTTGATGCGGATGTTCTGCAGCGAGAGCGCGTTCTGCAGCGGGATGTTGATGGAGAGCGGCGTGAGCCGCAGGTAGGCGTAATCCTGAATGAGCGGCCACACCATGGTGCCGCCTCCGTGGATGCAGTTGGCCGACCTGCCGTCCCCGACCCTGCCATAGACGACCAGGATCATGTCCGAGGGACAACGCCTGTAGCGCGAGGCCATGAACAGGACGGTGGAGACGATGAGTATCGCCGCCGCCACCACCGCGAGCATCCAGAAATTGAACATGGGTTTCTTCCTTGCTTAATTCACGATGGGTGCGCCAGCGGCTCGACCACGAGCATCCCCGTGTTTTCGGCGCGCAGCACGCGCACGTTCGCGCCGGTCTTGAGCAATTGGGCGGCGTCGCTGCGGGCATCGAAGATTTGGAGCTGCTCCTGGACCACGACCTGCACCTTGCCAATTCCACCCGGGGGGATATTGAGGTACACCGTGGCCGTTTGCCCCACGGCCTTGCCGAGATCGAGGGTACCGCTGGAATGCAGCCGCTTCATGGAGGTGAAGATCCGGCCGATCACCCACACGGCACCGACGCCCGCGGCTCCTCCGCCCAGCACCGCCAGCCCGGAAGGGGCTCCGCTCTGGCGCAGCAGAGCCAATCCCACCAGCCCGAACATCATGAAAAAAGCGGTGAGCCCCTGGAAGGAGAGGATTTTGAACCCCACGTCTGGAGTGCCCGCGTGCGCCTCGGCGACGCCGAATTCCGCGTGCGAGCCCGCGAGGAACTGCAGCACGAGGTTGATGAAGAAAAGCAAGCCCCCGAGCACCGCGCAGGCGATGAAAACCGTGTCCATGGCAGCACCCGCGAGTATTCCCCACCCGTCTTGCGGTCAAGCCGGTGCCAGGGCTAGGAGCGACCGTGACATCCCTTTTCATTTTTTGATTGCACCATTTTTTCGAGCTCCCCCATGCTCCCCCGCGCCGTCCAAACTCTGGCCGCTAATAGGGACACTTTCTCTAATGAGGTATAATAACCCCAGGAGACCATGCCATGTTGCCGGGATTCCCCGTAAAAAGCGAGCGCGACTCCATTATTGAGGAGGCGCGGCTTTCGGCTGACTTAGGGCCAGAGGAGCGCATGGCGGCCTTTCAATCCATCTTGAAGATGGTCTCCGCGACCTGGGTCGGCCTCTCCCCGGAGGAACGCCTGCGCCGCCTGCGTATCGGCGAGAAGCTGGAACCCCGCCCGCAGCCCTGGTGGAAGAATGTCCGGCGCGACTGACCGCGGTCCCGTTCCCACGGATCTTGTCCAGCTCGTGTTGCTGGTCGCGGGGGTTTTGGAGGCCCAGGGCATTCCCTACGCTGTTGGCGGCGCGGTGGCCAATAACTACTGGGGCGCCGTGCGTGCCACGCAGGATCTGGACGTTCTGGTGGCGATCCCGGCGGTGAAAATCCCGCCGTTCATGGATCGCCTGCGCGAGCAAGGGTTCTTGCTTTGCAGCGGCGAGCAGCTTCTGCCCCTGGAGGACGCCAAAGCAGTCGAGCATTTGCAACGGGATCATCTCCTGGTTCTGGAGCGTCGGGGGATCAGGCTGGAAGTGTTCACCCCAGCGCTTCCCCTTCAGGACAGCGTCTTGGCGCGTGCCCGGCCGCTGCCCTTCGCCGGTGGCACCATCCGCGTGACCAGCGCGGAGGACCTCATCCTGCTCAAAACGGCCTTCGGCAGGGAGAAGGACTTCCGCGATATCAAGGGCATCCTGTGGGACCAAAAAGACCGCCTGGACATGGCGTATCTTCGGTCTTGGATGAATAAAATGTTCGCCGCGGCGGAGAAGGAAAAGCTCGAAAAATGCTTTGCGGAATACCTGCGACTCGGCTGACCACAACCGCACCCGCCGCTTCGAACTCGGGGTCGGCTTGAGCGGAGATCCCGCCCCCTATTCTCCCGCCATGCCCAGCACCACCTTTCCTCTCAAATACGGGTTCAACCCGCACCAGGCCTCCGCGAGCTACACCTTCCCTGGGCGGCCGCCCTTCAAGGTGCTGAACGGCCGCGTGGGGACCATCAACCTCATGGACGCCCTCAATAGTTGGCAGCTCGTGCGCGAGCTGCGCGAAGCCGTGGGGCTTCCCGCCGCCGCCTCGTTCAAGCACGTCTCGCCTGCCGGGGCCGCGGTGAGCGTGCCGCTTTCGGAGAAACTGCTGCGCGGCTACGGTTTTGCGGGTTCCGAACTATCACCGCTGGCCTGCGCCTATCTGCGCGCCCGCGGGGCCGATCCCGCCAGCTCTTTCGGCGACTTCATCGCGCTGAGCGACGTCGTGGACGAGGCCACGGCGCGCATCCTTGCCTTGGTAGTTTCAGACGGCGTCATCGCCCCGGGCTACGAGCCCGCGGCCCTGGAGGCCCTCAAGGCCAAAAAGAAAGGCGAGTTCATCGTGCTGGAGGCCGACCCCGGCTATGAGCCGCCCACCGAGGAGGAACGCGAGGTTTACGGCGTGCGCCTGCGTCAAGCGCGCAACAACCTCAAAATCACGCGCGCGCACCTCGAACCGCGCGTGAGCCAGAACCGCGAGCTGCCCGAATCCGCCGTTCGCGACCTGCTCGTGGGGCTTATCACCCTCAAATACACGCAGTCCAACTCCACCGGCTACGCCCGGGACGGCCAGATGATCGGCGTCGGCGCCGGCCAGCAGTCGCGCGTGGACTGCACCAAGCTGGCGGGCCGCAAGGCCGACCTGTGGTTCCTGCGCCAGCACGACAAGGTGCTCGGCCTGCAATTCAAGAAGGAGGTGAAGCGCCAGGAGCGCATCAATTGGAGCCAGCGCTACGTCGAGGGCGACATGACCGAGATGGAGGCGCGCGAGTTCGCCGCCCAGCTTGACGGTGCCGCCCCGCCCCTCAGCGCGGAAGAAAAAGCCGGCTGGCTCGGACGCTTGCGGGACGTGAGCTTCGCCAGTGACGCTTTTCTGCCCTTTCGCGACAACGTGGACCACGCGGCGCGCCACGGTGTGCGCTACATCGCCCACACCGGCGGCTCGCTGCGCGACGAGGAGGTGACCCGCGCCGGAGACGAGTACGGCATGGTGATGATCCACACGGGGGTGCGGCTGTTTCATCACTGAGGCGCCAGCCGGGATAAAACTTTCATCCGTAACGGCGTTTCGGCCTGGGGATGGGCAGCATTCCTGCCACGGCGCAGGCCTGCGCCGTTTATCCCTCCACGATGACGATGAGCACGCCCAGGACCTGTTCCATGAGTTCTTCAGAGATACGGTCGGCTTTCTCAAACCCGCGCGCCTTCCAATCTATGGCCCGCAGTTGGGCGCAGCGCACCGTGCCGCTGATGCGGTTGCCCGTGAACTTCAGGTCATAATCGTACCGGCTAGGCGTGGAGGTGATGGGACAGACCCAGCAGATCCCCATGCTGGCATTGAAGCTTTTCGCGGCAACCACCAGGGCGGGGCGATGCCCGGCCTGCTCGTGTCCCTTGGTGGGGTTGAAATCCAGCCAAATGACCTCCCCCCGTTCGGGAGGCTCACCTCCGCTCAAAGGATTTCCTGACCCACGGGGCCGTCTTCCCACGCCAGTTTTTCCTGGTGCCCCGGCTTCACCGATTTCAAAAGCTCGCGCAGAGATTTGTGCTGGCGAACGGCCCTGCGCAGGAGGATGTTTCCCTGCTTGTCGGGAAGAACGTCCAGTTTGTCCCCAGGTTTGAGGTTGATGCTTCGGGCCATGTGAGCGGGAATGCGGACACCTAAGCTTGTGCCCCACTGGTTGACGACGACGGACATGATAGGACGGATTCTGGATATATTTTAGATATATGTCCGCGCTCGTCAAACAAAAAATCGCGGCTGAAGCCCCGATGCCGGACCTCTCCGGTGCGATGAAGGACCGCTGCGCGCGCCGCAACTCTTCACCCGAGCGCCTCGTCCACCGGTTTTTGCCAAATTGGAGACTCTGGCGCCGGTCGCTGGATATCGCGGAAAGCGCGTCTATGGGCGAACCTTTTTCCAGCCAATAAAGACGGGGTTTTTGTTGTTGGTGATTTGTCAATGAAATATTTGACATATCTATGGGTCCTGTACAGTGTGGTATCACCCTGTTTCGTGTTACGCCCATGAGCGACGCCGCCGAACCCTCCCCCTCCGTAGAAACCCCCGATTCTCCCGCCGCGGCCTTGAACCTGGTCCGGCAGCTCAGCGCCAAACTGGATCGCCTGGGATCGGGGCTGGGGCAGTTGCGCCAGCGGCTCGAAAACGCCCCGGCCGGGGTTCCCTCCGAGCGCGTGGCGCGACTTGAAAGCGCCTGCGCGGAGCTCACTTCGGCCCAGCAGCGCCTCGAAGGCGAACTCCTGAAGGTGCTGGCCCAGAGCGAGCGCGCCTTTGAGGCTGTGGGAGCGGACCTCGACCAGACCGGCCAGCTTGAGGCGCGCCTCGCCACGCTGGGGGCCGAGATCAAGGCCTTCCAGGAGCAGGCCGTCAGCGGCTATGGTCAGCTTGAGCAAAAGCTGGCCGCTGAGATTCAGGCTCGTGGCGCCGCGTTGCGCCAGGAACTCATCGGGGAGGTCGCCCGCCTGGAAGGCTGGAACAAAGACAAGGACGAGCGCTGGATGACCCTGGCCCGCCAACTGGAAAAGCTGGGGAGCGGACCCCGGGCCAGCGGCGCGGAGGGCGTTCAGGCCCAACTCGAAGGGGCTGTTTCCGCCTGGGCCGCCCAGGCCGAGGAGCTGTGGTCCGGGCTCAACGAGCTCAGGGCGTTGGCGGAAGGGCAAAAAATGGAGCTGGCGGCCCGTGCCGCGGCCGCGCCCGCGCTGCCGGCGGCCAGCGCCGCGGAGATTTCTGCTCTTCGCGATTCGTTCGACGCCAGATTGGCGGAGCTCGAAGGCCGGTTCGCCCAGATCGTGGCGAACGAGTCCGCCGAAACCGACGCCTTGCGCCGGGCCATTTCCGAGATTCCCGTATTGCGCGAAACCCAGGAGCAGGAACTGGCCGGAATCCGCAAGGAGATTGATTCGCTGACGCAACTGTGGGCGGAGGAATCGGGATCCCTGCGCAAGGCGGTGGAAGCCCCGGAATTTCGCGAGGCCCAGTACCAGGCGGTGGCCGACCTGCGCGCGCGCATGGACAAGCTGGGCCAGTTCTGGATGAAGGAAATCGCGGAGGTCCAGCACACGACCCGCCAGAATGCCCACGAACTGCGCGCGGTCTCTCAGGAAATCGCGCCCCTGCGTCAGCAGCTCGAAAGTCTGCGCGCCGAGTCCAAGGCCAGCCTGGATGAAACCACGGGGATCTGGACCCGTGAGGCGGGCGAACTGCGGCAGGCGGTCGCGGAAATATCCCCTTTGCGCGAGCACCAGGAGCAGGTGGCGGCCCAGCTCGATGAGGCGCGCTCGGCTTTCGGTGTTTCCCAAACGTACCTCGGGGAGCTCACGGGTCGTTTCGAATCCCTGCAGCAGGGCATCGCCGATCTGGCTTCGGGGTTGGAAGCGACCAAGAGTGAACTGCGCGGCGACTTCTACCGCGAGCTCTCCGCCAGCAAAGAGGGCTATGAGAACGCCAACGGCCGGCTGTTGCAACTTGAGCGCGGCTTTGCCGAAACCACCGGGAGGCAGGAGGTCTCGTCCGGCGAGCTGCGCGCGAACCTGGAACGCCAACGCCAGGAAATCGCGCTCCTGCGCCAGGAGGACCTGGCCGCCGCCGAACTGCTGGGCAAGGAACTGTTGGCCCTGCGCGAAGAGGCCCAGAAGCTCCGCCTTGAACATCAGGAGCGCCATCAGAAGGTGTACAGCGAAATCCACCTGGTGAAGAGCAGCTTCGAGGAGCACGACCGCCAGATCCGCGAGGTGCGCCAGGATGGCTGGCTTATCAAGGCGGGGCTGCAGGAAAGCCGCAAGGTGATCCGCGTCGGCTTCGTCGCGGCGGCCCTGGGTATCCTGCTGATCCCGTCCATCATGTTCATGCTGGCGGATTTCGGGGCTGGCCGCGTTGCGGCGCTCCCCGGTTCCAGCACGGCGGCCTCGGCTCCTTCGGCGCAGCCGGCGGCGCAACCTGTCGCCGCGCAGCCCCTCCGCAAACCGGTCGGCGCGGTGGCGGCAACTGGCGGCGCCCACGATGATTTAGATCCCGCCGTGCACGAACTGCCGGCGCTTCCGGTCCCGGAGACTGAATCCGCCCGCGCCCTGCCCGTGGGCTCGGGAACGGTGCGCACCGAGTCCGCCTTCGAGAAGAAGCCCGCCCTCGGTGACAGATCCAAAAGCTCCGAATACGTCGTCAAAAAAGGTGACAGCCTGACCGTGATCGCCCGCAAAGTTTACGGCAAAGGCGATCTGCAGAAAAAGATTGATAAGCTGCGCGGGGACAATCAGCTCAAGACCAGCGACTTGAAGCTGGGACAGGTGCTCAAGGTTTATTCCCTGTAGCGAGGCGCGGGTCCCGCTCCCCCCTCCGGCCTCAGAGCATGTCCGGCCACAGCAGGTGGTCCAATATCAAGCACCGCAAGGATGCGGTGGACTCCAGGCGCGGGAGCCAGTTCACCAAGATGGCCAAGCTCATCGCCGTGGCGGCGAAAAAGGGCGGGCCCTACCTGGACATGAATCCCGCGCTGCGCATGGCCGTGGAGAAGGCGCGCTCCTACAATATGGCCAAGGACAGCATCGAGCGCGCCATCAAGAAGGGCGCCGGGACCGGTGAAACAGCGGCCTACATCGAGCTCACCTACGAGGGTTACGCTCAGGGGGGAGTCGCCCTGCTCATCGAGGCGCTCACCGACAACCGCAACCGCACCACCCCTGAGATCCGCAAGATTTTCGAGAAGGGCGGCGGCAGCCTCGGCGAGATCGGCTGCGTGGGTTGGATGTTCAAGCGCCGCGGCCTCATGGTCCTGGATGCCGCCGGCCGCAACGAGGACGATTGGATGGCGCTCGTCCTCGAAGCCGGAGCCGACGACCTCGTGGTGGCGGACGGCTCCGTCGAGGTGCTGACTCCGCCCGACAGCTTCGAGAAGGTATTGGGGAGCCTCAAAAAACAAAACCTGGAGCCCAAGAGCGCCCAGCTCACCTTTACCGCCGACACCACGGTGGCCGTGGACGCCGAAACGGCCCGCAAGGTGCTGAGCCTCATGGAGGCCATTGACGACCACGACGATATCCAGAACGTTTACACCAACATGGAGCTGCCCCGGGAGCTGGAATCGCAGCGGGAATGACGGCGAGATCTCTTTTCGCCGAGTTTTGGGCAAAAACTTCGCAAATTTGCGACTCTCGGCTACTTTCAAGGCCCGGCCCATGAACCTCCGCATCTTTGCATTTATTTCCGCCCTGCTGGTCTCCGCCCATGCCGCCGGCTTCGAGCCGCTGGCCGCGCGCAGCAAGGAGCCCCTGCTCGCCTATGTGCGCCTGCCCTTGCCCTGGGAAATCGGCGCCGCCATGAGTCCCGAGCAGCAGGCGCGGCTCAAGGCCGGCCTGCTGCCGGCCCTGCTGCCCGCCGACGCGATGGGTCGCGAGTTGCGCGCGTTCCTGGAGCGCGCGGGCGGGCCCGTGGAAATCCTGGTGCTCGAACCTTTTGATAAAAAAGTCATCCCCGCGCCAACCTTGGTGATCCGCGGCCGGCACCACAGTGATAAAGAAGATGTGCTCGCGCGGCTCAAAAACCTATTCATCGCGGTCCTGCAAGTGCGCAGCGGCCAGGACATGAGCTGGATGGCGAAGGCCTTCAAGCGCTCCGAAGGAACCAAGGATGTGCTCGTCGAAACGGTGCCGTTTCTCCTCATGCGCATTCGCTTGGAGGTAGGCGCCGAGGATTACTCGTTCGCGCTCTCGGGGGACAAGGACTTCCAGTATGCGACCTCCGGTCCCGGCTCCGGGCTTGACTGGGCGGGATTGGAAAAGGCCTGGGGCGGCGGCATGGACGACCTCGTCGTCTATGCGCGCCCCGCGCGCGCCCTTGAATATTACCTGCCGATTTTGCAGACCGTGGATCCCACCAGCGCCAAGCGGCTCAGCGATCTCGGCTTGCACAACCTGGAAAGCCTGGCGCTCTGGACCTCCGGTTCCCTCGATAAATTTTTCCTGGGCGGGGAGGCACGCTTCAAGAAAGCGGGCGGCGCCTTCACGCGTTTCGCCAAGCCCGGCCCCAAGGACGCTTTCCCCGTCCAGGCCGGGGCCGAGTTCCGCGGCGGGCTGCGCCTGCCGCAACTCGGGGAATCCGACTGGCGGCGCCTGCTCGCGCAGTTCTCGCCCCTGGAGGCCGCCAAGGCCCCGGCCTACGCGCGGCTTTTGCAAAGCGCGGGCAACAGCCTGAGCTTCAGTTGGGCGCCACATTCCCCAGCGCCCATCATCTACCTGCGCCCCTCCGACCTCAGCAAGTTCACGGGCGAGCTCGAAAATCTGCTGCGCCCCATCGCGCAAGTCGCCCACGAAAAAGACGGCGACGCCAACTTCACACACATCCTGTGGCAAGGCAGCTCCCTGAGCCTTCGCGAAGAAAAAGGGCTGGTGGCCTTCTGCCCCATCATCCACCCCCTGCGCGACCCCATGGGCAAAATGGCAGAGCGCTCCGCCAGCCAGCTCCTTGAAGTGGAGTACCCCCAGGAGGGCAGCCAGGAGCAGGCCTACTACGCTTCATCGCTGTCTTTGATCCAGGCCTTGGTCCTCAAAGGCCAGACCGTGGACCCGGCCATGTTCCCGGCCTTCTCGCGCCTCAAGACCCAGGGGGCAAGCTGGAAGGGCACGGCGCAGTTGAAGCTGACCGCGGAAGACAACCTCTGGAAACTTGCCTGGCAACAGCCTTTCGGCCTGCCCGGCCTCATCGGCTCCTGCCCCGCGGACAGCGCCGCGCTCGTCTATTTCGTCACGCTCTTCGGGCTGACCTTGCACAGCCTGTAGCAGCCGGCGGGACTTCTCATTCCCCCGATCCAGGCGCTTGATTTCTAATAAGTCATTATAACGTGGGGCCTTAAGAGCGCCGGGCGTTTAGCTCAGTTGGTTAGAGTGCGTGCCTCACATGGCTCACGGGATATAGGAAGCGTTAGCGATATCTCGTTGATTTTGAATATGCAATATAGCACTTGTAATTTTGCATATTTACCGTTTCAGTCGGTTTGAAGTCTGATTGATCTCGGAGGCTTCGGGCAGTATCGAATAATATTGGGCGATCTTGAGTAAATTCAGGGAATTTCGGGCGACGTTGGGAAGTGTTCTCTGGGGTATATTGCATTGTCACAGCGCATCATGCCTTTACGAGCGGCGTGTATTTTAGTGGTGGAAAGACGTAGTTGATCGTACTCTCCCATTGAAGCGGATACATCCTTAATCTTTGCTAGTTCCCGTAGTTCCTCGCCCACCATGTCGAGGATCGGGGGGACGCTGCCTTAGTGGTGTCTCAGGGGTGGGACAGCCCGTGCATTTCCCCGCGATAGTTGCACTCAACAGCCCAAGAATCCAGTAAATTGCCCGGTGCCTTGCCTCCGCGTTGACGGATAATTTATGGAAATCACCCCTTTACTGGAGACTTTCCATGAAAACAGAAACGTTCGAAACAATACTGGAGATGGTTAGGGAAAACCCTGGCATTGGCCGGAGCAAGGTTCTCGAAATCCTGCGGGAACACGAGATCGATGTCACCGTCAACGAGGTCAAGAAGGCCGTTGCCGAGGCCAAGAAGCAGCTCCGCGCAGAAGGCATGGCCACGGGAGAAGAAACGACCGAGGAATCCACAGGTGAGGCTTCTAGCGAGTCCCAGAACGATGCAGGCGTGGAGGGCGCCACTGAGAAGCCAGCGAGTGAGAAAAAGCCAGCCAAGCGCAAAAAGCAGGTCCCCGAAAGCATCGCTACCCAGGTAGGAGAGCAGAACTTCGAGATCATGCGGGCCAACGGATCAAAAGCCATCGCTGTTTACCTTATTGCCAGCGATGGGAAGAAGGATCGGGTAGCAGCAAGGCCCGTCCTCCTCAAGATCGCTGAGGCGCACAACATTCCCATGATGGGAACGGACAATACGAGATCCCTAGGGAGCCGTGTTCTCCGCAAATTAGCTGAGAAGGTCGCCTAAGAACTGTCAATTTTCTAAAAGCCTGGCTTGCAGCGATGTGAGCCAGGCTTTTTTTATCGCTAAAATCGCTTATAGCGCTGTGTATTCGATACCTTGAGCTTCATGCGAGCTATCCGTCATGAACAGCGGAGGTATCGCATAACAAGCGTTTAAATGCGTTTCAATCAATAAGGGCGGAGATAGAGCACGGTGTTTAGGTTATCTCCGGTTCCCATAGAGGAGACGACATATTGGCTCAACCTTACCTCCGTCCCCTCCTTCAAAACCTCGAGCATCTCGTCAAGGAATCCGTCAATCAATCGTGATTCAGCCATGGTAGGAGGCCGGGATTTCAACCTTTGGATTAGATCGGCTACCGTCAGGAATTCTGGACGGGTGGGCGCCTGGACAGGCGGGAGTTCAGTGAAGAGCTTGGATAGTTTCATGTAGATATCTTCCTGCAACGCCAGGCGACGGAAGATCAAGCAGTTAGAGTGGGCCGTTGCGTGGAGTCCGAAGCCTATAAAATCGAAGTTATCGAAATCGCTAATAGGAGCGTGGACTAGCTGATACTGGTCTAAAAACAATAGTTTTCAGGGTTTTCCGACAGGGAAGCTCCGTATCCCCGCAAAAGCTGATACTTTTTTGGATACGTGAAGCGGACTTCCTTTGATCGGTGCCTCCGAAAGGGGGCACCATCGTTGAAGTCACTTCACAAGGGTGTATCAGCTCCCGCGGGGATGTGATGGAGATGGTGCCCCTATTGGATTATCCGGAGGCACAATGGACAAGCACGGAGAAAATTCGTCAACAGAAAACGAGACGCCCAAGGGAAACCCGAGGCTGGGATTCGTCATAATTGCTCTCATTGCTGCATATTTTGTTTGGAAAAATTACAGTCATGAATCCACAGTTGCACAGCCTACTCCTGAAAAGAAAAGCGTAGAGAAAGATTCAGTTCCGGAAAAAGTAAGCACTGAATCTGGTGGATTACAGCCAGCCACCGATGTAGAACAGAAAGCCTTTGACCTACTATCTCAGTTCTTTCGTGGCAAGCCTCACATCTACGAAGCAGTAAACGACAAAGGAAAGCGCTATCGCGTGTTCGATGCTGAGGGCAGGCTGCTACAGGGCTTTGTTGTCACTGGGCTTGCAAAGGTGGACTCAGATAAAAGCATCGAGGCATTCAATGGGCTGATTAAGGATATACCTAGAGATATTCGCTTCCTCGCACGGATATTTAGATACGAGGATGGAACGCTCGGGTTCGTCTCGGTAGCAATAACGAAGCTGTCGGACCAAAAAGAAAGAGCGTTGCTGGGTGTAGATGCTTCGATGTACGAAGGCCCTGATGATATTATCAAAATTGTTGGCCTGAAAGAAAGATTCCAGGAGGTTTTCGGAAACAGCATCAGATTTGACGACAGATTTCTTGGTAGGCCCAATAAGGCATATCTGCGAATCATGTTCGGAAACTACAAGAGAAATCTCGACGTCTGGGCCAAGGATACTGAAGGTGTTGAACTGTAACCAATAATAAGTGGAGGTGTGGCATGGCCAAGAAAGAACCAACCGCAGTAGATATGTTAATCGGAGCTACCGCCATTGCTGCTGCTGTTTTTTGGTATATGGGCTACCAACATCCTGCCATCGTTGGGCCGATATCGTTGGTTCTATTCGCAATTGGCGCGCTCGTTATTGTAGGCAGAATAAGTGTGAATAGCGCGAGTCTGGGCGCCCTTCAATCCAGGAAGAAAACCATTGCCGCCGCATGTTTCGTCACTGGCTGCTATGGAGTAATTGGACCTATAGTTTCAATTAAAGAAAACGCTGGAGGCATCGTTCACAAGTGGACGGTCCCTGGGCTAATCAAAAATGGAAAATACGACGAGGCTGTTAGCGCGTTAAAGGAAACGGGCAACCACTCGTCGCCAGAACTAAAATCAATGTTGCGAGAAGCTGTACTTGGAAAAGTGAAAGAATTCAAGCAACAAGGGAAGTATGAGGAATCGCATAATTGGATTAAAGATAATGTGAACGACAGCGATGTCTCCGACATATCCAAGGAGGCATACGAATCATACCAGGATGCAATGAGGTACAGGGAATATGTTAATGCGAAGGGTGGGTACGTTCCAAGAAACCTAGTCAAAGCATGTGATGATATTTTATCAGATAAATCATCTGCACAGGGATTAGTTAAAATAGCAGCGAGTGAAATTGATGGAGCACGGGCCAAAGCCAAGGAGCTCGAAACAAAAGCTGCTTTGCAAAGTATTGTTGATACCGCTGAGCGATATCTCGCTTCTAATATACGTGGGAATACGGAGGGCGTGTTCAATTTCGGGGGATTCGAGAACTCACCACGGATTATCGGCAATGTAGACACCATGGCACCCGGAACTTATCGTGTTGTTGGCCTTGTAAAAGGTAAAAACGCTTTCAACGCAGAGATTAAGAAAAATATTACTGTTATCGTTGAATGGGACGGAAGTAATGCTAAGGCAATCACCATGCAAGAGTGAGTCGCCCGCCGTGCCTTCCTCTATCTACGAATGAAAATATATCTGATGTTATCCGTTCAGGTTCGCATAACTTTATATACAAATGGATCAATACCAAGCATCGTTGCGTGTGATTCTTGAATACCTGGATGACACGGAGCGAGAACATTATGCCTGTCATTTGATGGAAGGGCAGAATCCACAAGAACACGTTTACTGGCATGTCAAAAAGATTAGAGAACACATCAACAAGGAGTCAACGGCTCCTAGCGCATAGAAAAATTTCATTCACAACAACTTTTAGGGGGATTGTCATGTACCGTTATATATCGCTTTTCGTTTTACTCGCTCTTTCACTCGCTTGCGGTGGAGGCGGCGGCGGAGCATCTACAAGCTCAAGCTCTACGGCTTCGACCTCTGGTACTGCGGGATCAAGCACTACCCAGTATCTTGCCAGCAACGTCGTGTTTAGCGCTTCTGGATTAGCGAAAGCTGGGGATCAACTAGCTGTGGTTGATACAACAACGAAAGTTCTGGCTGCCAATATTGTAGTTAGCACAGGGAAGGGAGAGATCAAGTCTGATAACCTGCAAACAGCCCTGGATGAAGAGATAGCTGTGGAAGTGAGTACGGCACTGCAAGGTACGTGGACGATCAAAAACATCACATCAAACCCAGACTATAAAAGCACCACAGGAGAAATAGTTTTTACATCTAACTCGGGAACTGGAAAATACGATTTTACGCTTTCCTCTGGGAGGACGGTGGTGCCCGGGTTGTTTACGAAAGCTGATTACGACGCATTCTCGAACGCCTATGGATATATCACTGGGACCGGCACCGCTGAAGTAGTCGGAAGTCGTTGCCTGTATCTCTCTTGGAGTTATATCGACAGATCGTCTGGAAAATCCTTCGATAACAGCTCAGTTGTCGATCTTCCAGAATTGCGTAAAGGTAGGGTAGTTTTCGTTGGTGGAGGAAGTAATAGAAGTATCTCCATCCTCACAAAGAAATAGCTGACAATCGGATACCGTTACGAAGCGGTATCCCGTTGTCAGCTATGGGAAGAAATCTATGGGATCTCTATCAGATGTTCAGGGCCAAAGCTGAGAAGGCGCGATCCAACGAACAATGGATATTATCCAGAATCGGTTGGCAACCTTACTCACCAGCCAGCCGATGAAATGTTGCATCGTATAGTATGACTGTTGATGCCATATCTGTATCTACCTTTCCAGCGGCCTCGACAATATCTCCTTGACGTAATGCGAAAGCTGCTGTCTCATGCTCTTTCGATGTGAACGCGGCCACATTGCGCTCAAGCACTCCTTTGGGAGAGTGGAGCATTATCTGAACCTGGTCTCCACTAGACTTGACGAATCCCACATGCCCGATGTAATTCATGTGCTTTCCGTTTGTCTCCCGTCTCAACTCTTGCTGCTCATGGTAGCGGCCTTTAAACGCTTCAAGGGAGTCGAAGTATTTAGCAAGATCAGATGCTAGCGCTGGAGAGGGAGGCGGGGAGGAAGGTGGAGTTGGCAGTAGGGGCGCGACCGCCGACTCTATTTGTGGCTTGGAAATAGACGAAGGCGAAGCCGGTGATTGAGGCGTGGCTACTGTTTCCGTCTGTAGTTTGGCAACGGAAGGCATTGACTCGTTCGGAGCTCGCCTAAGAGGCTCATCGTGCTCGAAAAATCTTGCTCCACGATAAAGGGCAATTACGGCTCCAGCGAGCTCCAATAAGAAAGCCCCAACCAACGGAGCAAGATATTGATCTCGAATGTCTAGGACATTCGTAACTCCGAGCAATGTAATAATTGCAGTAAGGACGAATAGAAACAAAAACGTGTAGAACAGGTGTTGCTTCACGAACACACGCAAAAGGGCCTAGCAACGGGCACGACGCGCTGATGCGCCCTGATGATTAATAGAGGTTCGATGGCGACACTCTCAGATGTGGCTACGAAACAACCTAGCATTGGTGTTTTATATGGAAGAACCCTAGTGCCTATATTTTACTGTAGGATTGACAAAGAAAAGAGAAAACCTGGTCTCTGCGCGGTTAGCACTATCCCGCGCCCAGAATCCCCATAGGTTAAACGTACAATCCCACATTACCCTCCTCCTCTCTCGCATTCCCCCTCCCTCCCCGCCAATCACTCACTCTCCCCAACGCCTTCAATCCTAGCGAAGGGCACACGTTGCCGTTCGCTCTCTCGATGGATATTCAAAATCATGAAAGCCATCGACAAAACATCAACGAAAATCCTGCATCACCTGATCAGCCTTACTGACAACGATAAACACCTGAAACTAGACAATGCCTCCCCCTCGTTCATGGCCTTCAACCTGGAATGTATTTGGGAGGGCAAGGCAGGGATTCAATGGGCCTTGAGCCATTACTATTTACACCATTCGGGCGATATGATCCCAGATCCTGATATGGTGGTGCTCCAGGTGAACGATGAGTTCTTCCCTATCCAATATCAGGATATGTACAGATTTGACGAAGCTGTGACCTGGAAGGATGGAGAGATCGAGAGCGTGGATGAAGCGATGCAGAGCAGCCTAGCGGAGTTCGTGAATATGTGGCTGAGAAATATTGTGGAGCAGCAGAGGGTGGAGATTGAGGGGGTGGATTTGAAGGAAGAGAGCGAGGGGTGACAGAAAAATGGCTCAGCACCATTACGCACAGGCATTTTGCTTCAATTGAGACTTACGCCTCAGCGAGCAATTCGCTGTAGAATTTTAAAATCCCAGGAAGATGACTAAGTTTTTCCGCAATATTTATAGCCTCTATCCGCATGCCACGTTTGCTAATCTTTTTTAGTAGTAAAACAAGATTGTCCTGGTAATCAAAAGATGGAGTGTACGTTTTTAGAACTTCGTTCAAAACTTTGCAGATCTCTACGGGGCTAGTATCTGACAGGCGGTTTAGTTCTCCAATAAAGTTGTCGGCATTGTAATCAATGCAAATATGGGGCGCAACAGGAATAAGCAGTCCGAGCTCCCTGTTTCCCACGGAATCTAAGTAGGAAATCAAGCGACTCAGTTTCGACATTAGTTTCTCTGGAGATTCGTCAGGATTATTACTCCAGGCCACGCAACGATCCCAAAAGTAGAGAACTTTTTCGATTTGGTCTTTGGATAATTTTTGATTCCACAAAAAATCGCTAATGCTTTCAAGATCGCTCATATGGCCAGCCTCAAAGAAATATTTAAATCGAGGCGCATCAAGTTCTTCGATGCCCCAGAGGTAGGCAAGGGCAATCCGTTCAATAACTTTTTCTCGAGCATTGCGACCTTTGCTCTCCTGGCGTAGAGCAACATCTAGTATTCCGCTTTCTCTTAGCATCGAATATACTTTTTCTGACGCCGGCGCATATGCTAATCCCTCAAGCGCACAAGCGAAATTATTTTGAAGTTGGCTTGGGAATATTTTTTCAAGATTTGACGCTAGCCACTTGCAATCAATGTAATAGAGGTTTACGATGTAGGCTCCAGCCAAAGTTGAGAAGTCATAATTGGCGTTCTTGCAAGAATTGAGTTCGAGATCGAAGGCTGGCTTTATTCCAGCCCATATCTCAGTGTGGGTACCTGACACCTTATCGCTTACACGGCATGCTCGCAAAGTGTGACTGTAGAGGGCTTCAATAATTTTCCCCTTCGATGAGTTTATTGCCCGCATCATAGCATCATCACTAATCTCATCTGTGGCATCTGTACGTTCAAGCAAGAGTACGACTATACGCAAAGCGCGGGGGAGAAGATCGACCGAATACGCCTTATTGTCATCCTGTGTCCCCGCTCGAAGCAATTCCGCAATTACAGATGGTATCCAATTGTGGTTAGGAGCAAAATTTTGGCCACCAACAATTTCGCGGTTTGAAAAATTATAATTTTTAATCAATTGCTCAATGAACGTCACCAAGCCATTCCAAGCATGCTCCCAATCAATTTGCGCTTGTTTGTAGTCAGGTGTCTCCCAAAGGCTCTTGAAACCGTTAATAATCCCATATTGATACGGTGGATTTGCATTCAAAAATTCCGGCAACAGGTGGAGAAATATTTGAGGTGCTGTTGTGATGGCTCCCTCAAGTGTATCTACAAGCGCGCGGGTCGTTGGTCCCTCCCAATCATCAAGTTGTTGGAATGCATTTAGTCTTTCGACAATAGTTTTTTCTTCCGCGAAAAGTATAAGCTCCTGCGTCTGATAAGGAGAACGACCGGATCCCCTAAACGACTCCGTATAGAAGTCAAAATCCGGGTGTTCAGGTAAGGGGCCAAGTGTTTGGTCTGACCGGAGATCCTCGAGCCAGGATTGTGCCGGCTCATAGCCCTTGCCGTCAAGCGCAGCAAGCCAATTTCGTTGAATGTATTTTAGCAAAGAACCCGACTCATTGTCTTGTTGTGGACAAGGGATCTTACGAATCGCATCTATGGTTGCTGATTTTTCTTCGTCGGTTAGCTTGTCGAAATGCCTAAATAGTAAGCCGAAAAGTTCATGGAGATGATCCGAGTCGAATAACTGTGGGCTGAGAATAGACCGATACATATCGCACAAAACATCCCATCGTTGGTCCAAAACATAAATACCGATACGCCGTATTATTACAATATCGTTAAGCAAAAGAGATTTGACAAAAGCCCGCGCAGTAACGATATCGCGATCAACCCAACTCAACACCACATCTCTTAAACCTTCAACAAAGCGATGTTCTGGCCTATGCCCGGAACCATTCTGTGGGTGATCTTCAATGGCAGAGCGATAAAACCAAATTGAATGACCACGACTGCTCTTGCGTACAACCTCTCTAATTCGTTCCAGAAAAATATCCGCAGCCTCTTCGCCAATTTTAGAGCCCAGCAGGCACGCATTGTGATCAATCATTTCTTTTAACCAATAGTCATCAACCACAGTTCTGGGTTTTTTGCAGTCATCCCCCAATTCCGGAGCATCGTCCCACTTTAAGGCCGTGCAATGGTATAATATTTTCGCAGCTTTGCGCCAATTATCTGGGGAGTCACTCTCTAGTAATTTACGCATTACGTGTTGATCTAATGCACGCCCAATCATTCCACCATCAAACTTGCTTTCTAACCAAACTGGAATAAGATCTAAATCTTCAAAGCTTATGGTACTCAGCGGCAATAAGCCTAGAATTTCTGAAAATAGTTGAAATGTGTGATAGTTGTCGCGGATGCGCCCATCCAGCTCGCGAAAGTTGCTAACCGTTCTGACAATTTTCATAATTTTTTGCGCGAGAGCACTATTGTTGTTCTCGCCAGCCAGTTTAGCGACGGCTTTCAGATAGTTCAAGGCCGGCCAATATGGTATGTGGAAATAGCCAGTTTCCCGAGCCGGAATAGGCATAGGATTATTTTCTGGTTCGAATAATCCGGCGTTCTGAATTTCATCAAAAAGAAGTTCGACTTTCGGTCGAGCAACAAGAAGTTCGAAGCCGCGCCGTGCGTGCTCCACACTTTTTTTCATTAGGTCGATGAATGACCGTTGGTTGGCACTAAGGTTATCCATCCAAGAAGTCCTCCATTTCTTTGAGCTCCTGAAGAACTATTAGTGCCGATGCGGGAATATCCTTCGCGAATTTCTCCAATACGTCTAGCAACTGATTCCAGTCCTTTAGATCCCGTGAAAATGGAATGAGCCCAATCCCACATTGTTCGAGGTAGTATTGCCTCAAGCTCTGCATTAACACACGCTCGTGCGAGAAAAATCCTTGTAAAATGTAGTGTTTTTCGAGACAAGGAGCCCCAGGGGCGCGATGCGCCTTTAGAATCACGTACTCTAGGATCTCGAGCTCTTCCAGCCCATATCCGACAAAAAGGACCGTTCTCTCTTTAAATAAGTGCCCTAGAAAAGTCAAAACTCTATTTTCATTTTTTGCATTTTCCTGGTATCTATCGTTAGCATAATGTTCCATATAGCCTCTGGTTGTCATAACCATACCATCAGGATCGATTAGTGACCCATGTAAATGGATAACCGTATTATCACAATTTAGATTTGACGGGATTAGATCCTGAATCTTGTGAAAATTTTTTCTAGGGCGGCCGGGTGTATAATGATCTTCTTGAGCTATCGTTCCCACTGACAAAGTTGTCGGGATGAGTTCTTTATCAAGCCACTTGTCGTAGTTAGTGGTCACAAATGTTTTTCCAAGCTGCGAAAGACTTGCAAAAAGACGTTTGCCAGCGAGGCCGTCGATCTGCCCAGTTGGATGCAATATTTTAGAAAAATCAATCGGAATGTTGTGTTTCTTTTGAAGTGCCGACGCGAGTGATAACTTTATCCGGGGGCTGAGGTGTTTTATTTGTTCAAAATCTGCATAGCTGAACTGTCCAGAATTAATTAATTGATGCAGTGCCCCATCGGCAAACTCCGACCAGCCAGGGCAACCCGCAATACGTGACGCCCCCGCTCCAATGAAAGGAACAAGCGTCCCTCGCTTGGCGGCCTCTCGAAGCCCCTCGGGGATTTGTGGAATTAGTGGGATTTCTTCTGCCAATGTCAAGATTGGATTCTAGGTGTCGTGAGACGGTTGGCAACCAAAGGCCCACCCATCGATGCCACGGCTAAGGATGTGAACGAGTAGGGGCTATCACGCGCGCGCCCACTCCCTTGCGCCTGCGAGCTTTCTCATACAGGCCACCCTCTGCGCAAGTATTCGTCCCGGTTGTTAAAAACTGCGCACATCAGTTGATTCGCCCCCACCTTTTTTATTTCATCCCATTGCAAATCACGTAGGGCGAGCGCCACCACCTCCCCTTGGTAGATTGAGTGGTGGATATCAATAAAGCTGTTGCTTACGATATAGGCGCCTGTCGGAAGCCCATCAAAAAACTTCCTAGATAGCTTTGCGCTAACAGAAGGGCCTTTGGTTGACTTGGAATGCTTCGTCCATTCAGGAGTGCCAATCGGGGGGATCATTGTTAACCTTTAAAATAGTAGAGTTGAGATAAACCGAACACGGTCCTGGGCTGTGATTTGAGTAATTGATGCCTGTCCTTCACGCGGCTGATAAATCTAGCTGTCGATGTTCTTGTAATGCCTGTTGTGCTGATCGGGGCATTGCCACCCCCTCTGGAGCAATCCGCCACCAAGGCGGAGACATAGAGAAACGGCTCCGCAATACCAGCATTCAAGAAGCAGATCGGCCTTCAATCCGACACGCACAACCCCAATACGGGCAAGCCGCGCGCAATACAAATGATTCCTAGACATAGCACCCACGAAACGGCGATCCAGAGCAGATCTCCTGCTCTGTTGGAGGGGCCGAATTCCACTGCCCTCCCCCTGCTATGCTATGTGCTTATGCGGCGCGGATTTTTTGCCGTGCGAAACGGGGGGTTCGGCACGGCTCCACGTACACCCCAGTCTAAACGAAAAAAAATGAAAGTCAACCCCCGCTAATGACAATCTGAGACACCCCTCTCTCGAAAACGAACCTTTTCACGCTCTGCTTTCCACTCTCGAATATCGTTGCTTTCTCGTTATGAATCTGGAAAATAAAAGTCCGATCATAACGTTTTCAGGAGCACGAAATGGGAAGTCAAACGATAGCCTACCTCCGGGTATCTACCACAGATCAGGATCTTGAGAAGGATAAGGACTCCATCCTCCGCCTAGCCAACGAGAAGAAGTTAGGCCATGTGGAGTTTGTAGAAGAAAAGGTTTCTGGAAAGCTTCACTGGAGAAAACGTAAGATTGCAGGCGTGATAGATAGCCTTCAACGTGATGGAGTTCTGATAGTCTCCGAGCTATCACGATTAGGCCGCTCTATGCTGGAGGTAATGGAGATTCTGTCAATTGCAATGGAGAAGCATGTCAAAGTATTTGCTGTGAAAGGTAATTGGGGTTTAGACGGTACCCTTCAAAGCAAAATCGTGGCTATGGCGTTCTCCATGGCTGCGGAGATAGAGCGCGATTTAATTTCTAAAAGAACGATAGAAGCATTGCGCGCTAGAAAGGCCCAAGGGATGAAGCTGGGGAGGCCGAAGGGTAGAGGCAAGTCTAGGCTGGATGCTTATAGGCCGGAGATCGAGGCGTTATTGAAAAACGGGTCAACCAAGGTGTTCGTGGCACAACGCTATGGCATATCCGTGGCAGGACTACATAAATGGATTAAAAATGCAGCAGCGTGAGCCTAGCACCGAACATTAGAACATCGAGATTTTCAACACACAAAACGTTCGGTTCTAAAAAATATGCTAAAAGCGCAACGATGAGTTAATGTTTTTGTATTTTTATCGTAGCGTCCAGAACTTCCGAAGGTTCAGAAGGTTTTTCTACTATAAATTGAAAAAATTAATTTTAGTTAACGCTATGATGATGCGTCATAGCGTTTGTAGGAATGCAGCAAAACAACCTTCGGATCTTCGGAAGTTCGGGAACGGTTGTATTTTTTCTATATTATTGCCTCCACCGATATCGAAAATCGGACATTTGAGCGCCGAACATCGTTTAGGATCGCTCAAACGAATATTCAGGATCTTCGGCCACTAACCCCATGGTGTCCGGGCATCCGTCTAATGAAGTTTTACAACTCATCTCCAGCGCCAAAGCAAGTCGCATGCCATCAGTAACGTTCTAAAAAGCCATCGCCCTCCATTCTCTTTATTCTGGGGTAGACAGCCCAGCTTGAACGCTTCGGGGGTTAATAGTCTACGGTGGTCCAGCGCTCGCGTGCCTTGAGATGAGAGAGCCCATCGTCAGCAAAATATGAGGTGAGCCCCCTGGTAAAAATATTTTTAAACTGGTACCTAAGTATTTTGGTCCCCGTTGTTGAATGGGTTAAG
>JAHFOS010000140.1 GCA_023261545.1 bacterium
CAGGATGAAAAGCAGGAAGGCTTCGAGTTCACCCCCCCCATTGCAACAGCCGGATGATCGAGGCGATGAGCAGGCCCGTGGCGAAGTCCACGCCGGGCAGCAGGCGCAGGAATTGGGCGAGCAGGCTCTCGCGGACGCCGAGGCCGCCGGGGGTGAAGACGGCCAGGGTTCCCACCAGGCTTGCGGCGGAGAGGCAGCCGCCGGTGTAGATGGTTTCGGCAAGGCTCATGGGCCGGAGGCCGCGCGTGGCGAGGTGGATGGCGGCGAGATAGGCCGTCCAATGGCAGAGCGTGAGGGCGCAGGCCGCCAGCAAATCGCGGCGGCGCAGGGCGAGTTCAGGGGCGTCCGTCGCCTTGAAGCGCCGCAACAGCAGGCGCGCGCCGCCATTGACGACGGCGGGAAAGCTCAACATCACGGCGGTGACCGCCGCGGCGCAGGCGAGCGGAACGCGCCAGGTATTGGGAACGGGATAGACCAGGAGCGCGGCCAGCAGGATCAGCGTGGCCGACATGACCTCGACGGCGAATTCCACGATCATGAGATAGCCGGCGACGGCGAGCCGGCGGGGTTCCGGCCCGTAGGGGGCGATGCGGCCGGCCACGAACAGCACCTTGCCGGGCACGTAACGACCCGCGGTGGACCAGATCCAGGCCTGCGCCGTCTCGGCCAGCGGCAGCTCGATGCCCGCGCGCTCGGTGAGCACCTGCCAGGCCAGCAACTTGAAGAAGGGCAGCAACGGCAGGAGGGGCAGCAGCAGCGCGATATCCCAGGGGCGCGGCGACCAGCCCGCGAGCCGGCCCGCAGCGCACTCGCGCGCGAGGAAGCCGGCCATGAGGGCCAGGGCCAAAGCGCCCATGAAAGGCCGCAGCTTCTTGAAGCGTCCGCCCTGCACGGAAACCGCTGTGACGGCAACATCAGGCACGGGAAGCGCGCTCCGCGAGAAGCTCTCGGTAGGCGGCGAGATAGCCCTGGGCGCAGGCCGCGGAGGTGAGGCGCCGCTCGACGAGCAGCTCGCGTCCGCGCGCGCCCATGCGGCGGCGCAACTCGCCGTCGGCGATGAGCCACGCGCAGCGTTCAGCCAAGGCCGCGGGATCGCGCTGTTCCAGGATAGTGCCGTTTTCCCCCTCCGCGACGATCATTCCGGTGTCACCGGCGCGGGTGGCCACGATGGGCAGGGCGCAGGCGGCGGCTTCGCAGAGCGCGGTGGAGAGCCCCTCCGAATGGCTGGTGGACAGCGCAATATCCGCGCAGCGCGTCCAGGTGGGGGCCTCGTGAGGGGGGATGGTGCCGACGAAGCGCAGCAGGTGCGCGCAGCCGCGTTTCTCGGCCAATTCCTGGAGGCGCGGGCGTTCGATGCCGTCGCCCAGCAACACGATGAGAAAGGGCGGCAGTTCCATGGTTTTGAGCAGCGCCGCGGCCTCGATGAGCAGGTCGAGACCTTTCACGGGGATGAGCATCCCGGCGCAGATCAGGATGACCCGCGATTCCTCGATCCCTATACTATGGCGCAACGCGCGTTTTTCCGCCGCACTGGCGGGATGAAAGACCTCGGCGTCCACGCCGACGGGGACGACTTCGCCGCAGTCGCACAGCCCAGCCACCGCTTGCTTCAGCAGGCGGGTCACCGGCAGGACCTTGTCGCAGCGGCCGAGGATGAAGCGGTTGACGCAACGCAGGACGCCGCTGTTCATGAGGGCGATATCGCTGCCGTGCAGGGTGAGCAGCACCGGCTTGCCATGCCAGCGACGCAGCAGCACGGGCAGCAGCGCGCTGGCCAGCCAGTGGCAATGGAGGATCTGGGCGCGGCGCGCGTGGCGCAGCAGGGCCAGCGCTCCCGCCGCGAGCAGCCAGGGCACCTGGAGCCACAGCAGGGGAGCGCGGCGCAGATTGGCGGGAATCGAGCCGCGCGTGAGGAGCTGCAACTGGCGCGGAGCGTAGGCGTAGCGCGCGATTTCGAGCTTGTCCTGCCAGGGTTCGCGCGCGGCAAACAACGGCGCCGGCTCCTCGCTTTGCGGAACCACGACGATGGCGGAAAACTCGGACTCTTTCAGCAGATACTTCAGGCCGCGCAGCAGGAAGATGCCGCGCAGGTCGCGGGGATGCGCGGGGAACCCGGTGGTGACCACCAGCACACATTTCGACGGGGGCCGTTCCCCGCCGCCGCAAGCGTCCATGCCTTTCAGCGCCCGCTGTAAGGAGGAGAGCGCAGCATGCTCGCCTTGAGTTCGTCGTCGAGGCGGCGGTAGAAGCAGCCGTAGCGCGGCTGGCCGCTGGGATCCTTGGTGTGGCAGGAGCCGGAAGCGCGCAGGCGCACCAGGTAGAGCAGCGAGTTGTTGTAGCAGTTGACGCGGATCTCTTCGAGGTCGAGGATGTCGCCCGAGGTCTCGCCCTTGAGCCACAGACAGCCTCGCGAGGTGCTCCAGAACACCGCGCGCCGCAGCCGCAGCGACTCCTCCACCGCCTGGAGGTTGGCGTAGGCGATCATCAGCACCTCGCGGGTGGCGGCATCCTGCACCGCCACCGGCAGCACGGCGGCGCCGCGGGCCAGCTCCGCGAGCTTGCTGAAATCGAGGGCGACGGCGCCTTCCTCCGCTCCGCCGGGGTTGGCGCTCATTGCAGCAGGTCGATCATGTAGGAGCGGAACATGTCGAAATTCTCGCCTTCGGGGGGCATGGCCTGGAGCTCGCGCCGCAGCCGCTTTTCGATGTTCTCGGATTTCTTGAAGTCCTCGGGCAGCGCGATTTCGATGTCCTTGACCGGCTGGCCGTTCTCGCCGTCCTGCTCGCCCTCGCGGTCGCGCCGCAGCATGAGTTTGCCGTTCTTGCCCACGGAGAGCCGCGGGTTCATCGTCATCTGCGACTGTTGCTGGACCATGATCTGCGCCAGGCGGTTGCGCATCTGCTGCCATTTGCCGTAGGCGTGGAACATCTGCATCACGGTCTGAGGATTGGCCTGCTTCAGCATGTTGGCGGCGTTTTCCGCGTGCCAGGCGCCTTGCTCTCCCAGGCTGAACAGCGCGGGGTCGGGCAGGATCATCTCGAAATCGCGGCGGAACTCCTCGGAGAACTCCTTGCCCGTGCCGGCCAGCCGCTCCTGGCGCTCGCCGATTTCGCGGGGGAAACCCTCGGTGTAGGGGGAGGCCTGGAGCGCGCGGTGGAACTGGCGGTAGCTCTGATCGGCCTCGGTGGAGATGGGGAGCGCCGCGAGCTCGTCGGGATGCGGCAGCGATCGGGCCATGCCGCGCGCGGCGGCGGTGAAGCCCGGCTGCCCCATGCGTTCCAGGAACATGTCGAACTTCTTGAGGGTGCTCATCAGTTGCCGGCCCTTGGCATGCTCCGGACCCTGCAGGCTCTGGAGGATCTCCTGGGTCTCGGGCCCAGACTGGTTGTCCTTCATGGCCTTGAGGTAGCGGTCCAGGGTCTCCTGGAATTCGCGCGCCGGCGCGCTGGCGCGCAATTCGCGGAGCGTTTTCTCGAGCGGGGGGCGCAGCGCGTCCGCCTCCGGCGGGCGAGCGGCGTCCTTGAGCTTGCTCTGGAGATCGGAGCGGATGTGGCTCTGCTCGTTGATGAGGTGATCGAGGGTGTCCATCTTCTCGCGGAAGCGCTGGGTGAGTTCGGTCGTGGCCGGGGCGTCTTCGTTGCTCGATTGGCGCATGATATCGGAGGCTTCCTTGAGGGCCTGGGCCGCGGCCTCGCGATCCCCCATCATGTTGGAGAGCTGCGCCTGTTCCATCTTCTGCAAAATCTCGCTCTTGCGCCAGGGGTCCATCTCCGCTCCTTCCAGATGCTTCTGCATGTCCTGGAAGAGCTGCTCAAGCTGCTTGGGATCCGGGGCCTCGCCCGAGGCGAGCGCATCGGCCATCTTCTCCAGGCGCTGCTGCAGCTCGGCGCTGCGGACGATCTGCAGGATGGCTTCGAGCCGTTTTTTGACGAAGTCGAGGTAGAGCTGATCGCGCGCGAGCTGGCGGGACTCCGCTTCTTGCAGCTCCTGGCTGGGACCGGAAGCCTCCAGGTGCTGCTGCACCTCGCGATATTCGCCCTGGAGCTGGCGCACCAGGCGCGCCACGTCCTCGGGCAGCGCCAGGTTGGCTTCAAGCTGCTGGGCGAGCTCGTCCATGAGCGGCTCGATGGCACCGTCCGCGCGCTGCGGGCTGGCGGCGAGGAGCTGCTGGCGGCTCTTGATGCGCGCCGTGAGCTTATCGAGCGCGGCCAGGGCGTCTTGGGACTGGCTTTCGACGCCCGGATAGCGCCAGATCAGCGGCGGGGTGGAGGCGCCCTTGGGGCCGGAAACCTTGTCGCGGTCGTAAACGGTCACCTGCAGCCGCACCTCGCCGCCATTGGGGTCCAGGTGGTCGAGGGGGTCGAATTGCCAGGCGTAATTGTGGAGGCGCCCGCCGGAGGGGTTGCCGGCGTATTCGAGTTCCACGCCATTGACCACGATGAAAGCGTCGCCGAGCGCGATATCGTCGCTGGCCTCAAAGCTCACGGTCGCCTGCCCCCAACTGGTGGTGCTGGGCAAGGGATCCAGCCAGCGCACCTCGGGCTTGCGATCTTCCAGCAGCCGCATCCCCCAGCTCTTGAGGGTGCGGTCGCCTCTGCGCAAAACGAGCTCGCTCGCGCGCAGCACGCGCACTTCGTAGCGCAGCGATCCGCCCTGCAAATGCTGAGCCAGGAAGAGGCTGCCCTCGCGGTCCTTGAGGCGCGGCTCCTCATCCGTGTTTTTCGCGGCGCCGGTGTAGGTGCAGGTGAACAGGGTGCCTGGATACACTTCGAGGCTGCTTTCATTCCAGGCCACGTCGCGGGAAGGCAGGCCGAGGTAGTCGGGGGGATGCAGCGTGGCGGAGATGGAGCCGGGGTCCGCGCCTTCCTGTTCCACGGCGCTCCAGGCCCAGGGCAGGGCCAGGAAGAACAGGCCGGCCGCGAGGTACTCCCCGGGTCTGCGGCGCAACAGCATGTCGCTCCAGGGGTATCCGCTCTGGGCCAGATAGCCGAACTGTTCGAGGGCATAGCGCGCGACCTCGGGGTTGGGCGCATGCGCCCGGCCCGAGAGCAGGTCCTCCAGCACGGGGAGCACGTCGCCGCAGCCAGCGTGGCGGCGCTCCATGCAGCGCCAGAGGTGGCGCGTGGACCAGGCGTTCCGAAGGCGCACGGCGGCGGCGGCGACCCACACGGCCGCGGTCCAGATCCAGACCTCCGAGCGCGGCAGCACGCCGCGCCGGCTCAGGAGCTCTCCGAGCAGCGCCAGCAATAACGCGAAGATCCCCGCCTCGATGAGGAAGGCCGCGAAGTGCGCCGCCATCAGGGCGCGATACCACCGCCGGATACGCACGCAGCTATTTTCCGCAATTTCAAGAAAAAGCAATTTTTTCGGGCGCCTGGGATTCCCTGGCGCGCGGGTATACTCGAAACGCATGCTGGGAGAAGCTAAAGGCCTGGGCACTTCAATATCCACGAAATCCCAGGCCTTCCCTCACCCCGGCCCTCTCCCAAAGGGAGAGGGTGTAAAAGATGCCGGACAGGGCGGCCCCGCAGGCGGCCTAATTCCAATGGTGGCGCTGGATCCGGGCACTGCGCCGGCGCGCGAGACCTACGGCCTGCTCATCGGCGGCGTGGCCCCACGGCCCATCGCGCTGGTGGCTACCCTGAGCGCCCAGGGGGAGCGCAACCTCGCGCCTTTTTCGTATTTCAACGCCTTCGGCATCCACCCGCCCATGGTGGCCTTCTCGCCCACGCGCCGGGGAAAAGGCGGCTCGTTCAAGGACACCTACCTGAACATCGTCGAGACCGGCGAGTGCACCATCCAGGCCGTGACCCGCGACATCGCCGAGCAGGTGTCCCTGACTTCCGCGGAATTTCCCCATGGGGTGGACGAGTTCGTAAAAAGCGGCCTCACCCCCGTGCCCTCCGAGCGCGTGCGGCCCCCGCGCGTGGGGGAATCGCCGTTCCAGATGGAGTGCCGGTTGCAACAGATGATCCCCCTCGGCGACCAGCCCGGTTCGGGCAACCTCGCCCTGTGCGAAGTGCTGCTCTTCCATGTTTCCGCCGCCCTCTGGAGGGATGGAAAGTTCGACACCGCGCACGCCGGGCTGGTGGGCCGCAGCGGTGGGGACTTCTACACCCATGCCGCGGGATCGGCGCTCTTCGAGCTCCCGCGTCCGGCGGGCAGCAGCATGGGCTACGACGGCTTGCCGGAATGGGTGCGCCATTCCGAAGTCCTGAGCGCCGGCAACCTGGCGCTGTTGGCCGCGGTGGAAAAGCCGCCCTCGGTCGAAGAGGCCGTAGCCTGGGCGCAGCAACTTCCGCGACCTGGAGCCGGAGCCGTCCTGACGCGCATCTACGCGAAACTGCGCCACGGCGGCGATCCGCTGGCGCTCGCGGGGTTGGCCCTGGGCCTGTGCGAGAAAGGCCGCGCGCGCCTGCGGCACTTCGAGACGGCGGCGCGGCGCGCCATCGAATGCGGCGACACCGCGACGGCCTGGAAACTGCTGCTCTTCGCCGGCCAGCGCTTCGAGAAATGACGCTGCGCTGCACCAGCATCGAGGGCAACCGCCAGCGCCTGGACGGCGGCGCCATGTTCGGCAACGCGCCGAAAGCCCTGTGGAGCCGCTGGCTGGAGCCCGACGCGCTGAACCGCATCCCGCTGGCCTGCCGCAGCATGCTCGTCGAAAAGGACGGGCTGCGCGTGCTCTTCGAGGCCGGCATCGGCGCTTTCATGAGGCCGGATCTGCGCGAGCGCTACGGTGTCGAAGGGGAGCGCTCGCTCTTGCCCGCGAGCCTGGAAGCCGCCGGCGTGCGTGAAGGCGACGTGGACGTGGTGGTGCTCTCGCATCTGCATTTCGACCACGCCGGGGGGCTCATCCCCGACTGGCCGGCGCTGGAAGGAGACTGGCAGCCGCGTTTCCCGCGCGCCCGCTACGTCACGGGCCGGGCGCAGTTCGCGCGCGCGCTGGCGCCGCACCCGCGCGACCGCGCTTCCTACATCCCGAGCCTGGTGGAAAAATTGCGCGACTCCGGCCGTCTGGTGTTGGAAGAGGGGACCGAATCCTCGCTGCCCGAACTCAAGGGCTGGGTGAGCTATGTCTGGACGGAGGGCCACACGCCGGGCCTGATGCACGCGCTGGTGCGGGGCGCGAGCGAGCGCGTCTTTTTTTGCAGCGACCTCATCCCTGGGCAAGCCTGGGTGCACCTGCCCATCACCATGGGCTACGACCGCTTTCCCGAGCGCGTGGTGGACGAGAAGCGCGCGGTCCTGGAGCGCGCCCTTGCCGAAAACTGGCTGCTGTTTTACACCCACGACCACCAGGTGGCCTCCTCCCGGCTGCGGCTCGCCAAGGAGGGCCGCTACGAGGCGGTGGCGGCGCTCACCAGTTTAAAGGGCCTGGAGCTCTAAAATCATGCGGCAGTCCGGAAAGAATTCTCAGGTCCGTGGCTTGGGACTCTGGAAACTCCTGCTGATCCCCATAACGCTGGCGCTTTCGGGCTGCAACCCGTTTTCAGAGCACTACCAGGCGTTCACGGTCTTGCAGGGGAAAAAGAAAACTTACGAACTCAACATCGAGGATCTGGCCGTTATCCCGCGCGTGCCCCTGGAGGTTCAGCTTCAGCAGGAAGTGAACAACTACGTCTCCAAGGGCTATCTCCTGCTCGGAAGATCGCATTTCACGTCGTCGCGCCAACGGGACCGCATCCAGGCCTGCGGTCTGGGGGGAAGCCTGGGGGCCGAGCTTATCCTGTACATGGAAGACGAGCGCAGCAGCGGCCAGCATCCGGACAATCCCGACGACAACACTTATGCCTACGAGGTCGCCTACCTCGTGAGGAACGACTCCAATTTGCCGAAGATCGTCTCCTCCAGGCCGCCGGTGTTCATCCGCGAGAAGAAATAGGGCGGGCTGAGGGGGTCGGGGAATGGCGGGTGTTCTGGAGCCGAGAAGGCGAGCGCCGTCCCGAAGGCTGTTATAATCGCCGCAAGCTATTGCACCCCTAACCCCAGGACCCACGCCATGGACGACGCCCTGCGCAAGGCGGCGCTGGATTACCACAGGCTGCCGAAACCCGGCAAGGTTTCCATCGCCTCCACCAAGAGCCTGCTCAACCAGCGCGACCTGGCGCTGGCCTACACGCCGGGGGTGGCCGCCGCGTGCGATGAAATCGTGCGCGACCCCGCGCAAGCGGCGCACCTCACCGCGCGCGCCAACCTGGTGGGCGTGATCACCAACGGCACCGCCGTGCTGGGCCTCGGCAACATCGGCCCGCTCGCCGGCAAGCCGGTGATGGAAGGCAAGGCCGTCCTGTTCAAGAAGTTCGCCGGCATTGACGTCTTCGACCTCGAAGTGAACGAGCGCGATCCCGACAAGCTGGTGGACGTCATCGTGGCGCTCGAACCCACCTTCGGCGGCATCAACCTGGAGGACATCAAGGCGCCCGAGTGCTTCTACATCGAGCGCAAGTGCCGCGAACGCATGAAGATCCCGGTGTTCCACGACGATCAACACGGGACGGCCATCATCGTGGGCGCGGCGGTGACCAACGGCCTGCGCGTCGTCGGCAAGGACATCGCCAAGGTCAAGCTGGTCGCTTCCGGCGCTGGCGCGGCGGCGCTGGCGTGCCTCGACCTGCTGGTCAGCCTGGGCCTCAAGATGGAGAACGTCTGGGTGTCCGACATCGCCGGCGTCGTGTATCAGGGACGCAAGGAGGAGATGGATCCCAACAAGGCGCGCTACGCCCGCGACACCAGTGCGCGCGCGCTCGGCGACATCCTCCCCGGGGCCGACATCTTCCTCGGCCTTTCCGCGGGCGGTGTGCTCAAGCCAGAAATGCTGGGGAAAATGGCGGATCGTCCGCTCATCCTGGCGCTCGCCAACCCCGAACCGGAGATCCTGCCCGACGTCGCGAAGCGCGCTCGGCCCGATGCCGTCGTGGCCACCGGCCGCTCCGACTATCCCAATCAGGTCAACAATGCGCTGTGCTTCCCCTTCATCTTCCGGGGCGCGTTGGACGTGGGCGCGACGCAGATCAACGAGGCCATGAAAATCGCCGCGGTCAAGGCGATTTCCGCCCTGGCGACGGCGGAGCAGTCCGACGTCGTCGCCAGCGCTTACGGCGAGCAGAACCTGGTCTTCGGACCCGAGTACCTTATTCCCAAGCCCTTCGACCCGCGCCTCATCGTGCAAATCGCGCCGGCGGTGGCGAAGGCGGCCATGGACTCGGGCGTCGCCACGCGGCCCATCGAGGACTTCAGCGCCTACCGCGATTCCCTGCAACAGTTCGTCTATCACTCGGGCTTCATCATGAAACCGCTGTTCACGGCGGCGAAGCGCGCGCCGCAGCGCATCGTGTACGCCGAAGGCGAAGACGAACGCATCCTGCGCGCGGTGCAGGTCGTGGTGGATGAGGGACTGGCGCGGCCGATCCTCATTGGCCGCCCCGCGGTCATCGGGCAGGCCATCGAACGCCTGGGCCTGCGCATCAAGCCGGGCATCCACGTGGAAGTCTTCCACATTGAAGGCTACCCCGGCTATGAGGATTACTGGCGCAACTACCACCAGCTCACCGAGCGCCGCGGTGTTTCGGAACAATACGCGCGCATCGAAATGCGCCGCCGCGCCACGGCCATCGGCGCCATGGCGATGCACCGCGGCGAGGCCGAGGGCATGCTCTGCGGCACCTTCGGCACCCACGACCTGCACCTGCATTACATTGACCAGGTCCTGGGCCTGCGCAAGGCCGTCCAGAACTACTACGCCATGAACGTGCTCGTCCTGCCCCGGCGCACGGTGTTCATCTGCGACACCTACGTGAACTTCGACCCCAGCGCCGAGCAAATCGCGGAGATGGCCGTGCTCGCCGCCGAGGAAGTGCGACGCTTCGGCATCACGCCCAAGGCCGCGCTGCTCTCGCATTCGAGCTTCGGCACCAGCCAGAAACCTACCGCCGTCAAGATGCACCAGGCGCTGGAGCTCATCGCGCGCCGTGCCCCGGACCTCGAAGTCGAGGGCGAGATGCACGGCGATGCGGCCTTGTCCGAGGAGGTGCGCCTGCAAGTGTTCCCGCGCTCGCGGCTCAAGGGCGACGCCAACCTGCTCATCATGCCGACGCTGGACGCCGCCAACATCGCCTTCAACCTGCTCAAGACCGCCTCCGGCGACGGCGTCACCATCGGCCCCATCCTGCTCGGCTGCGCCGGCTCCGCGCACATCCTCACGCCCTCGGCCACTGTGCGCCGCATCGTGAACATGACCGCGCTCACGGTGGTGGACGCCAACGCCCAGAGGCTGCCCTTGCCGGGGTAGGGGAGGGCGACGGCGCCCCGTAGGTCGCGCGCGAACGGGGGGCCCATGCCTCACTTGAGGGGTGCGTGCTGGTCACGAACTACACGCGGGAATTCTACCGTGTGCCAGGTCTCACGGTAGAGGATTGGACGGAGTTCAAGTCCGGCGCTGTTCAGATAGCGCCAAGCCTCCAGGCGCGTCAATTCCCTGGCACCAGCTCGAAACCCATGTGCCGGAAATGGCGATCCAGCGTCAAAACGTGCCTGAGGCGTAGCTCGCGCATAAGTGCGAAGCTGCTGCAGTCCGTGAAGGAAAAATCCTGCTCCTTATGGCGAAAGAAAAGGAAACGGGCGCGCTCAGCCCGCGGCGGATCAATGGCTTCAATGCGCAGGCGGCGACTGGCCGTCACCATTTCCCACCACGCCTCCGCGACCGCCAAGCCCAGTCGGGAACGCAGGGTCGTGAGCGTTTCATCAATGACGTAGTCCGTGGTGAGCATCCAGCCTTTTTCCCGCAACCAGGTATCGCGTCCGGAGCAGACGTCCTGATGTCGAGGATCGTTTCGGTCGGCCGCAGCCACCCAGCCAGCAGTATCCACGAAGAGTGTTTTCAAAGGCGATAAGCAATTTCGTCGTGTCGGGAGGCAGCGTCTCCGTGCGTTGAGGCTCCGAGGGGACCGGCCCTATAAAAAGGCTCGTTCTCGAGATCGTCCGGCTTCCCGCGCGCCGGCTCGGGCGGGGAAATGACGAAGACGGGACGGCTGCGGTACAGCACTGTGAACCGCCCGCCGCGGCGAACTTGTTCGACGACTTCAGACAGATGTGCCCGGAGCTCCTTGGCGCTGATGACGTTTTTCATGCAATAGCCCGTCTGAACATGTTTAACTTAAAGTAATCTTTCGTCATGGCTGTCAAGGCGCCACTTTGCGACGGGGACTCCTGGTGGGCTTCGACGAGAAGCGCGAGTTGTGTGCTAATCGCCAGTTGATGGGACAGCAAGAGGTGAGAAAAGGGGTAACACTCGATTTTGGGTTTTTCTCAAACCCAAAAGGAGTGTTATCATGGAAAACGATCAGCCTGTAGAAGAAACCGCCAAAAGGCGCAAGGGTTCTCCCCCGAAGG
>JAHFOS010000141.1 GCA_023261545.1 bacterium
ATCTTCTCGTGGATGACGGCGTTCACCAGGTCGTCCCAGGCGTATTCGGCCTTCATATCGGCCAAGGGGGCCGAGCGGATGATGATGCGCTCGGTGTAGCGGTCGTAGGGCAGCTTGCGGTCGCCGGGGATGCAGGCTTCGAGCTTGCCCAGGGTCTGTTTCAGCACGGGGTAGAGGCTGGTGCCGCGGTACTGCTCCAGGATCTTCTGGGCGATATAGAGTGTGAAGAAATCGCGCTCGTTGACCTGGAAGGCGCCGATGTTCACGGAGGCGCCGTCGTAGTAGAAACCCTTTTTCCGTTTGTCATAGGCGATGCGCGCCCCCAGCTCGTCGCGCATGAACTCGATATCGCGCAGCAGGGTCTTGGACGAAACACCCTCGAAGAGCTTGGCGAGTGCCCGCGCCGAAGGGAACCGCCTTTTGCGGAGCTCCGTATCAATGAACTTGAGGCGTCGCTGCCGGGAGATGTAGGCCATAGGAGTGGGGATTCCGGGCTGTAAAACATCCATCTTGATTTTAGCGTCCGAAAATCAAGGACACGTTTTGTCCTCTATCCCGGCTATCCTTGTAGCGTGGAAGAACGAAAGGAGCTGCCGTGAACGACAAAGAAAACCGCGCCGAGGAACGCCCCGAGCCCGTGGCCGCCGGGGAATATCACGCGACGGCCGCGCGCCTGGCCGCATTGCTGGAAGAGCGGCGCAGGGCGGGTGACATGCCGGACGGCAGAGAGATCCCGGAGCTGGTCTCCCTGGCCTTGGGAACCAGCGCGGACTTCAACTGCTACCCCGGAGGGCCGTCGAAAGGGTGCCACCCGCTGGTGGTCGTCCTCTCCCTGAACTCCATGGACGGCGGCCGAGGCAACTACGACTTCCGCGAGGCGCTGGAGCGGGCCGTGCGCCATACCCAAGGGGCCTGCCACGGCAAGACCCGCGCGTTGCTCTTCCTCACCGACGCTTGGGACGCGGACGCCTGGAACGATTGGCGGGGCAACGTGGCCAGCATCGCCCAGGAATGCGCCAGCGAGTTCTACCTGCTGGCGGGCGCACAGGCCTGGAGGGTGGGATAAAGATGAACAAAAGAAGGAGAATCTCCGCCGTCACCTCCGAGAAACTCAGGAAAACCTGGACCTGGCTGGACGGCGGCAAGGAGAAGCTGCTGGATGTCGCCCGTCCCATGCTCCGCAGGATCCTGGAGAAGTCCGGGGATGAAGGCCTGCTGCTCCACCTCGGGCTTTTACTGCTGACGGTCCAGCAGATCAAAAATATGGTGGCGGAATTGAAATACGAGGTGTATCCGGACTGCACCGACTGGGACGAGGTCAGCGATTGGCGGCGGGAACTCCGGAACATGGACCAACCCGAAGAAGTGCAGAAGTTCGCCTGCGCGCGCCTGCTGGATGATGATGGCCGCTGGACAAGCCCCGTGATGGCCCGTTTCTGGGAAACGCTCTTGTCCGGAGAAGCCTCCGTTTTAGACGGCGTTGACTTCGAAGGCCGGATTTCCGAATTATGCCGCGCCCTCGATCTGGACACCGGGGGCGCCGCCGTGCTGCGCGTCGCCTATCTGCTCACCGCCCGCGATAATCTCAAGAGCTACCTCAATGACTGTTTCTCCAACGACATGCGCAAGTTCTACGCCTTTATAGCCGTCTGCGGCGGAGTGGGGGAGGCGGAAGTTCATCGCGCTGTTTCCACGAGCGGACCGATTTTCTCCTTGAATCTCATGGGGAGGGGTTTCTTCGATTCCGACGCCGGCGTCAATCGTGTTGAGCTATCCCCGGTGGCCTACTTCTACCTCGATGGCATCTACTACAAAAACCTCCAGGAAGCGCTGCTGGAAAAGGTGCCCCTCGCGGGACCGGCGCTGGGAAAATTCCGGGTCAGCGAAGATTCCAGGGCTATTTGCATCGAGCTGCTGCGCAAGCCGGGAACGGCCAACGTCCTGCTCTACGGGGGTGCTGGCCTTGGAAAAACCAGCTTTTGCAAGGCCCTGGCGCGCGAACTGGATCGCACCCTGTATCAGCTCAAGGTCGAGAACGAAAAGCCGGACGAGGCCGCCACGCGCCTGCGCATGGCCGTCGCCACCATCAACCCGGAACACGACATCCTGCTGGTGGACGAGGCGGACACGCTGCTCAACAGCATGGACAGCCTCTTTTCCAGCGGCCGGGCCACCATGGACAAGGGTTGGCTCAACCAGTTCCTGGAATCCAACGGCAAGAAGGTTGTGTGGATCACCAACCGATCCGACCACATCGAGGAAAGCACCATGCGCCGCTTCGACTTCTGCTGCGGCTTCCGCGCCTTCGACGACAAGGCGAAAGAGGAGATCTGGCGCGAAACCCTGGATGCCTCGGCTCTGAGCCAGTTGGTGGACGAAAAGACCGTGCGCGACTTCGCGCGTCGCTACGCGCTTTCACCCGCGAACATCAAGAGCGCCGTGCGCGTGGCCGCGGTGGTCCTGGAAGCTGGCAGCGGCGACGGCCAGAAGACCCAGCGCGTCCTGGAGGAAGTGGTGCGTCAGCAGGCGCGCGCCATCGGTCATGGGGGCCAGGGCCTCTCCGCCGGCGCCATCAGCGATTGCAGCCCCTGGTACGGCCGCGATCTCGTCAACAGCGACCTGCCTCTGGACAGCATCGTCACAAGCTGCCGGCATTTCCTTGAGCAACGCAAAACCGCGCGGGACTTCCCAATCCGCACGCTATCCCTGCTGCTTTACGGCCTGCCGGGGACCGGCAAAACGGAATTCGCCAAGCACCTGGCCGGCGAACTGGGGAAAAAACTGATCCTGAAAAAAGCCTCCGACCTGCTGAGCATGTGGGTGGGCGGAACCGAACACCTCATCGCCGCCGCATTCGACGAGGCCCGCGAGCAGGAGGCCATCCTCTTCATTGACGAGGCCGACAGCCTGCTCTCCGCCCGCGAAGGTGCGCAGCGCTCCTGGGAAATAACCCAGGTGAACGAACTGCTGGTGCAAATGGAAAACCACGAGGGCATCACCATCTTCTCCACCAACTTCGAGAAGATCCTGGACAAAGCCAGCCTGCGGCGCTTCTCCTTCAAAATCCGCTTCGCGCCGCTCAAGCCCGAGCAGGCCGCCAACTTGTTCCAGCGGCTTTTCGCCCAGGAGATCCCCGATCCGGCCTTGCCGACAGCGCAGGATTTCTCCGCGCTCGGCGAACTCACCTTCGGCGACTTCAAGGTGATCCACCAACGCCTGCTGCTGGGCCAGCTCCCCGCCGAGCCAACCCAAATGCTCGCAGCCCTGCGCGCCGAGGCCAGCGCGCGATCTTCGATGCGTCGTCTGGGGTTCTGATGGGCGCGGCACAATTCAAAATAGAGGGGCGCGGTATCGCGAATTTTGGTTTCTCCCTGTTCGGTGAACCATAATGCGCCCCATCTGGTGGTATGAATTGCTGTTGGTTTGGGCTATGTTGTTGTTGTCGTGGCGGGAAAGGGAAGCTGCGGATCGTACTCGCCACAACACTATTGCGGTGGCTGCTGCGATAGTGAGCATCCTCCAGAAGGGGGAGAGGTTTTCGGAGGGAAAGCTGCGCGTCATGGTGGCTCGCAAATTGATGGTGACAAACATTCCTGAATGGACGGAGGCGTTAAGGTTGGTGTCCTCCAGCGGTGTGCTCGATAGGTCGAAGGGAACGTTGCTACACATCGCGTCGCCGGAGCAGGTGAACATTTTCATCAAGATGCTGCAAAAGATGAGCGGCCGCGTTGGTGTTGGCATGAAGCAACCAGAGTCTGGTCTGAAACGATGAACGACCCGCGAAACCGGAATAGTTTTAACTGCTCAGGCTGTAGGATGGCCGCTGCTCTCCAGTCTGTCATCGAGGAACCGCGTTGCTAAAAATCCGTATCCACCGCGGCGCTAAAGAAATCGGCGGCAACTGCATCGAACTCGATGCCGACGGAGTGCGCCTGGTTCTCGACGTTGGCCGTCCGCTCAACGCGGCCATGGATGCGAAAATCCCGCTGCCTTCTGTGAGCGGGCTCGATAATGGCGACGATCCCACCCTGGCCGGCTTGGTGATCTCCCACCCCCACCAGGACCACTACGGACTCGCGGACCAGGTATCGCCCAAGGTGCCCATCTACATAGGCGAGGCCGCTCATCGCATCCTGCGCGAATCCGCGTTCTTCACTCCTTCGGGTCTTGATTGCACACCCGCGGGCTTTCTCCAGAACCGCAAGCCCTTTGCGGTCGGCCCCTTCCGGCTCACGCCCTTCCTGAATGATCACAGCGCGTTCGATGCATACTCGCTGCTCATCGAGGCCGGTGGCCGGCGGGTGTTCTACACAGGGGACATTCGCGCCCACGGCCGCAAAGCAGCCCTGTTCAAGAAGTTGCTGAGCAGCCCACCCAAGAACATCCATGTGCTGCTGATGGAGGGAACCCACGTTCGCCCCGACTCGGACGGCAGCGAGAAGAGCCCCACAGAAGACGAAGTCGAAAAGGCCTGCGTCGAGACATTCAAGGCCACGCGTGGCGCGGTCCTGGCGTGCTACTCCGCCCAGAACATAGACTGCTTGGTCACCCTGTACCGCGCCGCCATACAGTCCGGCCGCGATTTCGTCATGGATCTGTACACCGCCTGCATTGCCAAAGCTACGGGAAACAAGAGCATCCCGCAGCCGGGTTGGGATCGCGTGCGGGTTTATCTGCCGAATTCCCAGCGCTCGAAGGTCATGAAGCACGGTGCCTTTGAACGCACCGACGCTGTGAAACTCTATCGTATATATCCCAAGGAGCTTGTTCAGCGCCGACATGAACTTGTCGTGACGTTTCGGCAGTCGCTAGGTTCTGAATTCAAAAGCGCCGGGCTCTTGGCTGAAGCCCAGGTCGTCTGGTCGCTTTGGGATGGGTATCTCAAACAACCGAAAGGCAAAGAATTTTTGGAATTCCTCGAGCGCAACCACGTACCTCTTGTTCACCACCATTCATCCGGGCACGCGAGTATCGAGGATCTCAAGAAGCTCGTCACCGCGTTGAATCCGGGCTGCGTCGTGCCGATACATTCGTTCGCGACGGATCGGTTCGCGAAGTTCTTTCCGAGAGTGACGCAGCATGCGGATGGGGAGTGGTGGGAGGGGTGAGGAGGGGGTTGCTGGACGGGGAGCAAAATGAGAGTCATGACATTTTTGGAGGCGAAAAGTGAGCAAACGCGAGATGCCAATAATCAGACTTCTCAAGTATTACGAGGGGCCAAACAACAATACGAACATCAAGGCGCACCGAATGAAATTCTCTTGTAAATCGCGGCGCCGCTGGTCATTTCGTGTGTTCTGTACTGTCTACAACGCGATTTTGAGTTTGAGCAGGCGAAAGGCTTCGGTTTGGAGAGGTGTTGGGGTGGAGAGCTTCTAGAAAGGTGGGATTCTTGCTCCGCTGTTCGATTGCTATTTGGGCCAATAGCCCGCTCGCCAAAGGATGCGTCCGTCCTTCAGCTCGTCATTCTCTGCGAGTATAATCCTCGCCTTGGTTTTCGCCAAGAAGTCCAGCAATCGCTCGCTTTCTTTGAGATGGGAATTCCGTCGCACGTAGTAGCTGCGAGGTGCCAACACCATCCCCCACGCGCCTTTGAAATCATCGCGGCTGACACGCCCCTGAAAATATTTCAAGACGTTGGCGGCATTGAAGCGGAGCATTCGCACTTGCTGCAGATTCTCGACGACCGCGAACCAACAATTGCCGTCCGTCTCCTTTACCTCGACGGCCAGCGGATGCAGCTTGGGGCGGGAGGCGATATGAATCGTGCCGAAGCAATCAGCGATCACCTGGCCGCGCCGCTGGGTTGCCTGCGCCATATTGTGATAAATAGCACGCACGGCAACCGCGCCCCGATGCTTGCCGGTCGGATCGATCAGCGAGTGCTCTCTCATCTCGCCGGCTTTCCCGAGGAAGAGCCGCTCGCTTCTCTGCTCGCCCCTATCCTTCGCAGAACTCTTCCGATAGCCGATGACATCGAGCCAGGAAGGGCGCTTGCATTCCTCAGGCATCCGTGGTGACTGCCAGAGATCCAGGACGGCCTGGCAACACCCCACCTCATTTCGAGCCAGCTTCCAATTTTGGGACCATTCATAAAAATCCGTCTTCATACGCTTCCTTCTCGTTAAGTTGTTGGAAATCGCCTGCTCATCATCGAGACACAAGCTGCTTCCAAAACGTTCTGCACACAGTCACCGACCCGGCGCCGCCAGGCGGTCGGTTGCGCCTTGAGGTGCACGATATCGCCGCTGAAGGGCTCCTGCTCCATATCATCCAGGGCTGCGAGGATGCGGCGCTGGTCGGCGGCAGGCATTCGCCTAAGCGCTTTTCTTGCGGGACCGGCGAGGAGCAGTTCCCATTTCATGGCGGAGATCGTCGAGGGTCACATAATCGCCTCGGGCTATCGCCGCTCGACCTCGGCGAATGGCGCGCAGTTCAGCCGGCGTGGGTGCAGCTTCCGGAATCCGACGGAAAAAGTAGCTGCGCAAAGCCTCACGCATGAGTTCGGATCGGGTGCGGTGCTCGCTTCTGCGCACGCGATCCAGCTTTTCAAGCATCGCGGGTGGTAGTGAGATAGTGAATGTTGAAGTTGTGCGTGGCATGGTCGTTATGACGGAGTATGACTTGATCGTAGGCTTCGCCAGGGAATTGTCAAAGGCCGGATCGGTAGCGAGCGCCCCGGCGCGCGAGGCAGCCCGCGTGATCGCATCGGCCACCTGTAAAGAAGTCGAAGACCGGCTTGTGCTTGTTCTTATTCATGTTCCCCCCTCAGTTGTGCCAGGCGGTGCCTGGTCAGTTCCAGCTCTTTGATCAGCGTCTTACCCGCCTTCTTGATGAACGCATGCAGCACGACCAGGAACTCTCCGTGCTTGGTCAGCAACACGCGCGCGATCCCGACTTGTAGCGTTGACCGGATCTCCCAAATGTCTCGATCTGCACTTGACAGGCGATGCGATCCGTGGCGCCTTAGCCTCGTCAGTCATCGCTTGACATGGATGATATCATGATATCATTTACGGATGCGCAGCGCTTCAGGGAAATTCGTCCTGCGATTGCCCCCGGATCTGCACCGGCTCCTGCGGGACCGTGCGCGCAGCCAGGGCTTGTCGCTCAACGAGTATTGCTTGCACAACCTCGCGGCCTCCAGCGCGCTCGGGCCGCCGGGGCTTTCCGGAACGCTCCCACAGCCCTGGCCGGAGCAGGCCCTCAGTAGTATCATCGAGTGCTACGAACCCCATATCCGCGGGGTGCTGCTCTTCGGGTCCGCCGTTCGCGGTGAACTCAGAGAAGGGTCGGATATTGATTTGATGATCGTCCTGCAATCCGAGGCGCCTCTGAACCGAAGACTTTACGGCGTGTGGGAGGAAAAAGTAGCCTCGCGGTGGCACACCGTGGAGGGTCACGAAGTTTCACCGCATTTCGCCCGCCTGCCGCGCGGCGTCGAGGATGCCGGTGGCCTGTGGTTCGAAGCGGGCGTGGAGGGCCTGATCCTCTGGCAACGAGGTCTGGAGATCAGCCATTTCCTGGCGGATCTGCGCCGGGCGATGGCGCGCGGCCAGCTCACGCTCAGCGATAGCCGGGGACAGGCGTATTGGATCCGCCAAGCAGCAGAGGAGGCGCATGCGCAACCGCACGTTGGTTGAGGATTACCTCAAGCGAGCCCGCCATCGCCTCTATGCCCTCGACACCCTCTACGAGAGACAGAGCTGGGCGGACGTGGTGCGGGAAGCCCAGGAAATCGTGGAGCTGGCTCTGAAAGCCCTGCTGCGGCACGCGCGCATCGAAGTGCCTCAGATCCACGACGTCGGTCCCATCCTGAAAGACCACGCCGGACGCCTGCCTTCCTTGAGCGCCAAGGAAATCGGTGAGCTGGTGGCCATCTCCAAGGCATTGCGGCGCGACCGCGAACTTTCCTTCTATGGCAGCGAGGACCTCACCCCCAGCGAGTTTTACGAGGAGGCCGACGCGGCGCAAGCGCGCGAGCAGGCGCGGAAGGTGGTGGACACCGCAGAGAGTGTGTTCAAACCCTGACCACCGTATTCTTCTACCGACCTGATTTTCCGCAGGAAAGATGGGGCAGTGCTGGGCGCCCTTGCCGGCACCCGGGCGCCGCGGTTAGCGCCTTACACATTTTTCTTTTTTGAAAAAACGAGGCATGCTACTTGTTTTCTCCGCGTCTCCGCGTGCAAGAAAATTTCCGCGTTCAGCGCTGGCGTTGAAAATGAAAAGAAGACGGGGATTTATGCACGCGGAGACGCGTAGGGGGGAGCTGCTGGTGACGACTTTTTTGGTTCCGGCTGCCGAATTGGGGTTCATGCCCCCGATGAACCCGCCAAGGCGGTTTCATCCTCCGGCGCCGCCGCTCCTGGAGCGATCCTTCCAGTCCTGGGGCTCAGCAGCTTAGAAAAATAACTCTCGAGCTCGCGCCCGTACTCGGTGTCCTGGCCGAGCAGCGCGAGTTGCTTGTGCACGATGAGCAGACCTTCCTCCCCGGATTCTGCCTGCTGCACGCTGGCGAAGCGCCGCGCCGGGTCGGGGTCCAGCATGCGGCGCAGTACCGCCACGAAAGGCTCGTTGCGGCGCACATGCTCGGGCAGCAACTCAGGCAACCGCTCGGGCAGGCTCATCTTGAGTTCCAGCAGGCCCCGCTCGCCGCCTTCCGGTGGGACCGGCAGCCGCTCTCCGCGCAGCATTTCCAGGCCTACGAGGCCCACCATGTAGAGATCCGAGGCGGCCAAGGCTTCCTCGCGGCGGTGCATTTCCGGAGCCATGAAAAGGGGCGTGCCCAGCAGGAAGGAACCCTTCTCATGGGCCAGCGTGGCGCGCCCCAGGTCAATCAGCTTGACGTAGCCGAGGCGATCGATCATGATGTTGGCGGGTTTGACGTCGCAGTGCACGAAACCCAGGTCGTGCAGGGCCTCCAGCCCGCGCAGCACGCGGCGCATGATATAGACGGCGATGCCGGGTTGAATGAGCAGGCGGCCCGCTTCGAGCCGGAAAATGATGTCGGTGAATTCCTTCCATTCGCCGGGAGTGCAGCGCGCACGGGCACGTTCAAGGTGCTCGCCATCCAGCAAATAGCGCAGGCCCAAGCCATCCACGCATTCCATCTGCACGTAGCCGATGCCGTTGCATTCCTCGTAGAGGTCGGGAGCCACCAGGTTCGGGCTCTTCAAAGGCTGGAGCTTGGAGGTCTGGGAGGCGATGCGGCCCATGTCCGTCCAGTATCTCTCGGCGTTGGGGTAAATGGAGGGGTCGAAGACCTTGATGGCATGGCGGGTCAGGCAACCGCGCGCGCCTTGGCGCAGCCCCAGGAACACCACGCCCTGCCGGCCGCTCCCCAGCCGGCGCTCGAAGCGGTAGGCCACGGGATAGTGGATGGCCCGCGCCTTCAGGATGGCGCGGAAGCTGCCGGCCAATGGCGGTGGCGACGCGCGCTGGGTTGACGAAACTTCGGAAGGGGATACGTCCAGGGACTGCTTGTCGCCCGCGGGGATCAGGACAGATTCCGAGTCGTCCGGACTGGGGCTCATTTCGCCGAGTTTAGGTGCCCGGGCTGGCCGTACAATGGCGCTGGCGGCGTGGATTCATTTTCAAAATTGATAGCAAGGACACCTGCCATTCCAAGGACGCGGATGGGCTGTAGAATGCACGTTCCCGCGCCACCCCATTACCCTTGAAAATCCTCGTTCTCGCCGGCATGACGTTTCGGGAGGCCCTGCGCCATCCCCCGAGCCTCGTCATCACCCTGGTCGTGGCGCTGCTCATGATGGCGGCGCCTTCTTACAGCTTTTTCGCCTTTGGGGCCGGCAACGAGCAGTTGCGCGGCTCGCTGTTGTCCACTCACATGCTGAGCGGCGTGGTCCTGATCTCGCTCACCGCCACCAGCCTTTTTTACCGCGAGATGTCGGAGCACACTATCCTGGCCGTGCTCAGCAAGCCCGTGAGCCTGCCGGTCTATTATTGTGGCAAGCTCCTGGGCATCCTGGCGCTGCTGACGCTCTTCTACTTCATCATCACCTGCACGGGAGTCATGAGCACTATCATCAGCGTGATGGAAACCGCGAGCACGCGCCTCAACCTGCTGCCGCTCTACTTCCTGAGCGCGGGGCTGCTGGCTTTGGCGATATTCTCCTTCCTCGCCAACTATCTTTTCGCGGTGCCCATCGTGAGCTGTTTCTTCCTGGGTTGGGGGCTGCTCTGTCCCCTGGTGCTGCTCGCCACTTGGTGGCTGAGTCCTTTGTTCGAGCCCCCCTTTCCCCTGCCCGAGGCGAATGTCCTGGGCGAGTACCTGAAAAGCGCGCTGGCGCTCTTCGGTCTCATCGCCGCCGCCGCCGCCTTCTCGGTGGCGCTGAGCGCCTGCACGGGCCCGGCGGCGAACCTGGTGCTTTCCGTGGGGTTCCTCATCGCCGGACTGATGGCGCCTGGACTCGAAAAAACCTGGCAGGGCGCCCACCCCTGGCTCGCTCAGGCGGCGGGTGGCGCGCCCAACCTACACGCGTTCTGGCTGGCGGAGATGGTGGACCTCGGCCAAATCATCCCCTGGGCCTACGTGCTGGAATGTTTGGGTTATGCCGCGCTACTCGCCGCCGGATTCAGTTGCGCCGGCATCTTTGTGCTGCTCGGCAAGGAGTACACCTGAGCCAATTCGGCAGCCGGAACCAAAAAAGTCGTCACCAGCAGCTTTCCCCTCCGCGTTCTCCGCGTCTCCGCGTGAATAAATCCCCGTCTTCTTTTCATTTTTCACGCCGTCGCTGAACGCGGAAGTTTTCTTGCACGCGGAGACGCGGAGCGCGCGAAGAAGACAAGTAACAGGTCGCGTTTTTTCAAAGAAGAAAATGCGTTGGGCGCCAACGCCCCGCGCCTCACTCCTCCCCACCCACGGGGCTCCAGGAGAAACTGTGGATGTCGAGGGTCCACTGCAATTTGTTTTGCACGTCTTCGCGGACAATGGAGAGCCCGCTGGTGGGCGAGACGTAGAGGTGGACCACATAGTTCGAGGCCGGCTGGGCCTCTTTATCCGCGATTTCTTTCCATGTTCCTTTGGTGTTGAACCAGGTTGCGCCGCTCTTGGGGTTGTACTTCACCTGGGTGCCCTCTTTCTCGATGAGCACGAGGCCCTCAGCGTCGAGGTTCCCCGGGGCCGCAAGCGCTTTTTTCTCTCCCTCGGCGGAGATCCGCCCGGAAAAGCCGGAAAGCGCGGCAACGATGGCAACAAAAATGGGAAGAGCGAAAGACTTCAGCATTTTCATGGGAGAGCCTCCTTGGATTTTTTCATGATAGGCACCCGGCCATGGGTCAAGACGCAGAGGCAAGGAGTTCCTTAATGGAATTTCTCGCGGAAAACGTGAAATTGAC
>JAHFOS010000142.1 GCA_023261545.1 bacterium
GCTTGAGCTGGCGGTCGAAGGCGCGTTCCATCTGCGGGCGCAGGCTCTGGGGATCTTCGTCCTGCAGGCGATCCGCATATAAGAGGAACTCCTTATCCATGGCGCGCTTCCAGGTCCTGAAGGGTCCTCCGGGCATGCCGTCGAAGTGGAAGCGCACATCCTTCTTGTCCTTATCTTGCGGCTGGATGCGCTCCACCTTCTCGAAGAGGTCCATCAGGCGCGCGAAGCGCTTGGAGAAGAGCACGCCCGCGAACACGTTCTCGTCGCGCCGCTGGCTGAGTTCGAGTTCGACGTAACGCACCAGCTTGTAATTGAGGCTGACCTCGAAGGAACTCTGCAGAGCCGAAGCGTCGGCGCTGATGCGCGGCACCAGGCGCGAGGTGAGCGGAAATTCCTTCACGAAAAGCGCCTTTTCCGCGTCTTTAGAGACTTGAACGTTCTGAATAGGGAGCAGCGGCAAGGCCTGATCCAGACGTATCGGCGGGATGCTGCCTTCGCCGCGGCCGCGATGGCCATCCTCTTCGTAGGTGAGCTGTTTGCGATCTATCTTGCGGCCCGTCGCCAGCATGCGCAGGATCTCCTCCTGCGAACGCGGCGGGCGACTCTCGAGCTTGAACTGCTGCTGGGCGAGATCGCTCAGGCGTTGATTCACTTCCAGGGAAACGACCGCGTCCTCCACGTCTTTTTCGGCCTTGAGCAGCAAGGTGGGATTCCACGAGGCGTCGTTCATGAACTTGAGTTCCGCCGCGGCGACCTTGAAGCTCGCGTCGAAAAGGCGCACCGGAAGGTGCACCGTGTTGCCGGGGTCCGTTGAGGCCCGCAGCGTTCCTTGCCAGATGGGCCTTGTGAGCGGCCCGTGGATGCGCATCTGGGGGATGGTGAAGTTGACCTTGGCGAGGTTGTTGTTGAACTGCAGGGGCTTGCGGTTTTCGATGAAGAGTCGCAAACGGTGCTGCCCCTCCGGCAGTCCTGGAAAGGTGGCGGCGCTGCGGGCGGGGCGGAGCTCGGCGCCGAAGATGTCGTAGGGTTTGTAGTAATTGAAGTTGTTGACCGCCAGGGAGCCTCCGATGGAAAGGGCGAGTATTTCACCGCGCACCGTCAGGTCCGGCAGATCATAGTCCACAGTGTAGGCGTCCGGGCTTTCGTAGTGCAGCCCCCGGGCCTGGACCTTGAGATCGAGGAAGCGATCCACGAAGTGATAATGGCCGCTCAACGCCAGGGTGGCACCCTCCTCCGCGCTACCCGTGAGGGTGGTGGCGTGGATGGCGCCTTTTTCCAGCCTGCCTTGGAAGGCGATATTCTTGAAGGCGGGAAAGATGATGGCGGGACGGACCTTGAGCCCGGCGCCCGCGAGCTCCGCCTTGAGGTTGGCGATGGGCCAGCCTCCGCGCCAGGAACCGGAGCGGAGCTCGATGTTGCCCTGCACGGGGGAGTCCAGCAGCACCGGAAAGCGATCCAGGCAGATGCGCCCGCCTTCGATGAGGATGTCGAGATCGCGCGCGCGCAGGAAGGGAATATAAGCATGGCCGCGAACCTGTTGCAAGCGGCCCTCCGCGTCCTCGAGATGGAAAGCGGGCACCTTGGCGCCAAGGACGTTGATGCGCAGGGGCGCCGGCTCCGCCAGGCTCAGGTCGAAGAGGCCCGCGCGCACCCTGAGCGCGCTGAGTTCCGCGTTTTTTTCCTCAAAAGGGTGCTGAAACAGCGCCTCGCGGCCCGACACCGTGACCTCGATATCCTGGCGCAGTTCATTCTGCAAAAAACTCTGATGGAACGTGGTCTTGCCGGAATCCGCCTTGAGTTCGAGCTTGAAGTTTTCCAGGTTCTGGAGGGGATCCTTGTCCGGCTGAAGCCCGAGAGAACCGGCCTTGACGTCGAGGATGCCCTGGCCCAGACGCGCGCTGACGTCGAGTCGTCCGCCCATGGTCGGGGAGTACTGCGTGAGGGGAAAACGCCGCACCTCGAGCTCGAGGCGACGGGGCGTCCAACCGGGACGGTCGAGCAACAGGTTGCCGCCGGCCTCCCAGTCGGAACCCTCGCGCAGACGCAGGTCGCGCACGGCCAGTTCGTCCTTAGAGACCTCCAGCGCGCAGGAGAAATCGAGATCGGAAGTCTTGAGGGGGCCGCCAGAAATGCGATGACCATAGGCGCGAATGGCGGTGGCTCCGGCGCTGGAGCGAAAGGCTCCCGCCAGTTCTCCGCGCCAAGGTCGCCCCCCCCACGGGGGCAAGGACAAGGAAATGAGGTAAACCCGCCACTCACCGCGCACGTCCTGCTGCTGGCGGCTGACGGAGAGCTCGATGAGGTTGCGATTGTTGTCGCGCACGGAAAGGCGCACCTTCTCATCCCGTGGAGCAAGGTTGCCCGAAGCTGAAAGGTGCAGGCGCCGCTCCAGGGTGGGCCAACGCAAGTCGGCGCTGGCCTCCATCCCTCCATCCTTGCCGGCCTTCAGGCTGGGCAAGAACTCGAAGGGCACTTCACCGCAGCGCCCCAGCACGGAACCCAACCATTCCTCCTGGTCCCTGAAAATATCGGCGGTATGCACCTCGACCACGACGTCATCACGTTTCACCGTGAGACCCATCAGCCCCGCATTCTCGAGCTTGAGCGGCGCCGCGGGGGAGGAGGCCTCGGCCAGAGCCAAGCGCATCCGCGCGGCGGCGCAGATGACGCCGCGGACTTCTCCGCTGACATCCATGAGCTGAAGGGTCAGGGTGTTGCCGCTGTGAAACAAATGCAGGGACTTGCCGTCCAACCAGGCCGCGAATCCGGGCGCTTCCAACCTCAGCTCTTCAGCTTCGAGGGTGTAATCGAAGCGGCTCAAGTTGAAATCGAGCTTCTCCTCCCATAGCGCCTCGTAGAGCGGTCGCAACGGTCGCACCCGCACGCGCCGGGCGGAGAGCACCAGGGGTTGCCCCGCCAGTTCGCCACTGAGCCGGATGGACTCGCCCACCATGGCTCCCATGGGCGAGAAAAAGAAACGCCCCACTTCCGCCTGGAGCCCGCGACGACCTTCGAGCAGGTCTTCGAAGGACCGGCGCATATGGGGCCGGATATACAGGAAAGCGACGAGCAGCACCATGGCCAGGACGGCCATGAGCTCGAAAACCAGCAGTATCCAGCGCTTAAACAAGCACGTCTTTCCCTATGCGCCGGGAGTTGGACCCTGCGCCGTAACCCTCAAGGATTCCTGGCCCTCGCTGGCGCGGGGAGGGTTTCCTCCGCTGAAAGCACGGGTTTCAGGATGATGCGCAATCCCTGTTTGGGTTCCGTTTCGTCCTCCAGTTCCGTTTCCGATCTGGGTTCAGGAATTTCGTAGTGCGGATCGGAAGGATGATACAGGCGATCCAAGGATTGGCTCAACGGCCTGTCGAGTTGCGGGTGGGGGCTGGATGCAAAGACGGTCGGCAGAGGAGGCGCACGCATTTCGAGCTTTCCCACGGGGACCGGCGATTCGGCCATGGGCAGGGCGGGAACAGGCGCGGGCCGGCGGCTGCGCTGCACGCCGCTCTGATTCACGGATTCGCGGCACCCGAAACCGGCCAGCAAGAGCAGCGCGAGCATTCCCAGCCATGCAGTCTTCGGCCTACATGATAACAGAATGAGGCCGGCTATCCGGTATAAAATGCGAAGAATTAATTTTATTTTCTTGTGCATTTTTGAAGACGCGCCTTTCGTAAACGCTGCGATAAAGACCTGCGCTTCATGGCGCCGTAAATTTGCGGTACAGTTCCAGGAGTCGTTCCGGCCCGATCTCCTCGGCGCGCGCGCGTGGGTCAAAGCCCAGCTCCTCCAGCAGCAATCCCGCCTCAACATCGGGTGCGATGCGGCGCAACGCTCCCACCAGCATTTTGCGTCTCTGGGCGAAGAGGATTTTTAAGAACTCGCTAAAGCCGCGATCCGGCACCTCGCCGGGCCGTATCTGATCCACGGACATGAGCACGGATTCCACTCCCGGGGCTGGCCAGAAAGTTCCGGGGCTCACGCGGCGCAGGGCCGAGATTTCCCAGTACAGGGCGGCAACCGCCGTCAGCGGACCGTAGGTTTTGCGTCCAGGAGGAGAGCTCAAGCGCTGGTGGAATTCGCGCTGCACCAGAAAAACGCCCCGGTCCCAGACGGGGGCCACCTCCAGCAAATTCCAAAAAAAAGGCGTCAGGATAGCGTAGGGAAGGTTGGCGACGAAGACCACCTTGCGCCCCCGCTGCGTCTGTTCGCGCATGAACTCGATAAGGCGGGGGTGAAAACTGCGTTTGCGCGCCAAAACGTCTCCGCAGACGATCTCCAGATTTTCGCGGGCGTACTCGGTGCCGAGGAAGGCCGCCAGCGAGCGGTCCAATTCGATGCACAGCATCGGCAGATGGGTCTCGGCGAGCGCCGCGGTGAGGCTGCCCGTGCCTGGCCCCACTTCCACCAGGGCCGTCTTGGCATCGAGGCGGGCAGCCTCGACGGCGGCGCGCACGAGTCGCGCGTCGCGGACGAAATTCTGGCCCCGAGCCTTGGCGGGGGCGAGGTTCATGCCCCGCATGACACGCCGGGGCTCCTCCAGGGGAGGCAGTATCAGGGGCTGAGGCACGCCGGCATTCTACCGGCGCGAAGCCTCCTGGAACCGGCTGCTGGCGTGAAATATGGAGCGGAAAACGATCCCCGGAGGATCAAAAATCTGGTAGGTGGAAAAGCAGGACTAGGATCTGTGAAATACCGTGGCGGATCTGTCATGGTTCAGTCGCTCCCCAACACAAGAGTTAAGGTGAACCGTCACGAGGATCCCGCATGAAGTTCTTGTTCCGTATTTTCTTGCTGCTGCTCCTCGCCGCCGCTGGCGTGGTGTTCTGGCGCTTCGGCCAGAAAGGCGAGTACAACTCCGAAAACCTCAAAAGCGCCTACCAGGAGACGAACTCGGAAGCGCGCGAAAAAATTGACGAGGGATTGGCGAAACTGCGCCAGAAGGCCGATGAAACGGGGATCGCTGGGGCTACTGAGCGCGCGCGCGACCGCGCCCTGGAGTTTGGCCGCGCGGCGCGCGAGAAGTTTGACGCCGTGGATTGGAAGAAGCTCAAAAGCGACTTCGGCCTCGGGGATAAGGAACTCACGGACTATCTGAATTCCCTCGCTTGGATCTTCGACAAAAACGAGGAATCGGGGAACAGGCCGGCTGCGACTCCGAACACGGAGGAGGTCACAACTCCCGGAGCGCCACCCGCGTCCGGCACGGATCAAGCCCCGAAACTTCCGGCAAAAACGTCCGCGCAAACCGCCGCGGAACCTGACCCACCTTCCGGGAACCCTTTAGCGGCCACTCGTGCCCCATCAGAAGCCACAAAACAGGCCCGACCCGTCCCTGGCCAAGCCGCCGACATACCAGCCGCAAAGCCCGCCGCACCCGCCCTGCCGGCCTCCTACGCTAGGGGTCACGAGATCTTGAAGCGCGCCAAAGCGCAATCGCGCCAAGCCCTGCCCGGCATGCAACGCCACGACGAGCACCTCAAGGAGTCGGTCAAACTCTACCAGCAGAGCGTGATCGAATTCGAAAAGACGCTGGCCGACCCCACGCTTCCCGCCTCCCAACGCCGCGAAATCGAGGGGCTTCTGCCGAAAATCAACCAACAGATTTACTGGGGGAAAAAACTCGGGAAAATTTGATCCAGGGACCGTAGCCCTTCGAAAGCGTAAGGACGGCGGCGGGCTTTGCTTGGAGGTTCGCACCGAGAGAACCATGCCGCTGACCGCTGAAACAGCACAGGTGGAAGTGACGGTCCGATGCTGCCGACCCCGCGCATCAAAAGTCGGGAGCCCATCAAGATTTTTCGCGCCTTGGGATGGGAGGTCGTCCGCCAGACTGGCTGCCGCATCATCAGGGTCAGATCCGACCTATCCTAGGCCGGAGCCAAAAGAGGCTTTTGCCGAGAACACGGAAATCGATGACAACGGAGGCTGAACCATGCGCGTAAAAAAAGCGATCATACGATTCTCCATCATCGGCGCGGGATGGCGCGCCAGGATGTATCTGCGCATCGCCCGGGCCTTGCCGGAGAGCTTCGAAGTCGTGGGTGTGCTGGTCCGGGATCCGGCCAAGCGGCCGGCCCTACAAAAGGAATTCGGCGTGCGGACCTTCGCCGGTCTGGACGGCCTGTTCAAATGCGGCGAGGCCGCTTTCACTGTCACCTCGGTCTCGTGGCAGAGCAATCCTGGCATCATCGCAGCCTGCGCAAAAAAAGGATTGGCCGTGCTGTCTGAGACTCCTCCCGCCCCGGACATCAAAGGCCTGAACGCCCTAGCCAGGCTTGCTCGGAAAGGCGCCAGGATCCAGGTCGCGGAACAGTACTGGCTGGTCGCCCATCACGCCGCACGCCTGGCAGCGGTGAAAAAAGGGCTCATCGGAAAAGTCTCTGAGGCCCAGGTCTCGGCGGCCCACGGCTATCACGGCATAAGCCTCGTGCGCCGCTTCCTTGGCGTCGGACCGGAATGCCCCAAAATCACGGCCATGCGCTTCAACTCGCGGATGATGAAATGGCCGGATCTCGACGGCCGCGTGAAGCAGGGTCATGCGATGGCAACGCAGGACATCACCTGGCTGGACTTCGGCGACCGTTTCGGCGTACTCGACTTCACCGAGCCGCAGTACTACAGCCCCATACGAGGCGAACGGGTGCTCATCCGCGGCGACCGCGGGGAGATCGTCAACGACGATGTGTACTGGATGAAGGACTCCCGCACGCCGCTTCACGCCGCCATGGAACGCTGCCTGGGCGGCCTGGAGGACAAGGTCGGCGGGCTGTGTTTCCAGGGCATAAGGATGGACAATGACTGGCTTTACAGAAGCCCCTTCCCGGAGGTTGGCCTGAGCGTGCACGAGCTGGCCATGGCCGAGTGCCTTCTCAAAATGGACGACTACGTGCGCACGGGCAAGGATTTCTATTCCCTGGCCGAAGCCGCTCAGGACCACTACCTCTCCATTCTCTGCCAGCAGGCCATCGCGAGGCGGAAGCCCGTGATCGCCCAGCCCCAGTCATGGGCAGGAAAACTGACTCCGCCCCCCGGAAAGAGGGCCTATCCGGAGCAATAGTCTGTTAACAATCGGGGCGGAAAAATTCCGCAGCTTTACGTTCAGCTCAAGTCCGCACGGCCCTGGGACGCCGGGAGCGCAGGGGTTGCGGCTCACCCTGGTCGGATGGGCGTCTCCGGGTCAGTTGCGAAACCCGACGCCGCTTTGTCAGGGCAGCGCCCGTGATATATTGTCACTCAGTGTTTATATTTTGTAAGAAAGGGATATCCATGATCCGCACCTGTTTTCTTTTCACCCTGTTCTCTGCCTATTGGGCCGGCTCCGCCGTTATAGCGGATAATCTGATCAAGAATGGCGATTTCGCCGTCGTGGCCGAGAACGGCACCGTGGAGGGCTGGACGGCGGATAAATTTGAGCAGAAACTCGTCAAGGATACGGGGGACAAGCCGGAAGGCGTGGCCCAAAGCCTGCGCCTGGATATCGGCAAGGCGGCCAAGGGGCATGGGCAGATATACCAGGGCTTCCGGGACCTTAAAAAGGACACGACCTACGTTCTTGAAGGCAAACTCAAGAGCAGTGCAGCAGGCTTGGCCTATTTCCAGATCAAGCTGTACTCGAACGACAAGACCCAGGGAAAGAATGGCGAACTCTCCAGGACCGACGCACCTAAGGGAAAAAGCACAGCGGAGTGGCAGCCAATCAGCTACGAGTTCTCCACGGGGAAGTCCGATAAGGTATTGATCCTCCTGCGTTTCCTGCAGGAAGAGTCGGCCGTCGGCAAGAGTGCCTGGTTCGCGGATATCAAACTCACGGAAAAGGCAGCCCCCGTTGCCGAGGCGAAGCCCGTCGAGGCAGAAAAGCCAACTGAGGTAGCGAAGCCTCCTGAGGCAGAAAAACCCGCCGAAAAGCCGGCGGAGTGAGAGGCCCCGGGAATCCCGGGGGGACTGCGTATACTGGTTGATCTTGAATCGTGTCTTGACTTTATGCCAACGTTGGCTTATAATTGTGCCAACGTTAGCATAGAGTAATAAATGCCGTCTATTAAAGATGTCGCCATGAAAGCTGGGGTCTCCGTTCGCACGGTAGGCCGAGCGCTTTATGGTGGTGGTCCGGTTAAGGATGAAGTGCGCCAGCGCGTGGAATTGGCCGTAAAACAGGCCGGCTATGCGCCAAATCTTGCTGCCCGCAGCCTCAAGACCGGCCGAGGTTATCTCGTTGCGGCTTTGGTGGCTTCAGGGGACGAACTGCACATGGCGCGTCTGGATGCCTTCCAGATAGAGATCGAGGCAGCGGGGTTTGGTCTGCATGTGATTTTCATTTCTGGAGGCAAAGAGCCTCTGGGGTTAGTGGACTCCCTGGTGCGTCTGGGAGTGGCGGGCTTGGCCTGTTTTCATGTCTCCGCCACACGCCTGCGGAAGGAATTCGAGGGCCGAGGGCTCAGGCTTCCAGCCGTCGCTTTCGATCATCAAGATCCTGGCGCCGATGCGGTGCTGTTGGACCGGCCGCGTGGAATTGAAGAGGCGGTGCATGACCTTGCGGCAAAGGGACGCCGACGCATCGCCTATCTTGGGCCAGCAGATCCAAGCCGCCTGGACGGCTATGCGCGCGCGGTGCGCGACCTGGGACTGCCTTACCTGGTCCATCACCCTGACTTGAAGGATGGTGAAATTTCGATGGGCGAACAGGGAATGCAGGAGCTGCTCGACAAGGCGATGCAGCCCGACGGCGTCCAGGCCTTCTCTGATATGATGGCCGCTGGCGCGTTGCGCTGCTGCCACCGGAGGGGACTGCGCGTGCCGCAAGACATAGCCTTGGTCGGATTCGACAATCGCCGGCTGGCGCTCTGTCTTTGGCCTCAGCTCACCACCGTAGCGCAGCCCAACGAAGAAATCGGCCGGCGCATGGCGTGTCTGCTGCTCGCGCGCCTGCGCGGCGCGGCGCCGGACGCTCCCGTGATCGAAAGCGTGACGCCCATGCTGGTGCGCCGTGAGAGCACCTAGCGAGGCGAGATCCGTGTCCTCTTTCCGGATAAAGGAGTGCAGATGATCCAGAAGAAAAAACGTTTTGCCCAGGTCGGTCTGGGTGGACGGCACAAGATGTTTTTTGATGCCTTGCTAGGGGACTTCTCCTCAATGGGAGAGATGGTGGGGCTCCTCGACAGCAACCCGGGCCGGTTGGAGCGTGCCCAGCGCAAGGCGCGCGAGGAGCACAGCGTGGACGTGCCGGGATATGGGGCAGAAGATTTTGATCGCATGGTGCGGGAAAAACGGCCCGACACGGTGATCGTCACCAGCCGCGACGATACCCACGACTTTTACATCTGCCGGGCCATGGAACTCGGTTGCGATGTCATCAGCGAGAAACCCATGACGATGGACGCCGAGCGCTGTCGAAAGATCATCGTCACCCAGCGCCGCACCGGACGCAGCGTGCGCGTCACCTTCAACTATCGTTACGCCCCGCCACGTTCGCAGGTGAAAGAACTTTTGATGTCCGGGGTGATTGGCGACGTGCTCTCGGTGGAGTTTCAATGGATGCTGGACGTACACCATGGGGCCGACTACTTCCGCCGCTGGCACCGGAAGCTCCGGCATTCCGGCGGCTTGCTGGTGCACAAATCCACGCACCACTTCGACCTGGTGAACTGGTGGCTCTCCAGCGTGCCGGAGCGCGTCGCCGCCACGGCCGATCTGCGTTTCTATACGCCCGCCACGGGGGATCGCTACGGTCTCACACGGCGCGGGGAGCGCTGCCACGGTTGCGAGGAGGCGCAGCGCTGTCCCTTCCATATGGACCTTGCGGCCAACGCCTCGCTCAAGGGTTTTTATCTCGACCACGAGAAGCACGACGGCTACTTCCGCGACCGCTGTGTTTTCAGCCGCGACACCGATATCTATGACACCATGAACGTCATGGCGGATTATCGCAGCGGAGCGCGACTCAGTTATTCGCTGGTGGCCTACAGCCCCTGGGAAGGCTATCACGTGGCCTTCAACGGCACGCGCGGCCGCCTGGAGCACAAGTGCGAGGAAACGGTGTACGTGAACGCCGATGGCAGCGTGCCCGGAGCCCTCAAAAAGGAGGGCTCGTGGATCCGTGTTTATCCCCACTGGAAACCCGCCTACGAGGTGGCGCTGCTGAGTGGTGAGGGCGGACACGGTGGAGGCGATCCGCTGTTATTGCGTGAGCTGTTCGACCCCGAGCACGCTCCTGCCGACCCGTTGATGCGCGCGGCGGATCAGCGATCCGGGGCCTGGTCCATCCTCACGGGCATCGCCGCCAACCTCTCCATTGCCCAGGATCGTTTTGTGGCACTGCGCGAACTCGTTCCCGATCTCGCGTTGCCGGACTATCCAGCGATGCCGTCCACAGATGCGCCGTTGCAGCGCCGGAATGCTCAATAGCGAAACCTCACAGACTCCATAACCTCCCGTCATCCCAAACCATGCTTGTGGCGCAGAAAAAACCCCGGGGCAAGCCCGTCCTCGCCGGCGCCATTTTGATGCTGGCCCTTTTGGTGCCTGCCGCGGCTAAACCGGCGGGGGAAACCCTAGAGGACGGATGGCAGGCCTATCGCTCCCGCAATTTCGCCGCTGCCGAGGAGGTTTTTCGCTCTGCCCTGGGCGCGGGGTTGAATCGGGATCGCCTGCTGGCACGCTTGGGCCTGGCCATGATCGAGCACTTCCGCATGCCGGGTCCGCGTCCGGATGTGGCGATCCCCATGTATGAGGCTCTGCTTGGCGAGGCGGCGGCGGATCCGCTTTTCAAGGCCAACCTGCACATCCTACTGGGGGATGCGCACCTCAACAAAGAAGGCTCGGATCCAGCCCAGGCTGAACAACATTACGCGCAGGCGCGGCTGGCGGCACCGGAAAGCCTTTTCGCCCGGGAGGCGGCGCTGCGGCTGGCGCGCCTGCGCCTGCGCCAACCGACGGAACAGGGCTTTCGCTCGGCGGTGATGATCCTTGAGGAGGATATCGCGGGACATCCCAGCAGCCCGTTGGCGGCAACCCTGCACCTGCTCTGCGCCCGGCTGCTGATGGCGCTGCACCAGCCGGAAGACACGCTGCGCGCCCGCCAGCATCTCGAGCAGGCCTACGAAGTGGGACTGGTGAACCAACGCCGCAAGGGCGACGTGCTCTATGCCGTTGCAGCCATGAGCGAGCGCGAACTCGGGGACCCTGAAACCGCGCTGCGCTATTATCAGCTCTTGGAGGACAGCATTCCCACGGACCTTCGCATGTACTACGCCAAGCTGCGCATCGCCGCACTCAGGAAGGGTCCGTGAGCCAAAGCGAGGAACACGAGACGCGGCGTTGGCCAGGCCTGGTGGCCCTGCTGCTCGTTGGCTT
>JAHFOS010000013.1 GCA_023261545.1 bacterium
AGCTTGAACGCTTCGGGGGTTAATAGTCTACGGTGGTCCAACGCTCGCGTGCCTTGAGATGAGAGAGCCCATCGTCAGCAAAATATGAGGTGAGCCCCCTGGTAAAAATATTTTTAAACTGGTACCTAAGTATTTTGGTCCCCGTTGTTGAATGGGTTAAGGAAAACCCCCGGTCCAGGCTGGGGGAGCCAAACAGGGAGAACGTAATGATGAGCGATAGGCTGGCAGGCTGGTTTGTGCGAGACGAGTGCCCTGGGCATTTCGGGCACGCAATGGGATTCACCACGCGCAGGGGCTCTGGAACCGTCTGAAAACATGATTTTTTGTCAATGTTCCGACCTGTTTTTAGATGCTAAATATTTGAATTTAAGTAAATTAGAAGAATTCTTTGGCCTGTTGCCTCAGTGCGCCGGCTAAAGCGTGAAGATAAGTGCATGAGCCTGGCCAGCTACTATCAGAAAGTCACCCTGTGGTGTAGCTGCCAGGCTCGCCTAGGGCCGGGCAACGTGTGGTTGCCCGGCCCTTCTTTTATCGTGGTGCGTCCATGGCCTCCTTTTGGGTTAAGGCCGATCTTTAGCTCCCAGCCTCCCTTTGGGCTCATCTGGAGGCTCTTGGATGAGTAACGCGTTGCAAGCCTTCCTCGAGATCGTTCGTGCGCTGAAGTGCTACCAGGACTCTTTACGGGACTTCATTGAGTCATCACCTTTCCAGGGCAGCTTGTTTCCGTTTTTGCACTGGCAGCTCCTGCGTCATCTAGGGGCAGGCGGAGTCATGGAGATCCGAACGCTTCACAATTTCATGGGGCGCCAACAAACATATAGCGGGTATTTTGATAACCTAGAGGCTATTTTATTTGAAATCGTACCCCTCCCCGAGTCTCCTCGCTCCAGGCTCCCTTATGGGGGTATTCCGCGGATCATGGAGGCGATGGTTTGCGCCACGCTTAACCCGGTTAGGGCGGATTTCCTCGCAAGGGCTAACAACCGAATCATTTATGCAAAAAACACGACATCCGATGAGGATATCGTTGCAATTTCGACCGTCGTGATTGACATTGATCCGCGTCGTCCTGCTGGGATTTCATCGACAGATTTGGAAAAGGAAAAGGGCCGACGTGTCGCAGACAACATTTTCGCATTTTTTGATAAGCGTCGCATAAAGCCGATCCTAATCGATTCAGGAAATGGTTGGCATTTAATCATTCCCACTGTTCCTTATCGGGATGTTCCGCAGGCATCAATAAAAGTTGGCCGATTGCTGGAATACCTAAAAAATGAATTTGGAAACGATGATGTTGAGATCGACACCACTGTCAGCAACCCCGCGCGTATCCTCAAGCTCCCCGGCACCTTGGCGATGAAGGGGGACCATATACCTGAACGACCGCACCGATGGTCGCAAATAGTCGGAGACTTTCAACCACCACAGGAGGTAGATTTACTATCATGAGCACAGAACTTTCAATTGGAGATATTATCAACCAGGCCATATCTTCTGGCACGCCTACAGCGAGCCCAGACAACCCAACAACTAAACGCAAAGGAGACATGAACGAAACGCGATTTGACAAGAAAGTTTCAAATTTCATCAAATGTGTCGAGAAACTAAAGCTAGGACTATACAGGGTGACTGAACGTCCAGACATGAAGATCATTCATTTCGCTTTATGCCCAATGCATGCCGATGATGATGGTCATAAATTTGAGTGCGGGATCGTATTGCATCGGGATGGAGAACCAGGATATTCGTGTAAGCACGACGATAACATCCGTTGGAATGACTTTAAAAATAAGTATCCATGGCTAAAAACCTACGCGAGGGAGTGCTTGCCGTCCAAAGGAAAGAAGCCTGAAATTCTTTACGAGCCAGGCCAAGATACATTGACGGATTTTTTTAATGCAATCGCTAACACACTGACCGATTCCAAGAAATTCTACATCATGAGCGGGGGGATTTTCTACATTGACGGCGCATTGCCACCTAGACGAGTTACTGCCAAGAATTTCCCAGGCATCGGAAGCAGCGTTTTCGAGATCGTTTACCTAAAGGAAACCAAGGATGGTGTTGAGAAGAAATATGTCGCATTGCCTGATCACCTAAGCACCGCATTTGTCAACAGCCCCGAGGTGTTCACAAAGCTCCCCATCGTGAGGCAATATATCAAACGGCCTGTGTTTACGAAAACATGGAGACTGATTAACGTGCCCGGATATGACGCGGAATCTCAGATATACTACGGTGGGGATCGGATCATCCCAAAAGACAGCACAAAAATGCTTGATGAGTTGCTGAGCGAGTTCAATTGGGAAACACCCGTGGATCGCGTCAACTATATCGCCGCGCTCGTCACAGGCTTTACCATGCCCCATTGGTTGCTTGGCAAGCATCCATTTTGGGTGCTCAACGCCAACAAACCCAGGGTAGGCAAAACGACGCTGGCAAAAATATTGTCAATCGTATTGGATGGAAACCAACACGCAGAGCTCATTCGGTTGTCCAGGGATGAAGAGTTTGAAAAGGTCGTGGCCACAAAATCCGACAGCGGAGCAGGGGTTATCGTCATCGATAATGTGCGGACTGGTTCTGGCGCAGCAATAAAATCGGAGATCCTTGAGATGAAGATCACTGACTCAAAACTTTGCTTCCGCCGTCTTGGTCAAAATTCAGCCGCTTCTCAAATTGAGCGAGAAAATGACGTTATTTTTGTTCTCACCGTGAATCAAGCCAAGCTGGGCATGGATTTGTTTCAGAGGTGCGTACCGGTCAACCTGAACTACGAAGGCGATGCCGAAAAAAGGCGCTTTTCAAAAATGAATATTGAGACTTTTGCTTATAAAAACAGGAATGAGATCGTTGCGGAGATCATGGGCATGGTTCTCAAGCGCATACAAAAATTCGAGGCGTCAGAGTTAACCTACGAAGCATTGATACCCGAAGGTGCCGCGCAACATTCTGTTTCCGGTGAGTGGGCTGGAACTATGGACGGAATTTTGCGCGAAAGTGGGTACGTCGGGCTTCTCAAGAATCAGGCAGTAGCCCAGATCATCTTTGATCCTAAATTTGAAGCTGTGAGATACATTTGTGAGCGCTTTGGTGACGGGAAGCACCGCACCGCTAAGGAGTGGGTTTTCCTCCTTCATGATATTCATCTTCCTGAGGCTAATGTTGTAAGATTTCGCATGCCAAGAATGCTATTGATGCCAATAATGGTGCTGAGAGAGCTTGGTGTCAATGGGAAAGGTATTGATGGGATGGCATCATCGTTTGGTAAGAAAATTAAGCGCTTGGCCGAAGCTGATTTTGATATTACGGTCGATGATGGAGATGAGGTTCGTAAGTACAAGATTTCTTGCATAGATAAAGATGAAAATGGTGGCTCTCACTCTGGTATTGCGTTTGTTCCATTGGATGGGATTGGGGTTGCGCCTAAACCTGTGGAAGAACCAAAGTTATCACCTGAAGAAATGCAAAAAATAGAGGAAGGCTTAGCAAGGTTTCGGTCTATGGTCTCTAGCAGTGCAGTAGCCCTTAACACACCGAAACCTGTAGAGGCACCCACACCGGTGGTCGCGCCGAAGCCAGTGGAACCGCCAAAGCTTTCACCCGAAGCTCAGGAATGTTTTGAGCGCATAAAAGCCGAAGTCAAGAGCATGAAAGCTCTTCGTGCTCAAAAAATCACTAGCTCGCCGAAGCTTTTAGAGATTCCTACGCCAGTGGTCGCACCGGAGGTGTCTGTAGCACCACCTCCAGAAGGGCCGAAATCGTCATCCGAAAGTGAGCAAAGCCCTATGCAACGTTTAGCAGCAGCCCTTTGGTCAGCCCCTAGCGTTCTTTAAACCAGCTTCATTTCGAAGCTCTCGTCCGCCGTGCCAAAGCACACGCCAAGCTATCAAAAGCCGGATGAACGGACGGACTCATAGCACCAATGGCGGAGGGACAAGTTCCCTCCGCCATTTTGAAAAATCCCGTGACAAGCTCCTCAGCGACGGAGCCTCGGCCATATACCCCGTTTCCCTTCGCGTCATTGCAGCATCCGAGACCAGCTTCCGCGTCGCCCACAACATTTCTTACGTTAAAAATGGCAAGCGCAGATCCGACAGGTCGTGTACTGAGACCTACCGTTCGCCACAAGAAGCCACCGAACGATTTTTGGAATTGAAGGCTTTGCGAAACTTAAAGTCCAGCGGTCATGCCATCCCCACGACTGATCTTGTCACCCTGCTCAAAGATTTCTACGCCTATCGTGTAAACCAGCTTTTGAACGACAAGCCGGAGCTCAAATCCCTGGAGGATGCCATCCGCAACCAAAGATCCACGAATGATCGCGGGTTCTCATTCTACTTATATCGCTTTTTACGAGAACACGACATCGCCACAGTTGAAGACTTGACTAGCCCCACATCAGCCATGAGCAGCTATAAGCGATTCCTCACAGGGTTTACCCCCAAGGCTTTCCAAGAAGAGCGCTTGGCATACTATCGGGATCTGCTACTTCCTGCCAACCACTTGCGGGTGTTGAACTTCCAGGTGAAGAAGGCTGACACCAAGCCTTTGCGAGTCGAGACTGTCAACAAGGCAATTCGCTACTTTCACAATTTCGTCAAGTATTTGCGCTTCCGTGGCTACAATGTTAGGGATTTCCTTGAGGTGAAGCTGATCAGCGGGAAAGATCGTGTCAAATACGGCGAGGTACCGGGCTCTACCACATCAGTTATTGATCGCGATACGTTCATAAAGATTTACAATCGGATTGCACTCCACTGGAGGGTGCCGCTGCTGTTCGTAGCAATAACAGGATGCCGCAGGTCGGAGGCTCTTGGATGCCTGCTGCCCAACGTGGATCTGGATAAAGGCACAGTGTTCCTGCATGGGTTCAAAGAAATTGAGTATCAGGGCAAGGTGTTCACCGTTAGGAATAAATCGTGCAAAGATCGCTATGTCGTGCTGTCATCGGAACTGGTGGAAGCCTTGCGGTATCAAATCGAGTTTAAAGCCGCTGTTGCGCCAGAATCACCGTTCCTGTTCTTCAACACCTGTGATACCCCGAGTAAAGAATCCAAAGGATGGCCGCGCAGTGGGGATAACTTCCAGCGGGATTTCCATAATACTGTGCGGGATCTGGTGCGGGAAGGGGCAATCCCCGATAGGCCGTTCAAAATTAAGGATCTGAGGCTATCCAGGTCAAGCAACCTGATTGCCGATTTCTTCAAATACGGGCTAGAACATGCCAAGCACGCGCTGGGCCATGCGGATACGAGAGTGACGCTTAATCACTATTTTCAGCAGGGCGACGACTTCCGGCAGTCTATTCGCAAGATTCTGGATGAGCACCCCTATGGGATTGACCTGGGAGGGCTTGGGAAGGCGCTGGAGCTAGAGGCTAAAGGCTGGAGGTATCGGGGGAAGGCGGAGAGGGGAGAGTGAGGCTGGAGTTGAGACCCCTAAAACACCGTTCCCAACACTTTCTTGGTGAAGTTTTTTTATACCGTTGCGTTTTCACTTTGGAGGCTCTCCCTTATTGACGAGACCATCGATTTTTATTTTGGCTATGCCCGCTGGTGTTGTTTGCAATAGAGCTTCGTAGTTTACAACAACAGGAAATGTAGAAAATTTTAATTTTCTGATAAGGAAATCGGGCTCAAAAGATAAATTCCCCAACTTCATATTGTTACCACTTCCAGAAAGGAAGTCGAAAAAATATTTTTGCCCGTGCATATCGTAAAAATACAATTTACGCAAAGTATCATTGCCGCGGCCGATCTCCATCTCGTCAAAACTATACGTGATACCGGATGTATTTTTTTTATCGAATTCTGCCTTTAGTTTATTCGCATTTAGAATGAATTGTCCCATGTGATTTCCTGTTGGCGAGATATCCACATTGCCGCCAAAAAACAACTTTCGCTTTATGCGCTCCGAATCGGGCTCGCTTCCGCCTTCATCACAGCAAATAGAAATTAGAGAGACAAATAATAGAGGAATGAGGCAAAAGTATTTTTTTAAATTCACGGCGCGACCACAAAATGAGTACCGTCAATATCTTGGTCAACATTTAGAATAATTTTATAAATATTCCCTGCCCCGCCAGAAGATTGATCGTACGCGTGCCAACCCGCTTGTAATTCCGCAGCCCGAGCGCTTGTAAAAGCGTTTATAATAAAATTCTGTCCTCCAAAAAAGTCATAATCGATCAAATCTTTCACTGTCATAACTATGTGTATCGTGACTTCCACTGCGGAATGGCCGCCATGAGTTGCGGATGGATTAACAATTGTGCCATTGACAGAGATAGCCTCAGGAACCTCAATATCTCCAACACCATTCTTGACATCGAAGTCATTCGATGGAGAAAATTCCCTAATCCCCCTTGAGTCTAATTCAATAAATACTTGTTGCTCAAAGGTATCCCCAATATTTTTCGAGGCAAGAGCTGAGTAATTTAGCTTTGATAGTATTTTTTCTACCAAAGATTTTTCCGTTGCAACCTTACTAGAAAATGGACTTGTACTATTCCAAGTATATTCCTTAATTGATGCGGAACCGTCTTCGCCCCAATTTGCTCCCACAGCATGAGATAACCTTGGGTCCGTCGAATAAATAACAGATGTTCCGTCCGAATCTGGAGAAAAGGAAAGTACCGGACCCCCACTGAATAACGAGACTATTGTGGCAATAATGTCGTTCTCAAGGGCATGATTTGCCTCAGCGACTCCATCATAAAGGTGAGCTTTGTCGAAATCCCATTGTGCTTTATTGAAAATATGAACTCTCCCGATTAATCTTGGATAAATAAGTTTAAATGGTGATTCGATGTAGAAATCCCAGTTCAGGTTGGGTGACACGCCATTATTGATACTAATAAGGGCCTCTCCCAAGGCACTGAGTGGTTTCGTTATTTTCTTGCTTCTAGAGGAGTCAATGGCTTGCACTCGGTAGTTCAGTGGCGCAAGAGGCGACATTTCTAATTCACATTTAATAATGGAGTTTTCATTTTCATCTCTATCCATAGGAGCAAGGATAAAATTCTTTTTCGATAACAAAACGTATTGTGACTCTAAATTAATCGAAAATTTATCTTCACCAATATCATTTCCCCATTTTTCATAGTGCCCCGTGATGCGATCAAACTTATAATTATTTGGGAATATTTTTAGCTTAGCCGAAAACACGGTGCAACGCACTGTTTCTGGGCAGATATATCCGCTTTGCGTACCTGGGCCATCTGGATCGACCTCAACCTTGATTTCTTGGTCTGCGCCTGCGGAGCTAACGGAAATGCCTTCCACATATAAAGTCATTACCCTTTTCGCGGGACTCGTTATATCCGATGCCTTAATGACCTCCCCCGAGGCTATAAAATCGCCACCATTATTTATCGATTCAACGTGCCTGAATTCGCTTCCCTGTTTTCTCCACAACCTTAACGCTCCCGATGGTGTTGTGTATTTAAATGGATGTTCCGCAGTCCCAGGCCCATCCTTTGTCATCAAGGCTGGATTTGATGCGGAATATGTAAATTTAATTCTTGCGACGTTTAGATCGATTGGACTTTGAAGCTCAAGAAGGAGCGGGATGAAATTTTCTGATTGCGGCTCACCATCGCGATGTTTCCCAACGTCATCAAATTTATTCATCCCATCCGCATAGTCAGGAACCCCATCGTTGTCAATATCGCCATCGTTTACTAATATAAGTTTTCCAGGTTTATTATTTGGGTCGTTCGCAACAGCCTCGAGCACTTCTTCTTTTATGTCCCTCTTGGGCAAGTTGAATCCGTCGTCGTTGTCGGAATCAATATCTAAATCGATCTTGTCACAATCAATTTTGACAAAAGATGGACTCCCGAACACAAAATCGATCCCACCGAAGACGCTATAGTACTCAAGGTTCACATCCATCGCCCCCAACTGCGGCTCTCCGGTGAGCTTGCTAAAGCCCCCCAACGCTTCCGAGCTTGTGCCCGCAAAGGCCGCCATCGTTACAGTGTCGGAAAGCTGCGCAGTGTCATGGCCTGCGCAAAGGATTTGATCCTCGGAAGGCATAAGCCCAAAGCCGATCTGCACTTCGGTTTTTACTTTTCCGAATTTTGTCAAACGACCGAAGATATACGCTAAGCGTGAGTCTGACGGGTAGTAGCCAACGCTAAGAAACTCGCTCGCCAATTGCTGCACAGAGACATTATTGTTGGGCATATAACTAATCGTTACGCCTGCGCTCGATGTAATTGCTTCGTAATCTCTGTATGAAACCTCGTGAATTGGTAGCGAGGGGGGAGTTATGGGCAGAACAATCGTCGCTTCGAATCTCCTCTCCGTATGAAATACACTATAAATATTTTCAAAGACATTGGGACTACTATTGTCAACAATCTGAAGCGATCTGCTGGGCTTATTGCTGCCAATACCAATATTTGTAAATACAGCCAAACTAACAGCAGATACTATGGCGCCATGCGGATCATCACCCAAGGGCACAGAAGTAGACAAACCAGCTAAAGCATCCGCGACGACTCCGGCAAAAGTGCTGCCGACTGTTGTGGCGCCGATCCCCTCCCCCAAGGGGTACTCAACACCGGATGGGCCAGCTATAAGCTTATAGGGCCGAAGTTGGCTCAGATATGATTCCAGAATATCAATACCAGAGGAATCAATTAAATATCCATTTTCATCGACGTTGGGCGTGGCACCAAAATCCATTGTTGAAAAAACATCCCTCCACAATGGTGTTTCGCTGGTATGACTTTGCGGTATTAAAGATACCTTCGAAGCACTAATAATTGTGTTTTTGATGGAATTCCATCTCCCAATAGTACCAAATCCTCCGGAAATTGCTGAAATTAATTCGGGCTCAAACGGCCGACTCAATACCAAGACCCATTTCTCGGCTTCTTTTTCCACCTTGTACATATCCATGACACGCCTCTGTGCGAACTGCCTTGTCGTGATATTTCCGGCCTTGTCCTCCGCTTCGATGGTGATGCTGTTAAGCCCGTAATGGAGGGCAATGCCCTTGATGCGCCAGGTGTCTCCCGAAATTTCGGCGGGCGTGCCATTGACCCGTATTTCTTTGATATTGGGGTCGCTGTATTTGCCAAAGAAAACTCCCTTGCTCATGTGGGTGGGCACATCGCCGTTTAAGCCGTTTGGCTTTTCGATAATCGGAGCCGTGGAATCCTTCTCCGCCTGGTAGCTTTGTTCCACCTCCTCACCAGTGATGGGATCCTTAAAGCGCAAGATCACCGTGTTGGAGCCCTCCTGAAACTGGATAGTATCCGAATAGCTGCCGGTAAAGGTGAAAGCGTGTGTTGAATTGCCGATAGAACTGATTAAGGTGACTTCTGCCACCGTGGGACTCCAACCAATGGCCGTACCCGTGATGAGCATCGAGGATGCTGAGGTGAAAATAATGCTGTCCTTGGGAAGTTGGTTGTTGGTGAAGATGGGGCTGTAGGCGTAACCCTGCGCTAGGCAAAACTGCGTTGTGTTGCCACTCGTATTCGCCAAGCACACGTCCGCCAAACCCGTTGAGCTGGTGCTAGGGGTGATTCCCTCGGCTAGAACGTCGCTCAAAACCTTCAAATTCGTGATGGGTTTTCCAGCCATGGTGCCTGTCATTCCCGTGCGGAAGTTCTGGCCGTGAAGCTGGACTTTTTCTCCGCCAAGAATGGAACCACCGAAAATTTCTGGCGTGGTTTCGTCCAACACGGCTCCCAGGCCAAAATTAACCGTCACGGCGAAGCCCGCATTGGTGGTGTTTCCAGCTTGGTCTACAAAGGCCAGACTGACGCTGGTAGTTTGCTGAATGACGGTTACATTTCCGGAAAACTCGCTGCCTGTGATAGCCACCGGGGTGCTGTTGGAGATACTTGTCGTGTACACCAGGACCCTCGCCAGATTATCGTCAAACACAAAGCCACTCACCCCTATTTTATCCCCGCCAGTGACATAGGTACCCCCGTTTGTCGTTGGAGCCAGCAACTCAAATTCAGGAGCTTTGGTATCCAGGGTGATACGCAAGACCTCATGGGTGAAATTTGAAAATTTGTCTCGAACTGTGATAGGGATGGCATTTTCGCCTTCAGAGAGAGTCAAGGGTAGCGAGAAGCTGCCTCCTGGCCCGACCGTCACGGGCTGGCCGTTCACTGTGACCACAACCTCCCCGTTATTATCGGTGGCTGTTCCAGAAAGGGTTATGCTGGGGGTGGAGACCACGGAGCCCTGGGCTGGTCCGCTTATGGTTAAAACAGGATCGGTGAAGTCAGAGAAGGGGCCATCTTCCGGAAAGTCGCTAATGACGAAGAACACCTCTTTGGTGCAACAATTATTCGTGCTCGCGCAATCCCCCGCATGACCTTTGAAAGTATGTCCGCCGATTCCTAGCGGGGTGGTCAGGGCAATGGAGAACTGGACGATGGAGGCGCTGATAGAAGTTGTTGTGATAATTCCCGGTGGCGTGGCGCCATCAATGCGGAAGCAAAGGCTGCGGAGGCTGATCTCGCAGGTGGGGCCACCCGGCACCGTGGTTTCGTTGATCGTGCCGAAAATGGGAGGCTTGAAGCTGCCGCCAGGGCTTGTCCTGAAAATCTGCCCTTGGGTGGGTGACGAGATGGTGATGCCCGGCGGGGTGTTGTCGGCGGCCTGGACACTGAAACTCACCGTCGCGTGTCCCGTGTTTCCGGCCAGATCCACCAAGGTCAGGTCTGCCACATGGGCGCCGTTGGCAAGATTGTCGCTGAGTTGAAAGGAAAAGGAGGTACTGGTGAGGATGCTGGCGGCCAGGGCCAAGTCTTGCCCATCTACAAGCAGGTGGGCGCTAGAGATGTTCAGGCCGCTGCCCGTTTCTACGATGGTTCCGGCGAACGAGGCCTTGGCTTGAGTCAGGACAGCATTTGCCGCTGGCACAGTAAAGGCGATTTGCGGGGCTTTCGTATCCACAATGAAATCGAGAGAATCCGTTTTTGAGTTGCCGGCAATGTCGAAGCCCGTGACTTCCAGGTGGTAGGAACCATCAGCTAGAGAGGCTAGGGTTGTCCAGGTGAAACCTGGGGTGCTGCTGACAAGCCCAGCGACAGAGGCCCCATTGAGTTTAGCCATCCCAGCCGCAACATTCATCCCGCTTAGAGCATCGCTCCAGGTTCCTGAAAAGGAGGGGGAGGAGGTTGCCACGATTCTCAGGCCGGGCAGCGGAATGGGGAAGCCAGAGGGAGGTGTAAAGGCCACATTCGGAGCGGTCTTGTCCAGGTTCACAAAGACTGTCAGGGAGCCCACGTTGCCCGCAGCGTCCGTAGCGTAGCCGATCACCGAGATATTGCGGCCTTCCTGCGTCACCTGCACCTGTGGGGAAAACGCCGCCACCCCTGAGCCCGCGTCCGTGGCCGAGAAGATCACCGTCACCGGGCTGTTGTTCCACCCCTGGGCGTTGGCCGGGGGAGAGCGAGTCGCTGAAAGTGTCGGAGGGGTGGCATCCACCAAAATGCTGCCAACCACAGGGAAACAGGTGCTGCGGACTTTGCGTTTGTTCCTAACCTGTTCCAGCAAGCGTCCGAAAGTCAGGTAGTCCACCTTGCCGTCCGCAACGGTGTGGCCCTGAGCGTCCTTGCCATCCCAGAGCACGGACAAGGCCACCGTGAAAGGCTTGCGCTTGTTGGCGGGAAGCTCCACCTCGCTGCGCAGCTCCCGTACTTTTTCCCCGCCCACCAGGATCATCTGCACCAGCTCCACGAAAAATTTCTGGTCCTTCTTAGGGGTGTCCTGGTCCACCCTGAAATTCACATCCAGGCGGCTTGAACCTCGCGCTGGGGAAAACGGATCGGGTGCATCCGCAAAAGTGGTGATGGCGAGCTTGCAGTCCTTCACCACCTCCTGGGATTCCTTCCAGGCCTTCTCGAAAAGCTCAATGGCCTTGTTGGGGGATTTTTCCAGCAGCGCTGCCGCGAAAGCCTTTTCCGCCCTGTCCAGGCATTTCTCCCGCTCGCCAACGCCCTCTTCCACGCTCAGGCGGGCCACTTCCAGGGATAATTGCGCGATCTTGCGGTCCGCCTCCACCAGGGCCAAAATAGAAGTCTCAAAAAGAGTTTTCAGGGCCGCTGGCGTTTTCTTGTTCTTGGAACCCAACTGCAAGAAGACCACCGCCGCGTTTTCATTGTCGAAAACTCGCTCTCCTTTGGGCGAAGGCAGAATGCGGTAGTCATCGAGGAAAAGGCTTTCGTTCTTCTGGCGCAGGCTTTCCCGGATAAAGGCCGCCGCCACCTTGGCAAACTTCTCGCTGCTGCCGTCTTGAGCCTGCTCCAGGGCCGCTGCGGTCTGCTCCTTGAGAACCTTGGGAGCTAAGCCAGTAAGCACGGGCGGAGGAGGCGTAGGCGTGGCACCGTAGGCCAGGCTCAAAACTAGCAGGACGAGAGCGCTGATGGATCTGATGAGCTTGAGCCCTTTTTCGACGAAGGTCACCGCAGATACAAACATGCCCCCGCCCCCAACAGGTAGCCACATAGTAGGCGGACAGTCCGGGGAAGTCAATACCTCACAGGGGTGATTCTTGGCGTGAAAAGTGAAAACCTGGGTTTCCATGCCGATTAGTCCAGCTCTCCTCATAAAATCTCGGCACGCACTCTACCACCACTCCCAGCCCTATCCACCTGAAATACCGATGAATCGCATTCCAATTTCCCCTTCCTGTCAGTCTGTGATCAGTAGATTCATTCGGGCGATCTCATGGAAAGACAGGAAATCCACAAAATGACTAAAATCCAACGTTCCCCCCCGATCCAGGCGCTTGATTTCTAATAAGTCATTATAACGTGGGGCCTTAAGAGCGCCGGGCGTTTAGCTCAGTTGGTTAGAGTGCGTGCCTCACATGCACGAGGTCACTGGTTCGAATCCAGTAACGCCCATTCTTCAAAGTCCCCTTTCAAGGGGAAGACGGCCTGCCTTGGGATCACCCCGCGAAAATCGCGGGAGGCACATGGTTCCAAAAGTATTGTTTGATCTGGATTCTAGAGTGCCACCTCGATGCTATCGGGATCGCGCGCCAGAGGGTCCTCTCCCTCGCCGCGGGCGAGGATCACGGCGCCCACGGAGTCTCCGGTGACGTTCACCGTCGTGCGCAGCATATCCAGGGGACGGTCCACGATGAGCACCAAACCCAGGGCTTCAGGGGGAATGGCGGCCCCAGCCGGCAGGCGCGCGTTCACGGCGCCGAGGATGAGCACGATGGCCCCCAGGCTGGCCGCGGGAATGCCCGCCACGCCGATGGACGTGAGCAGCGCCAGGGTCACGATGAGGAACTGGCTGGCGGCATCCAGATGGACGCCATGGAGCTGGGCCAGGAACATCACTACCGCGCATTCGTAGAGCGCGGTGCCGTCCATGTTGACGGTGGCCCCGAGCGGCGCCACGAAGCCGGCGACGCGCTTTGAAACGCCGGCGCGCTTTTCCAGGCAGTCCAGAGAAACCGGCAGCGTGGCCGAGGAAGAGGCCGTGGTGAAGGCCGTGAGCATGGCGGGGGCGAAGGCCTTGAAGTGCCGCCAAGGCCGCACGCGCGCGCACAGCACCAGCAGCAAGGGATAGACGGCGAAGAGCTGCAAGGCGAGGCCGCTCGTGACCACCAGAGCGAAGCGCCAGACCTGGCCGAGCCGTTCCAGGGCGTCGCCGGCGGCCACGGTCTCAGCGGCGGTGCGGGCGATGAGACAGAACACACCCAACGGCAGGCAGCGCAGCACCAGCCAGGTGATGCTCAGCAACACCTTATTCAGGCCTTCCAGCAGGTTTTCCAGGGGATCGCGCCAACCGGGTTCGAGCCGGCCCACAAAGATGCCGAAGACGAGGCTCGCCAGGATGATGCCCAGCATGTTGTCTTTCGCCATGGCGGAAAAAATATTAGGCGGCACTAGGTCGCGCAGGATGGCCGCGAGGTTGGCGAAAATGGAGCCGCCGCCATTCCCCGCCTGGAGTTCGGCGGCGCGCTGGATTTTGCGGGCGCCCTGGGCCGCGGCGCCGCCGGTCTCCGCCAGGACCGCACGCGCGCCCTTCGCGAGCCCCCCCTGCCCCGGCGCGCAGGTATTCACCAGCAAGAGCCCGATAAGGGTGGCGCAAAGCGTGGTGAGGAAGAAGTAGCCCAGGGTGCGGAATCCCAGCCGCGCGAAGCCCGCGGTGCGGCCCATGGTGGCGGCGGCGCTGGCGATGGACGAGACGACAAGAGGGACCACCACCAGCTTGAGGGCGCTCATGAAGAGCTCGCCCCCCAGGGCGTACAGCTCGAGGTCGGCGCGGAAACTCGCCGCCGGAGGTTTCCTGGTCCCGCTAATCCACCCGGCGAGGAGCCCGGCGGATAGGGCGCAGGCGACTTGAGTATAAAGCGGCCAGCGCCAGGGAGGGCGCATCATTTGGGGCTAAAGCAGCCTCCGCCACCCCCGCCGCCTCCGCCACCCGAAGCCGTGGTCACCGTGGTCCCGCTCGAAGTTGAAGTCGGGGTGCTGCTCGAACTGCTCGACGCGGCGTTGATGGTCACGCTCGGATTGCCGGTGGCGGACTGCGTCTTTTGCATGGAAAAGGTGTAGGAGCCATAGCGACCGGCGGTCTTGCTGTACTGGCCCGCGGTTCCCGATGATGATAGCTCCGCCAAACCGAAGTTCTGCGTCTGGCTGCGGAAGCGCACGACCTGGACGATGTAGGTGCCCGCGGTCTGCACGTTCAGGAAGACATAAGAGGTGGTGTCCGTAGGCAGGCCATTCCGTTGCGAATTGGTTCCGACGAGCTGGGCGAGGCTGCCGCGATACACATTGAGCGTGGTGAGCGCGCCGTTGGCGGAGTTCTCGGTCAAAAGGTCATAATGCTCCCCCGCGGCGGCGGTGAAAGAGAAATAGTCTTTGTTGCCGTTGGGGAAGAAGGTGATATTGGACTTGGAATAGAGGGCGGGATCGCTGATGGTAAAGGGGCTGGATTCGCTGTTGGCCGCGAAGTCGTCGTTCACATAAGACATGCCGCGGTCGCTGTAGTACGCGGCCAAGCTCGCCCCCGTCCAGAGATCGTTGAAGGTGTCCAGAGAGATAGGGTCGTCGGAAATAGCCGCCGGCAGGTTCTTGAAGCCCGCGATGGCGGAAAGCGTCGTGTTGGCGCTCACGTTTTTCCAGGCGTTCCAGAGCACGTGGCCCACGGCCCACTCGTTCTCCGCGCCCTTGGCCGCGGAACTCGGGCTCGCCAGATCGAATTTCGAAGTTGTGGAGATTCCCCCATTCACCGCGCCGGTGCTGTCCACGTGCAGGGAGTCGTCGCGGATGGCCGAGGAAACGAAATGCGCCACGCCCTCGGACCAGGTCAGCCTGATGTCGTACTTGCCCGAGATGTCGTGCTGACCGCCCTTGGAGTGATCCACGCTGAATTCCTCCATGGACATGTGGCCGAACTCATGCAGCAGCACGTCGTCGTCGAACTGGTCGGGGTCGTTGCTCAGGTTCTGCACATACACCGCGAACTTCTCGGGTGAAAACTGGGTCCCCCCGGAATAGGGCCAGAGCGCTTTCACGGTGCGCGAGAAGCTATAGCCCTTGGAAGCAAACCAGTCGCGGCCCTTCATGAACTGGTCGAAGATATTGAAGGCGCCGGAATTCTCGGAGGTAGAGATCGATTTGTTGTGCGGCCCGGCCGTGTTCACCGCCGTCGCGGTGATGTCCGCCGAGTAGAGCGCCCCTTCCGCGCCGCCGGAATCCGTAGCGCGCACCTCGACGGCATTGCTGCTGCGCGCGGTGTAAACCTTGAGGGTGAAGGCACTCGAAAAATTAACCGTGAAGCTGTACGCGCCGCTATCGTTGGTGGTGGTGCTGCTCGGAAGTTCGGCGCTGCCTTCAAAGGCCTTGACGATGGCCTGGCGCACCGGGGCATCTACGGTGCTTTCCGCCTGGCTGGAACTGCGTGAATAGACTGTTTTTTTATACGTGACCGTGCCAGTGACCGTGAGGCTGGCCGCCTGGGCCGAGGCGAGGATCAGCAGGCCGGCGAGCGCGCCCAGGAGCCCGCATCTCCGTAGCCGGGTTTTCTTTCCTCTGGGAACAAAAAAATTATCGTCACCAAGGCACCAAGACACCAAGAGATAGCAAAAAGCCAACACTGAAATTCTTGGTGTCTTGGTGCCTTGGTGGCAAATATTCCCCCTCTTGAAAATTCGGCTGGGGAAGAAAGTGATGGACATAGGCCGACCCCTAGACCTCGATGCAATAGCCCGCGAACCGGCCGCTGGCGGCCAGCTTTTGGGGCAGGTCTTGCGCGACGAAATCGCCAAATGCCTGGGAGGTGCCGCCCAGCATGAGCCGGCGCTCGCGCTCGTAGCAGCGCCACAGGCCGCCGCCCAGCACGCGTGCATGTGCTTCCTGCAGGACGCCGTTATCGCCCTTGTGGTTCAGATCAAAGCGCCAGGCAGCCCGATACTCGCGGCAGAAGGCATCGAGGATCTGGGCGTGGTAGCGGCAACGACTTTCCGTGGCGAAAACCACGGTCTCCCCCTCCTCCTCATGGAGGATTTGGATGAATTTGCCGTTCAAGACATCCTCCCCGTCGGTCTCATTTTTTATTGCGAGCACCACCACGTTGAAACCAGCCACCCTGCTACCCCTGCATTATCGGGTGGGAGCGCCCAATTCAACGCCGCGAGCCGACTCCACGAAGCGGCGCATCTTTTTGGCGTCCTTGAGCCCTGGGGCCGTCTCGATGCCGCTGCTGGCGTCAACTCCGGCGGGCCGGAACCGCCGCACGGCCTCGGCGACGTTGGCGGGGCTCAGGCCTCCGGCCAGCAGGCAGCAATGCGCCTTGTTTCCCAGCAGCGCGGCCAGGGAGGCGAAGGGTAGAGCGCGTCCGGTGCCGCCGGCCCGGCCCTGGGTCGAGGCATCGAGCACCGGGTGTTCCACGGCGGGGTCGGCGAGTGTCTCATCCAGTATTTGCAGCCAGGCAGCCGACGCGGAATCCTCGACGGGCACGCCCACGGTTTGCAGCAAGCGCAGACCGGGAACTCCGGCACGCAGCGCGGCGCGATATTCCGGCCCCTCCCTTCCGCAGAGGTGCAGGAAGGCGGGGCCGACGGTTTGAGCCGCGGCCAAGGCCTCCGCCAGCGGCCGGTCACGGAAAAGCAGGGCCAAAGGCGTCCCTCCAGCCGCCGCGCGCAACCGCCGTGCGCGCGCCAAATCCACACAGCGCGGCGACTCGGGAGCCCCAACGACCACACCCAGGATATCCGCCCCCGCCCGCAGGGCCGCCTGCACGTCCTCCTCCCTGGTGAGCCCGCAGATCTTGACGATCAGGCGGGCTGGCACTCTTGGAAGACGGGGTGGCGGAGCGGAGCGCCATCAATGATCATCTGCTTGCCCACGCGCGCCCGCTGGTTGAGGATGAGCGGTCCCTGGAGGTTGGCCGTCATGCGGCTCAGGTCGCCGGGAATATTCAGGATGACGTAAATCAGCGCGTCCTCGGCGGCCTGGACTCCGATATCCGACACGTCCGTGGCGGGCATTTCGATATGGTATTCTGCGATGATGAGGCGGGGATCGCACAGCAGGAAGGCCAGCGATTCCGACCGCAGGCTCTGGAACCAGATGAAGGGGCGCACGTTCTCCGTCTGAATCAGCGCGAAGGACTTTTCCTGCTCGAAGCCGTAGAGTCCGAAGGGCAGTTGGTAAACGCTGTCCGCTTCGTAGCTAACGCGCCCTATCTTCTGTGAGAAAAGCTCCACGATTTCAGCAGCCGGCTGGGGGATAGGATGGGCGCACTTTATAGTCCAAGGGCTTTCCCTTCAATATCGGCATGGCGGGCGGGATTTTTCACATTCTTGGCACCGACACGGGCGCGGGCAAGACCCACGTCACCTCGCTGCTGCTCGAAGGGGCCGGCCGCCTGGGTGTTTCCGCCCTGCCCCTGAAGCCGGTCCACAGCGGCTGGCGGCGCGCAGACGAGTGGGGGGAGGATCTCCGAGTCCTGAGGCCTTGGATCCCGGCGGGACTCAGCCCCGGCGAGCTCTGCCGCTACGCCCTGGAGGCGCCGATATCGCCCTTTTCCGCCGCCCGAGAAGCGGGCCAAAGCATCGAAATCGCCGAGTTGCTTGGCTTTTTGGAGCGCGCGCGCCGCCGTCCCGAGCGCTGCCTCCTGGTGGAGGGCGTGGGGGGCGTCTGCTGCCCCCTGGGCCCGCGCCTCACCTATCTGGAGTTTCTCTCCCGCGCCCCGGGCGCCTGCCTGCTGGTGAGCCGCGTGGGCCTTGGGGCTCTCAACCATGCCGTAATGAGCGCGCGGCTGCTGACCGCCGCCGGAAAGCCGCCTATTGCCCTGGTTCTCAACGAGGAGACCGAGGGCGTCACCGCGACCCCCGCCGGCCGCGTGGCGCGCGGCGAACTCGAAAACCTGCTCGACGTTCCCGTTTTCGGCCCGCTGTTGCGCGACCGGCGCGAGCAAAACCTCGCGGCCCTGGAACCCCTGGCGCGGAAGGTTTTTCTTGGGGCGGCGTGAACCTATCATGAGCCGCTTCGAGGACCACCTGGAAAAGCTGCTCGCGCGCGGCAGCCGGCATCGCAGTTTGCCGGCCCTTGAGGCTTTCGATCCGCGTCTGCTGCGCCTGGCCGGTCGCGAGCTGCTGAATTTCAGCTCCAACGACTATCTTGCGCTTTCGCGGCTGCCGCTGAAGGAGCGCGGCGGCAGCCAGCCTTCGAGCCGGCTGCTGGGGGGCAACTTGACCGCGCATCTTGAGGTTGAGCGCCGCTTGGCGGAGTTCATGGACGCCGAAGCCGCGCTGTTGCTGCCCACGGGGTATATGGCCAATGTCGGCCTGCTTTCCGCGCTGGCGGGTCGCGGCGACGTGCTATTGCTGGATCGCGCCTGCCACGCCAGCCTGGTGGACGGGGCGCGGCTTTCGGGGGGGCGGATCGAGCGTTTTCGCCATAACGACTTCGCGGCGCTGGTGCGCAGACTGGAGCGTCTGGCTTCCGATCACGCCGGAGCGATTTTCGTCGTCGTGGAGAGTCTTTACTCCATGGACGGCGACACCCCGGATTTCGCGGCGCTCGCGGCTTTGAAAAAGCGGCACGGCTTTTTCCTCGTCGTGGACGAGGCCCACGCCATCGGTCTTCACGGACCCCAGGGACGCGGGTTGCTGGCGGCGCAGCATTGCCGCGGACTCGCGGAGGCCGTGATTTTCACCTTGAGCAAGGCTTTCGCGCTTCAGGGCGGCGTCATCGCCGGGAGCGCGCGGCTGAAGGATCTGCTCGTCAATCGCTGCCGGCCGCTTATCTACTCCACCGCATTGCCGGCGGGGCGCGTCGTGAGCGTGCTCAACCGAATTGAAGCTATCCTTGCGGCGGACGCCGCGCGCCGCAAACTCGAAGACCTCTGCCGTGTCGCGGAGCACACACTCGGTCTCGCGCGCCAGGTGTGGAGCCCGATCTTCCCCATCGTGGTCGGCCAGGGCGAAGACGCCCGCCGCGCCGCCGCTCAACTTCTCGAAGCGGGGATCTACTGCCCGGCCGTGCTGCCTCCCACCGTTCCCGAGGGCTCAGCGCGGCTGCGGGTGAGTCTCAATGCCGCGCATGAAAACGAGGATCTCGAACGCCTGAATGCGGGGTTGGTAAAACTCGGGTTGCTTTCGGACCAGGGTGGCCCGGACTGAGCGGTCACGGCCTTCGAGAGACGGTTTTACCCAAAGGCGGCACAATGTTCCGGGTCAATATCAAGAATCAGGGAAAGGGCTGCTTTGATTCTGTCCACTTCTGGAACGGCGATCTCGCCCAGGCACCGGATAAAACGGACATGACTGATAGCCCGGATTTGGAAACAATCCACGACCGACTTCTTGCTGAGCCCGTTCCGACTGCTGGGCTCAAGAACGACGAAAAAAGGGTTTTTTTCCCAAGCCGCGCGCCACTGCGTCACGGGCACGGCAATCGCCAAGGGAAGATTTTTGGCATCGCCCGAGTTTACCACGACAACCGGCCGAGTTTTGCGGATTTCGTGTCCCACCGTCGGATCCAGGTTCACGAGGTGGATTTCACCTATCAGCAAACCCGTCACCTTCGATGGATTCAAATATGGGCTCCGTTCGCGCGCCTTTGTAGCCGATCATGGCCTGGACGCGCTGCATTTCCCGGAGGCGAGCCCTTTCGCGCTTCAATTTTTCCTGCACCGCTTCCCGGATCCATTCGCTCCTGCTGGCCTTGGAAAGCAGGCGGCGCACTTCGTCCAATACGGCCACCTCGCCGGACTCAAGGAGAACCTTTGTTGGCACCTTCATAATGGATCCAAAAAGGACCATGAACATGGTACCTAATTCTGGGCACTTTCAAGAGCACCTTGTTTTTTTGCGTAGTCGAAACCGCGAGCTTCTCCAGAACCGACACCGCCAGAAACCTGCGGCTGGTCGTGCCACAGCGAAGGTCCCGGACAAAGAAAACTACGGCCTGATGGCGTTGCCCATTGACCCCAGTGCCTTGAACGCCTCGACTCCGGGCTTTTTATGCCCGTCTTTTGTGAACAGGCCCACCGTATTCAGGTTCGCGTCGAACTCAGTGAGACCCACGTCGTGGAGCAGGGCCCAGGCCAGCACCGACACGTTCACGGGCTTTAAAAGCTCCGGAAGCCGGCGCAGGAAAGCCTCCTGTTCCGGCTCGCTGCCCGTGCCGCTGGTGGGCCATCCGACCTCCATCAGGAGCACTTCGTCCGTCTTGGGAATGTGCTTGTGGATCCAGGAAAAATAATCCTTCGGAAGTTTTACCGGGGAGTCATGAAAAGGTGAGGGGTAGGTCGTGAGGCCAACAACGTCGAGCTCCGGCCTGAAGATTTCGATGACTTTGCCGTGCTCCGCAAGCTTGAGGGGATCCTTGGCATCCAGGATGCGCACCCATTCCCACTGGAAAGAGACGAAGATTTTCGTTTTCGGCGAAATCTTCTTGAGTTCGCCGTAGGTCTCCTTGTAGAGCTTCGCGAAGCGCAAATACTCGTCCAGGCGCTGCAAGGCCAGGAAGTTGATCTCGGTCGCCAAGCAAAGATATTCGGGTTGCAGGCGCGCCAGGTTTTGCGCCGTGTTCTTGAAGGCCTCCTGAATCGTCGGGTTTCCGAAGGAGATGGCCGCGCCCGCTTTTTTTCTGAGTTCGGCGGGGAGGTCCAGCTCTTTGCGCCCCTGATCGAGCGTCGTCGGGCTCAAGCCCAGGATGGGAATCAGGCCGACGGCCTTGGATTTTTCCATCGTCATCCGGACCGCCTGAAGATCCAGGTCGTGCCACTGGTAGATGAACACCGCGTAGTCGCCGAGCTCCTTGGCCATGGCAAAGGCCTGATCCACGTCCTGGGGCGTAGGCTGTGGAAAATTCTTGGGCGTGATGGCGATGCCCAGCTTGGCGGTCTTGACCGGAAGCTTCTTGCTGGCGGCGTCGGCGGCCAGGCCATTCTCCGGAACAGCGCAGAGAGCGGCTATGAAAACAGCGCACCACAAAGCGCGCGGGTTCATGGAGCGACGGCGTGCGATCCGGCAGGAGGGGGTCGCTGTCGGTTCATGCCGAGTGGCCCGCTTAGTGGCCATTCGGCAAGCGCAGCACGAACGGACCCAAAGACCAGGTCTATAAAACGAAGACACGTTTGGGGCGAACGATGACCGTCAGGCCTCCGGCAGTTTGGCGTACTCTCCGAAGGCGGCCTGCACGGCGTCGAAGCGCAAATGCTCACGCGCCAGGTGGCGGATCTCCACGCCGGTGACGGCGAAGAGTTTCTGCGAGGCGGCGTAGGACTCGGTGCCCAGGTGCTTGTTGTCGAGGAAGGTGATGCGGCGCACGCCGCCCTGGATGAGCAGTTTGGCGCACTCGTTGCAGGGGTGCTGCGTCACGTAGATCTCGCCGCCCGCGACCGCGGCCACGGTGTTGAGCAAAGCGTTGGCTTCGGCGTGGATCACGTAGGGATACTTGGTGTCGAGCCAGCCCGCGGTGGTGTCGCGCGACCAGGAGAAACGGCTCTCGTCGCAGCCCGAGGGGAAGCCGTTATAGCCGGTGCCCAGGACTTTGTTGTTCTTGACCAGCACCGCGCCCACCTTGGTGTTGGGGTCCTTGCTGCGCAGCGAGACGAGGATGGCCAGGAACATGAAATACTCGTCCCAGTTGATGTGGTTGGCCATGGCTGTGATGTGCGGCGCAAGCTGCCCCGCCATTGTGGCCGGCGGTCCTGCCGTTCAACCTCCAGAACCTGGCTGGGTCCGACCCCAGAGGGCGCCCGAGTGGAGGATATTTCACGCTGTTTCGCCCATCTTTCTTGCCCCTGGCACCCCTCGCCTAGATTGCCCCGCGCCGCAAAACAGCTTGAAAAAGAAAAAGGAAAAGCCCGCCGCGCGGGCCAAGCTCCGGCTCAAGGAGCTGCTGCTCAAGGCGCGCGCCCGTGTGCGCCGCCCCAAGGCGACGTTGCGCGCCGGCTATATCGCCTACTCCAACAGCTTTCCCTTCCTGCGCGAGGCGGAGCGCCGCCCCATCAAGGGCGTGAAGGTCATCGCCCGCCCCCCGGGCGAACTCAACGCCATGCTGCGCAGAGGCGAACTCGACGTGAGCGCCATCAGCACCTACGAGTACCTGGAGAACTCGGCGCACTACACGCTGCTGCCCGATCTGTGCATCAACTCCACCGGCTACGTGCGCTCGGTGCTGCTGTTCTCGCGCCTGCCCCTCAAGGAGCTCAAGGGCCAGGTGGTGCTCACCACCCCCGAGAGCGCGACCTCCGCCAACCTGCTGCGCATCCTTTTTCAGCTCAAGGGTATTTCACCCCGGGAGGTGCGCCCCTTCGCCTCCTTCGTCGAGACCGCGGCGGCCTCCGCGGTGCTGCTCATCGGTGACGGGGCGCTGCGTTTCGAAGGCGGCGGCTTTCCCTACGTTTACGACCTCGCGCAACTGTGGACACAGCTCACCGCGCGCCCCGTGGTCTTCGCGGTCTGGGCCATCCGCGGCCGGGCCGGCGACCACGACGCGAAGCTCCTCAGAAAGCTCCACCGCCAGCTCATCGCAGCCCGCGCGCGCGCCCACGAAGGTCTTGATAAACTCGCCGCCGAAGCCGCGCTGCGCTTTCCCGCGCTGCGCCTCGACTTCCGGGATTACTACAGCCGCCTCGACTATACCCTGCATAAAGAGTGCATAGATTCGATCCACTTCTACGAGCTCATGCTGGTGGAAATGGGACTGCTGTCGGGACGCACTCAAATCTCCTTCGCCAACCTGTGACCGACTACTACGCGGCCGCCGCCCTCAAGAAGGCTCCGACCGTGCGCGCCATGTTCGACGGCGTGGCGGAGAAATACGATCTCTTCAACGCCGTCCTGAGCCTGGGCCTCGACAGCCTGTGGCGCCGCTGCGCGCTGCGCGCGCTGTTCGCGGACTTGCCGGAGGGTCGCGTGCTGGACCTCGGCTGCGGCAGCGGGGACCTGGCCGGGGCGCTGAGCGGACGGCGCGAGGTCTTGGGACTGGATTTCTCCGGCGCCATGCTGCGGCGCGCGCGCGCGAAGTTTCCCGCGCCTTCATGGGCCCAGGCCGACGCCTTGCGCCTGCCGCTGCGCGCTGGCGCCCTGGCCGGGGCCATGACGGCCTTCATGGTGCGCAACCTGGCCGATGTTCCGCTCTGCTTCCGCGAAGTGTTCCGCGCGCTACGCCCTGGCGGGCGTTTCGTGATCCTGGAGTTCTCCCTGCCACGTGGCTGGCTCATGCGCCGGCTTTTTCTCGCCTACCTGCACACCGCCTTCCCCCTGGCCTGCCTGCTGCTGCGCGGCGACCAGGGCGCCTACGAGTACCTGCGCAAATCCATCCGTTCCTTCGCCGCAACGGTGGACCTGGTGCGCCTGCTCCAAGAGGCGGGCTTCATCGCCGTGCACGCCCGCCCGCTGCTCGGCGGCGGGGTGGTGCTGTACGAGGCGGTGAAGCCGGGGGCCTAAGGGATCACAAATCAGGTTCACCGGCTTCTCTCGCTCCATAGCCCCCTAGACTCCCCCCGTGCCCCGCATCCGCAAGCTCGATAACGCCACCATCAGCCAGATAGCCGCGGGCGAGGTGGTGGTCCAACCCTGCTCGGTCTTGAAAGAACTGGTTGAGAACAGCCTGGACGCCGGAGCCACGCGCGTCGAGGCCGAGCTCATGGGCGGGGGCGCGGAGCTTATCCTGGTAGCCGACGATGGTTGCGGCATGGACCGCGAGGACCTGCTGCTCAGCATCGAGCCGCATGCCACCAGCAAAATCCAGGGTGCCGCCGACATCCACACGGTCTTGAGTTGCGGCTTTCGCGGAGAGGCCCTGGCTTCCATCGCCGCGGTGGGGGAGCTGGAGATCACGAGCGCTCCCAAGGGCGGTGAGGCGCACCGCCTTTTCGGCGGCCCTTCGGGCTTTGCGCTGGAGCGCGCTTCGCGCTCGGAGGGCAGCACCGTCTCGGTGCGCAACCTGTTCCACAACGTGCCGGTGCGCCGGCGCTTCCTCAAGAGCGCGCGCGCCGAGGGGATGGCCTGCGCCGAGGTGCTGCGGCGCCTGGCGCTGGCGCGGCCCTGGGTGGGTTTCCGCCTGCGCTCCGAGGGCCGGACGAGCTTCAGCCTGGGCGAGGACGAGGACCTCGCCGCGCGCGTGCGCTCCCTGGGTCTCTTCGAGCGCGAGACGGTGCTCCTGCCCGTGCGCCGCGAGGAGGGGGACGTCAAGGTCACGGGTTTGGTGGCGGCTCCACCGTGCCACCATTCCAATTCCCAGCGCATCTATTTCTTCGTGAACCGCCGACCTTTTTTCGACCGGCCCCTGGTGCAAGCCCTGGTCCAGGCCTTTGCGAGCCTTATCCCTGAGCGGCGCTACCCCGGCGCGGTGGTGGCCATCGAGCTGCCGCCCGAGGAAGTGGACGTCAACATCCACCCCACCAAGAGCGAGGTGCGCTTCCGCGACCCGGGGCGCATTTTTCGGGCCGTGCAGGGCGCGGCGCGCGAGGTCCTGGCCGATAAGTCCTTCGCGCGCGACGGCGAGGAGACGCGCCCACTGGTCTATTCCATGGGCGGGAGCACGCGGGTGATGCCCATGAACCGCGGCTACGGTGGAATCTTCAAGGGCGGCGAGCCGCCGCGGCCTTTCGCCGCCCCCAAGCCGACCGCTCCCGGCGTCGTCAGCCTGCCCCTCGAAGCCGGCGCGCTGGAGCCGCGCGCCACCTACCCGAAGGCTCAGACGGGTCCGGAGGCCCCGTCGCCAGCCTTGTTTCCGGCACTTCCAGGGCGCCAGCTCCGCGCTTTCCAGATCCTGCAGCGCTATATCATTCTCGAACGTGAGGACTGCATTGAAATCCTGGACCAGCACGCCATCCATGAGCGGGTTCTTTTCAATCAGCTCGCTCACGAGGAGGCTGGGGGAAAGACGCTTGCGCAAATGCTGCTCGCTCCCGAGCTTCTGAAGCTACCCCCAGGTCTGGGCGAGATTCCGGAAACCGTGGCCGGCGAGCTCAGGCGCGCGGGCTATGATTTCGAGGTTCGCGGTGACGTGCTGGCGCTCGCCGCCATCCCCGCCTGCCTCACCCCGAGCGTGGCTGCCGCGGCCCTCGACGGGCATCTCGCCGAACTGGCCGAGGGCACGCTTCCGGACGCGGATCTGCTGCGCCGCCATCTGTTGCACACGGCGGCCTGCAAGGCAGCGGTCAAGGCCGGCGAAATCCTGAGCGAGGATCGCCTGCGCACCCTCGCCGCCGCCGCCGCCACCCTGGATTCCACGCAGGGCTGTTGCCCGCATGGCCGCAACGCGGTGTGGCGCATCACGCGCGCGGAAGCCGACGCCCGTTTCGACCGCTAGTGTCGTGACACGCAAGTAATGAAACGTAATAGTTCAGCCGGTCGAAAAGCCGTTCGCCCTTTATCCCCAGTTTTTGGGGATGAGCCTGTCGAAGGGTGGACGGCGGTGGGGTCGGTCCGCTCATGCTTCGACAAGCTCAGCACGAACGGACCTGGTTGCGTTATTTGCGTGTCGCGATACTAGAGGAGAGCTATGCAACCCAACGGAATGAAGGCCTTCATCGTTCAGATGGTGCCGCTGTTGCTGATCTTCGCGGCGCTGTTCTACATCCCCTGGTCGGCGCAGCGCAAGGAGAAGAAGAAGCGCGACGAGATGATGAGCGCGCTCAAGAAGGACCTCAAGGTGCGCACCGTCGGCGGCATCTGCGGCGTCATCCAGGAAGTGCGCGAGGATGAAGTGATCCTCAAGGTGGATCCGCGCACCGACACCTGCATCACCTTCAGCAAGTCCTCCATCACGGCCGTGATCTGAGGATCGGCTTGCTCCCCCCGCACGCGAGGCCCCGCCCGTGAAACAGCTCAAGGAGCTCAGGCTCGGCGACATCCTCTTAGAGTCCGGCTACATCACCGCCTATCAGCTCGAAGTCGCCCTCGAAGAACAGAAAAAGGCCGGCGTCACCCTCGGCCAGCAGCTCGTCCAGCTCGACTTCATCACGCGTGAAGAGCGCCTGGAGGCGGTGGCCGACCAGCTCGGCATGGAATACGTGGTGCTGGAGGACGTCCAGATCCCCCCGGAGATCGTGGGCAAGCTCGAATACGGCGTGTGCGCCCAGTACCACGTGATGCCGGTGGAGGAAAAAGACGGCGTGCTGCACGTCGCCATGGCGCATCCGCAGAACGTCGAGAACCTGGACGCCATCAGCTTCGTCGCCGGCCAGCAGGTGCGCGGGCTCGTGGCCGACGAGGGGGCCATCGCCGCCGCGCACGAGAAATACTACGGCAGCGCCATGGCGCACCTCGACGAGATGCTCGAGAAGATGGACATGGGCGACATGGAGGTCGTCGAGGAGTTCGAGGAGACCGCCGACATCGCCAAGGCGGCGGATTCGCGGCCCGTGGTCAACCTGCTCAACCAGATCCTCAAAATAGCCATCAAGGACGCGGCCAGCGACATCCACTTCGAGCCCTACGAGGATTCCTTTCGCATCCGCTACCGCGTGGACGGCGTGCTCTACGAGATCCAGTCGCCGCCCAAATCCATGGCCCCGGCGCTCATCGCGCGCATCAAAATCATCTCCAAGCTCAACATCTCGGAGGTGCGCCTGCCCCAGGACGGGCGCATCGCGCTCAAGGTGGAGGGGCGCAACGTGGACTTGCGCGTTTCCACCGTGCCCACCAAGTTCGGCGAGTCGGCGGTGTTGCGCATCCTCGACCGCAGCGTGGTCTCCCTCGACCTCCACAACCTGCGCATGTCGGAGGAAGAGATGAGCGCCTTCCAGAGGATCATCAACAAACCCAACGGCATCGTGCTGGTCACCGGCCCCACCGGCGCCGGCAAGACCACGACGCTGTACGCCTGCCTGAACGAGATCAACAAAATAGACATGAAAATCATCACCAACGAGGACCCCATCGAGTACAACATTGACGGGCTGGTGCAGGTGCCCATCAACCCGGAAGTGGGCATGACCTACGCCAACAGCCTGCGCGCCACCCTGCGCCAGGATCCCGACGTCATCCTCATCGGCGAGATCCGCGACAAGGAGACCGCGGATATCGCGGTGGAGTCATCGCTCACCGGCCACCTCGTCTTCTCCACGCTGCACACCAACGACGCCCCCTCCACCATCACGCGCCTCACCGACATGGGCGTCGAGACCTTCCTCATCACCGCCACGCTAGAGGCCGTGGTGTCGCAGCGCCTGGTGCGCACCATCTGCCCCAAATGCAAAACCAACTACACGCCGGTGGAGGAGCAGCTCATGCCGCTGGGACTCGACCCCACCCAGCTCGGCGGGTCCGTCACCTTCTACCGCGGGATGGGCTGCGAAAACTGCCGCGGCACCGGCTACCGCGGCCGTGTGGCGCTTTACGAGATCCTCCACATGGTGCCGACGGTGCGCGACCTCATCCTCTCGGAAGCCTCCACCCAGGAGCTGTACCAGGCCGCGGTGGACTCGGGGATGAAGACCTTGCGTCAGGTGGGCATCCAGAAGATTTTCGACGGCCTCACCACCATCGAAGAGGTCATGAACGCCACGATTCAGGAGGATTAAATGGCCAAGGGCAAGTTCAACCTCAGCGAATTCACCATCGGCGGCGTCAACGAGAAGGAGCTCACCACCTTCACCCGGCAGTTCGCCACCCTCACCAACGCCGGGCTCACCACCATCAGGTGCCTGGAGATCCTCGGCAACATGCTGAAACCGGGCGTGCTGAAGAAGTCGCTGCGGGAGGTCAAGAACGACGTGGAGCAGGGCACCACGCTCTCGGAGGCCATGGGCCAGCACCCCAAGGCCTTCGATATGCTTTACGTCAACATGGTGCGCGCCGGCGAGGCGGGCGGTATCTTGGACGTCATCCTCACGCGCCTCGCGGAGTTCCGCGAGAAGAGCCAGCGCATCGCGCGCGAAATCAAGTCGGCCATGATCTACCCCATCGCCGTGCTCACCATCGCCACGGCCATCGTGACCGGCATCATGATCTACATCGTGCCCAAGTTCAAGGAGATCTTCAAGGGCTTCGGCGTGCCCCTGCCCGGCATCACCCTGTTCCTGCTCGACGTCGCGGACTTCGTCCAGTACGGATGGTGGAAGGCGATCCTCGCCGTCATCATCCTGGTCACCACCTACAACCTGATCCGCCGCGCGCGCAAGGGGCGCTACTACCAGGATTACGCCAAGCTCTACATACCCGTCTTCGGCGAGATTCTCCGCAAGGCCTCGCTGAGCCGCTTCTGCCGCACGCTGGGAACCCTGCTCGAAAGCGGCGTGTCGCTGGTGGAGACGCTGGATATTCTGCGCGACGCCACCGGCAACGAGGCTTTGGGCGTCATCATCGAGCGCATCCTGGTGGCGGTGAAACAGGGCGACCCCATGACGAAGCCCATGCACAAGACGCGCATCTTCGACGAGATGACCATCTCCATGATCGAGGTGGGCGACGAAGCCGGCGAGGTGCCCGCCATGATGAACAAAATCGCCGATAACTTCGACAACGAAGTGGACGCCATGGTGGCCGGCATGAAATCGCTGTTGGAACCCGTGATGATCGTGGGCCTCGGCGTCATCGTCGGCGGCATCGTTATAGCGCTCTTCATGCCCATGATCTCGCTGATGGAGCACTTGTCGTGAAAAGGGGAAGCCTTCGCGCAGGAGCGGTTTGAACCTCCCCCTCTCCCTTCGGGAGAGGGCAAACGCCAACGGCGTTTTTCCCCTCCAGCCTCCCCTGGAAGCGGAGGCTCCTTTAGCCCCCCTAACTCCCCCGAAGGGGGATTGGGTGAGGGTCTGACCTTGCCTGTCCCCCCTGACCAGCCGCATTTCCCCTTCCTGCGCCGCTGGCGCGAAATTCTCATTTATCCCTCCGCCGTCCTTGCCATCGCCAATGCCATCGTCCTGGGCATCCTCATCTTCGTCGTCCCGAAGTTCAAGGAAATCTTCAAGGGTTTCGCAGTTCCTCTCCCTTCTTATACCCTTGTCTTGCTCGCTATCTCCGAGGCATTCCGGCAATGGTGGTGGGCCGGCCTTATCGCCCTAGCCCTCTTCGCTCTAGCGCTGAAAAAAATCCGTTCGGGCCGGCCTCTGCCCCGAGTCCCGGATTTCGTCATGATTTTGAGCCTTGGTGTTATCGTCGGGTTTGTCGTCATCGCACTGTTCCTGCCGATGGTGACGCTGATGGAAAGACTGCGCTGATTTGCCCGCCACTCCAAATCCAGATGGCTCCCCTCCTCCGCCACGCCGGCGCAAGGGGCTCATCCCTCCGGTCGTCAGCCGCGCTATCGCGGTGGCCATCCTCTTGTACCTGCTCGTTTTCGTTATTCCGAACTTCGAGGACAAATACAAGAGCCTTGGGGTTGCCCTTCCAATTTCGACCACAATTCTGCTCGCTGTCTCTAAAAGTCTGCGGCAATGGTGGGGGGCGTGGCTGCTGATTGCGGCCCTCTGCGCCGTGGCGCTGAAGAAAGCCCGCCCGGGCCGGCCGCTACCCCGAATTCCTGATTTCGCCTGGGCCTTGGGCGTCGGTTGTATCGTCCTGTTTATCGTTTTCGCGCTTTTCAAGCCGATGGCCGAGTTCATGTATAAGCTGCCCTGACTTGCCCGCCACCCCGAATCCGGCTCTTTCTTTTACTCCGCCAAGCCGGCGTTGGGCATTTCTTTCTCTCGCCGCCGCTACTATCGTCACGCTGGGCTTTTTTATTCATATCGCCCGGGAGTTCGAGAGAATCTTCAAAGGCTTCGCTGTTCCTCTTCCTGCTATAACCCTGATGTTACTCGCCACCGAGAAGGCTCTAAGCCACTGGTGGTGGGCGTGGCTGAGCACCGCAGCCTTGGTCGCTTTGGCGGTGGAGAAAATCCGCCCGGGTCGGCCCTTGCTTAAAATTCTCTACTTTGTCTGGTTGCTGGGCCTCGTCCTTTTTATCTTGATCGCCGCCCTTGGGCTGTACCTGCCGATGTCTTGTCCCTGCGAATCACTCGATTAAAAAAGAAAACACTAAATGCCCGCCCCTCCCGCCCAGGCCCTCTTCTCCATCCTGCGCCGCTGGCGCGCGGCTGGACTTTTGCACCTGCCGGTCGCGCCTTTTGAAGAAGAAGCCGACGTTCAGGAAGAACTCGAGCGGCGCACTGCGCGCCTGGCCGAGGCCAGAGCCCGCTGCGCTGACTGCACCCGCTGCCCGCTGCACAAATCCCGCGCGCGCGCGGTTTACGGCGCGGGGCCTTTGGGGGCCGATATCCTGTTCGTCACCGGGGCGCCTTCCCCGGCCGACGAGGCGGCGGGGTTGCCGCTCCAAGGCGAGGAAGGCGCGCTCTTCGACCGCATGCTGGCGCGCCTGGGGCTCAAGCGCGAGGCGGTCTATGTCGCGCCCCTGGTCAAGTGCCGGCCACCCGGGGAACGGCATCCCGAGGCCTCCGAGATCGCCACCTGCCTTCCCGTCTGGCTGGCCGCGCAGATCGCGCTGGTTCAACCCCGGGCCATTTGCACCCTGGGCTCCACGGCCACTTCGGCGCTTCTGGGCTCCACGGACCCCATCGCGCGGCTGCGGGGCCAGCGCTTCGATTGGCGGGGAATCCCGCTTTTCCCCACCTACCACCCCGGCTATCTGCTCAAGCGAACATCCTCTAGAAAAGAAGCCTGGTCCGATATGCTGACTCTCATGGCCCACCTAGGAAAAAGCGTGGAGGGCGGGCCGGCCTTGGCCTCGCCCGCCCCGGAAAGCTGAACTGATGCCGCAAATACGCGTCAAATCCGGCACCAGCAAGGGCAAGATCCATCCGCTGACCGGCGACTCCTTGAAGCTGGGGCGCGACTCGACCTGCCTCATCCAGCTCTTGGATTCTGGAGTGAGCCGCGAGCACGCCGAGATCTACCGCGTGGGCGAGATGTACTTCATCCGCGACCTCGGCAGCCGCAACGGCACCACGGTGAACGACCTCGCCGTCGAGGACGAGCTGCTGCGCGATGGCGACGTCATCCGCATCTCCAATTGCGCCCTGGTTTTCGAGGGCTCCCACGGCCCGGCCCCCGCCGAGCCGACTTCCCCTGAAGAGGAGTCCTTCTTCCAGGAGGACAGCGATCCCACCGCCACGCTCACCATCCGCGTGAGCTCGCCGGTCGGCACCTCAAGGCTCTCGGAGAAATTCGGCATGGCCCTCACGCGCCTGCGCAAGATTTCCTCCGAGGCCACGGAACTGCCCGCCGCCTTTGAAGAATGCCTCGATATCCTTTTCCAGGCCATGGAGATCCAGGAGGCCTTCATCTTCGCGGTGGACGCGCGCAACACGCTGCACCTCAAGGGCTACCGCGCCGACAAGGCGGTGAAGAAAAAAGGCAAAGCCAGCCGCTCCATCGTGCAGCGTGCGCTCAAGGAGCGGCGCAACGTGCTCACCGCCAATGCCTTGGAAGACTTCCGCTTCAAGTCGGAGTCCAGCATCATCATGAAGAACGTGACCTCCGTGCTCTGCTCCCCGCTCATCGCCCACGGCCGCGAGTACGGCGTCATCTACCTCAGCAACGGGCCGGAGAAAACGCCCTTCACCGAGGAGAACTCGGAGTTCGCCTCCCTCGTCTCCCACCAGCTCGCCCTGCTCTACGCCGCCGCCGACGGCTTCACGCGCCTGCGCGAGACGCAGCAGGGTTTTGTGGCCCTGCTGGAGCACGCCGTGGAAAGCCTGACGCCCGAGCTCAGCGGGCGTGGCGAGCGCGTGGCGGGCTACGTCAAGGCCTTGGGCGGCGAACTCGGCGTCAAGGGGCGCGCGCTCGCGGCCCTGGTCATGGCCGGACACCTGCACCACATCGGCTACCTGGAGATGCACCAGGGGGATCCGGTCACGCGCGAATTCCTCGAAAGCGACCGCTCCTACGTGGAGCGCACGGTGGACCTGCTGTCGAGCAACGCGTGTTTCTCCGACGTCGTGGACATCGTGCGCCTGCACCGCGCGCGCCTCGACGGCAAGGGGCTGCCGGGGGAAATCCCGGCCTCGGGCTGGTCGCTGGAATCGCAGATCCTGGCGCTTTCCGTGGAACTGGATCTCCAGGCCAACCTGCCCATCGTCTTCAACGAGGCCGACAAGCCCCTGAGCGACATCGTCGCCGGCCTCATCAGCGACGGCCGCGGCATCGTGGGCGCCAACGTGCTGCGCGCCTTCGAAGACGCCTACAAGAACGGGCTGATCCTGGCGGATTAGGGCCGCCTGCGTTTAAAAGAGGACCGACGATGCGGTTTCTGCTTTTCATTTTTTCTATCCTGGCTTTCGCATATGCTTTTATTATTTCTGTAGTTTCAAAAAGCGCGATCCATGAAATTGAGGCGGGCGTTTATTTTCTCATCGCCACCTTTTTTCTTTGCTCCGCGGCCATCGTGGATGCCATCGTCTTTGCGCGAAAAGAAAGCCTCGCTCTCATGGAGCGGATGAACAAAAACTTAATAGCGGGACCCGCTGAAAAACCTAACGGGGTTCCCCCGCGGGAACACTGCTGACGCGCTGGTCAAGCCGCTGGACCCAGGCGGGATTTTGAGGCTCGCCACGGCTGTATCTGCGCCAAGGTGTCCGCCAAAGCCTCTTCAGCAATTTCCGTGTCATAGGCCGCCTGCGCCCGCAGCCAGTAGCCGTTGGACAGACCGAAAAACCGGCACAGCCGCAAATCCGTGTCCGCCGTGATGGCGCGCTTGCCCGCCACGATCTCGCCGATGCGCTGGGCTGGCACACGCACTTCTTTGGCGAGGCGGTACTGCGAGAGGCCCATGGGCGCGAGGAATTCTTCGCGCAGCAGTTCGCCCGGGGTTATGCGCTGGCCCGTGCGTGAGCGTTTGAGATGAGATTTCTTCATATTTTTGGCTCATCCGAGGAATGCGTCCCTCTGGCAGTATCCTCTCCCCCAGTTTTTTCCTAATGCTCAGTATTCTAAACTCGGATTTATTCACAGATTACACCGATGGGCAACTGAAAATAATCAATCAGGGCTGGCATTTTTATCAGTGTTAATCTGTGTCATCTGTGGAAAAATTTCCCTGGTATTGCGATGGGGTTCCCGCCTTACCAGATCGTGCATCCATGTGAAAACCCTTGAAAAGTGGGCATTATTCGGATGAGCTATATTTTTACACCCCCAGCCGCTTCAGCAGCGCCCCATATCCCGGCGACGCTTCAAGCTCGCCGGCTTTGTATTCCAGGGCCAGGTTCGTGCGGCGGCGCAGGAAGTCCTCGGGGCGCACCACCATTTCAGCGGTGGCGGCGTGGTCGGCCTCGGCCAGCAGCACGCCGGAGCCGGGGATGGCCTCGGTTCCTGAGGCGGGGTCCGCTTCCATGAGGCGCAGCAGCGCGCTGGCCTCCGAGCCGTAGCGCCGCCAGAGCCTTTCCGCGGCCTTGCGCGGGGGGCTCGGGCAGGGGCCGCGCGCCAGGGTTTCCATGGCGCGGCGCAGGAAGTCCTGGCGCTCGCCGCTCCCGGGCTCGCCGAACCAACGCGGGCCCGTGAGTGCCGGGCCTTGAGGTAGCGCGCGCGCGGTGGCCCGGAGGGCTTCCTCGCCGATGTTCAGGCAGTCGGATATTTTGCCGCCGTAAACGGCGAGCAGGCCTAAAGCTGGATGCTCCTCGAAGACGTGGCGGCGCGAGAGGTGCAGCCAATCGCCGCTGCCCTGCGGGCCGTCCGCCGCCACCGCCAGGGGCCTTACTCCGCAGCGTTCAGCGATGATATCCCGCGGACCCAGCGGCTCGGGAAGGCGCAGACGGCGATTCACCTGCTCCAGAATAAATCGGCGATCCTCCTCGTTCACCGCGGCCTCGGGGCTGTCGAGAGGCGTGTCGGTGGTGCCGGCGACGGTGCGCTGGCCCAGGGGCATCAGAAAGAAAGGCCGGCCATCGGAAGCGGGGAACGCGAGGATGCGCCGGCCCGATAGCAGTTTGGGCAGCACTAAATGCACGCCTTTGGAAAAAAGGTGTCGGTGGCGAAATGGCAGCCCGCCCGCCAGGTTGAAGGCCTCGGCATAAGGACCGCAGGCGTTCACGAGCAGTCGCGCGCGCAACGGGAACTCCTCCTCGGCGTCGCGGCGGCGCAGCCGCGCCAACCACAGCCCCCCTTCGCGGCGCACGCTCAGGACCTCCACGTAGTTCGCGGCCACGGCCCCGAAACCCAGCGCGGCGCGGATGAGGCCGAGCACGAAACGCGCGTCGCCTTCGGGAAGGCAGGCGTCCGAATACTCGACGCCGCCCCGCAGCCCCTCCAGGCTCACGGCCGGCTCCTCGTGCATCAGCCGTCCGAGGCTGAGCGCGCGCGGCGGCTGGGTGCGACCGGACCCCATCATCCAGTAGGCCCAGGTTCCCAGGCGCAGGGCCGCGCCGCCGTGCCGGAAGTCCCGGGTGTGCAGCGCGTAAAAACGCATCTCGCGCACGTTGTCCGGGTAGTGGTTCATGAGGCGGTTGCGCGAGAGGCACAGCCCGCGCACCAGGCCGAACTCATAGCTTTCGAGATACTTGATGCCGCCCCAGACGAGGTTGGAGGAGGCGGAGCTGGTCTGGCCGGCGAAATCGCCGCGATCCACCAGGGCCACCTTGAGCCCGCGCGCCGCCAGCGCCGCGGCGCTGGCGGCGCCGTTGATCCCGGCCCCCGCGATGAGGACGTCGAAGTCCTCGCTCCGCAGGCGGGCCAGCGACGCGGCGCGCCGGTTCACCCCTTTTTCTTCCGGCCCGGCAGCGCCACGGCCCAGTCGAGATCGTCGGTGATCACGGAGGCGATGCGGCGATACAGCGGCGAGCGGCGCAGGATAGCGAGGTCGCTGCTGCGGTTCACCGTCCAGACATTGAGTTTCTGGCCGCGCGCCAGGGGCAACGTGAAGTCCTCGCGGGCGAACAGGCGGCGACTGGGGTTCAAGTATTCCAGCCCCGCCAGCCACGAGCGATCCGCGTGCTCCAGAGCCCCTCGGCTGCTGAAGTCCCAGCCGTAACTCAAGCCCTTGTGGCCGCAACATTTTTCAGCGTTTTCCAGCAGCGGAATCGAAAAGGAGATGATGCACACGTCGTTTTGGGGGCTATAAGCCGCGAGTTCGGAAGCCAGCTTGCCAGTGAACTCCTCGCTGCGCGAAGAGGTGTCTTTGAGCTCGATATGCAAAGTGAGCGCGTGGTTCACGAGCTCGAAAACCTCGCGCAGCCGCGGGATGACCTCGGTGCATCCCGCGCGGTGTTCTTGTAGCGCGTGGCGGAAAGCGCTGTAAGCCAGCTCGGAAATTCGGCCAGGGATGCCCGCCAGGCGCGTGAGGTCAGGGTCGTGAACCACGACCAGTTCGCCGTCGCCGCTCAACTGAATATCGAGCTCGATGCCCGAGACGACGGGGAAACGGCGGCGCATCTCAACGGCCGCGCCGAAGGCCCCCAGCGTATTCTCCAGGTGGTTTTTGGCAAAACCCCGGTGCGCGATGAAGTCCATAGCGTAGTTTCAATTCTTTTGAGGCATCAACCGCCCTATCCTACCGTTCGCCCTTCACCCCCCGCTTCGGGGGGTAAGACTGTCGAAAATGTGAACGGTGGGTTATCACCTACATGCGCTCCAAGACTTCAATGCCAAGGAGTCCGAGCCCACGGCGCAGGACCGCGCCCGTCGCCGCGACGAGCTTGAGGCGCGCGGCCTGCAGCGCCGGCTCGCCGGCGCGCTTCACCGGGCACTCCTCGTACATACGGCTGAAGGCGCGCGCCAGCTCGTAGAGCTGGGCGCAGAGGACCTGGGGATTGTGGTCGCGCACGGCGCGCAGCACGGCGCGGCGGAAGCCCGCAAGCTCGTTGAGCACGACGCGCTCTTTCTCATGGATGAGCAACGCGCCGTCGAAGGCGGTGCCCGCGAGTTCCGGCACCTCGCGCAGGATGGAGCGCGTGCGCGCGTAGGCGTAGAGCAGGTACGGCCCGGTGTTGCCCACCGGCGAGGTCCATTCGCGCATGTCGAAGACGATGTTCTTGATGGGCTCCTGGTTGAGCATGCCGTAGCGGATGGCGGCCACCGCGATGCGCCGCTCGGCTTCAGCTATTTCCGCTTCCGGCCACTCGCCCTGGTACTTGTGCAGGAACTCGCGGCGGATGTGGGCGCCGAGTTCCGCACGCAGCTTCGAGAAGGGGATGATGTTGCCCTTGCGCGAGCTCATCTTGCCCTCGGGCAGGTTGACCAGGCCGTAAGCGACGTGGCGGCAGCGCGCCGCCTGCGCAAAGCCCAGCAGCTCCAGGGTCTTGAAGACCTGCTGGAAGTGCAGACTCTGGGAGTGATCCACGATATACAGCGACTCCGCGACGTTGAACTTTTCGAATTTGCGGCGCGCCAGCGCCAGGTCCTTGGTGGCGTAGAGCGTGGTGCCGTCGGATTTGAGGAGCATGCAGAAGCCCAGGCCCGCCGTGGAGAGATCCGCGCCGATAGCGCCCTCGGAGCGCATGAGCTGGCCTTTTTCCAGGGCCTCCAGCGCCAGGCGCTTGCCCTCTTCGTCCACCTCGGATTCGTAGAAATAATGATCGAAGCGACAGCCGATCCAGGCGTAGATTTCGCTGAATTCGTCCAGCGACCACTGGCGCGTCTCCCGCCAGAGTCGCTCCAGACTGGGCTCCCGGGCCTCCAGGCCCCGCAGCACGGCGCGCACTTCCGCGCCGCGTTCGCGGATCACGGCGGCCACGCTTTGCTCTGTCGGGATGCATCCGGGCCGACGACCGATTTCCGTGATCTCTGCGCCGAGGGGCGTTTCCCGTGGAAAAATGTGAATCTTGTCGCGGTCTTCGCCGGTTCCCAGTTCTTTGCAACTGGGAACCAGGCCTTCCGAACTTATCCCCGCCTTATCCACGCGCTGCACCAGCCGACCCAGAAAACTGCAATCCGGCGGTGCCCAGGCGACGATAGCGCCAGTTTGAAATCCCGTGCCCCCGCAGACGACTTGCGCTTGGCCCTTGGCTCCGGCATCGAGTTTCAGCACTTTCCAGTCGGCGTTCCCGGGGTGCGGGCGCATTTCCAGCACGCGCGCGCTAAAAAGCCCCGGATGTGGATAGGCCGTGAGCCGCGTGAAGTCCAGCAATTCGTCCGCCTGCTTGTAGAGCCCGCCCAAAAATTCCCCCCGGTGTTGCGCGGGCGCCTCGCCCTTGAAATGGCGCGTGAAAACCCACAGGCACTTGGCGATGTGCGTACCCACATCGCCGATGTAGTTGGCGGCGACCACCTCCCGGCCCGCGAACTCGTAAAGACGCACCAGGACGTCGCCCAGGGCCACGTTGCGCATGTGGCCGACGTGAAATACCTTGTGGGTGTTGGGCTGGGAATACTCGATCATCACCCGGCCCGCGCGCGCCGGCTCAGGGGCGAGCCAGTCGCCCTCCAGGATCGCCGATACAATGCCGGCACGAAAGGCCGGGGTGAAGAAAATATTGAGGTAAGGACCGGCGGCGACCCCACGTTCCACTTGCTTATTCCCGCGCACGCTTTCAGCCAAGCTCGCGGCTAGGTCCGTAGCTATGGCGGCAGGACTCTTCTTGAGTTTTCCGGCCAGCGTGAAACAGGGAAAGGCGAGGTCGCCCATGGCTGAATCGCGCGGAATTTCCAAGAGCCCTGCAATGTCGCTTCCCGTTAGAGCCGAGCCGCTTCCCGCGCCCTCAAGCCCGGCGCGCAAGAACTCCGCGGCGATGTTTTCCCGTTCTTCCAAGGAAGATTTAACCCGCTTAAGCCCCCAGCGCGGCGTAGAGGCCCGCGCGGCGGTAGGACTCGTCCAGCGCCTGCACCAGGTGCAGCACGGGCACCTTGCGGCGCACCAGGCCGGTGGCCACCGCCGAGTGCCACTGCATCATGCACACGTGGTTGGCCGTGACGAGCGCGGGACGTGCGTGCGGCACGTCGTTCAGGAAGCGGCTTTTTTCCTCCAGGATGCGCCGCGAGTTATGGGCGTGGGTGATGTTGTAGGTTCCGCCCGAGCCGCAGCAGCGGTCGGCTTCCGGCGCGTAGGACCAGGGGGTGCCGATGGCCTCGAAAATGCCGGGCGGGGCCTTCTGCACCTTGAGGCCGTGGTAGAGGTGGCAGGGGATGTCGAAATACAGGTGGTCGAGGTCCAGGGGCTGGCCCTGCTTGAGCTTGAGGGTTCCGAGGAAGCTCAAAAGGTCGCGCGTGCGGCCGGGGAGCACATGGGAGAGCGCGAGCCCGCAGCCCGCGGCGTTGGTGATGACGGTCTCAAAACCCGCGAAGGCGCCGCGGTTGCGCGCGTCCAAGCTTTGCTGGCCCGGCAGGCCCGCGTGCTCGAACACCGCGCCGCAGCAGGCCTGACCTTCGGGGACCTCGACGCGCACGCCGTTCACGGCCAGCACGCGCACGGTGGCGTAATTGATTTCGCGAAAGACGCCTTCCATGAGGCAGCCGCTCAAAAGCGCCACGCGCGACCCCTTGGGCTGGAGTCGTTCCACGACCTCACGCGCGTAGCTGGCGGTGCTCTTGAAGATTTCGGGCCGACCGGGAAAGAGAAAGCGGTGGCGCGCCAAGCCCAGTCGTCGCGCCAGCCGCAATGGCAGGTTCAACACATCGAAAAAGCGCGTGTAATGCAGCAGGGCGCCCGTGAGCCGCAACAACGGATGCACCCGCCCGCCGCGCGCGACTTGCGCGTGGCGCGCCTCGTAGAGCAGCTCGCCATACGGCACCTTGGCCGGACAGGCGCTTTCGCAGGCCAGGCACCCCACGCACTCCATGGTGTAGAAGTCGCCCATCGGCGTGGGCTCCAGACGGCCCTCGGAGAGCGCGCGCCAAGTGGCCAGCCGCCCGCGCGGCGAGTTGCTCTCGTCGCCCGTGAGGTTGTAGGTGGGGCACACATCCAGGCAGAAGCCGCAGTGGATGCAGTTCAAGAGCTTCGGCTTCTCGCGCCGCATCAGCTCCTCGAAGGGAATCAGTCGAGTTTCTTCCATTTTTGATAGAGTTCCTGGCACCAGCGCCGGTCCCAATCCGCGTGATCGGGCGCGAGCAAAGGCGTCTCCAAGTGGCCGCCCAGATCGCAGGCCTCGTTGTGCAGCTCGCCCAGCGTCTGCAAGAAGCCGGGGCGCTTTTCGGCGTCCGCTTCCGGCACGTAAAGCAGGTAGGCATTCCCAGCGAAAAGATGCGCGCGGCCACCGAAACGCCCGACCAACATTTGGGCGGCGGGGGCGGCCTTGGAGATCACGGTCTTGAGGCGCACGGTTGCGGTCGCCGGCGGGATGGGAAGCTCCGGCACGGGAGCGATCTCCACACCGCTGGCATCGGCCACGGCGCGCAGCGCCTTCTCGAAGACCGCCACGCCCTCGGCGTTGGCACGGAACTCCAGGAAGTAGGCTACGTCCGTCCCCGTGAAGCAGGCGTCGCAAGCGTCCACCACGTGCACCCAGCTCGTGCGCAGGAAGGCGCGCGCGAAGTCCTGGAGCCGCTCAAAGGAGCCCGTGCAGCGCAGCACGCGGCAGACCTCCGCCAAGGGCCGCAGCCGCAGCACCACCCGCTCGGGCGCGCCGAAATGGCGACCGCTGTTCACCAGGAAGCGCGTGAGTTCAAATCCCGTGACGTTCTTCACCACGCGCCCCCCCACGTCCACGGGCTGGCCCGAAGGCAGCGTGAAACGCATCCCCAGCACGTTGTCGGCCATGGCCCCGTAGCGAAAAGAACGCGAAGTGAAGGGCAGGCCCAGCACCAGCTCGCCCACCGGTTGCGCCGCATCCGCGCACAGCGGATAATGCAGGCCGTCCGCCGCCGCGCGCCGATTCAGCACGCCGACGGCCTCCCCCGCCGGCACGCAAGCCGACATGTCAACGCCGTCGTAGAAGAGGTCGAAGAGGCTCATGGTTTTTTGCGCGATAACGAGATGACTGCGTAGGCCGAGATCCCCCCTTCGTGCTTCGACCCTTCGACAGGCTCAGGGTCAGCACGAACAGGCCGGGCTGGTGACGCCGTACCAGGAAGGCGCAACCCCTGGGCTGAACGCTGGCTCATGGTTTTTCCGGCACGCAGCAACCCACGTAGCTGCGGAGCGGGAAGACCTTGCCGGGGTTGAGCTGGTGGTTGGGGTTGAAGAGATCGAGCAGCGAGCGCTGGAGCGCGATTTCGCGGGGGCCGAAGATGAGGCCGATGTACTCCATCTTGTCGTTGCCGATGCCGTGCTCGCCGGAGAGCGTGCCGCCGCAGGCGACGACCTTTTCCATGAGCCGGTGCCCGAGGCGGTGGATCTTTTCGGTCTCATCGTGGTTGCGCGCGTCGAAGAGGAAGTTGGGATGCAAGTTGCCGTCCCCGGCGTGGAAGACGTTGAGCGCGTGGATGCCCTCTTTTTCCGCTTCTTCGTAGATGAAGCGCAACACCTCGCCGAGGCAGGAGCGCGGGATCACGGCGTCCTGGATGAAGAAGTCCGGGCTCACCTGGCCCATGAGGCCGGCGGCGACTTTGCGCGCCTTCCAGAGCTTGAGGCGCTCCTCCTTGTCCGAGGTGCGCTCCACCTTGCGGGTCTTGCCGCGGCGCAGCAGTTCTTCCAGCTCGCGTGCCTGCAGGTCCACCAACGGCTCCGGGCCGTCCAGTTCCACCACCAGCAGCCAGGAGTCGGGGTCCAAACCCGCCGCCATGGGGCTGGCCTCCACCAGTTTCACCACTTTGTTGTCCACGAACTCGATCGCCACGGGGAAGGCCGGGTGGTGGACGAGCTGCACGATCATGTCCGCGGCATCCTCAAGCCGGGCGAAGGTGGCGAGGAAGGTCCACACCTTTTCGGGCAGGGGTTTGAGGCGCAGCCACAGGCGCGTGAAGGTGGCCAGCATGCCTTCGGAGCCCACCATCAGCGCGCGCCAATCGGCCGCCGCCCGCCCGAGCCCGCCCGCGGGCCCGCCGAAACGGAGCAAGCGACCGTCCAGGAGCAGCGCCTCGACACCCAGCACGTAGTTGGCGGTGACCCCGTACTTGAAGCAGCGGATGCCGCCGGCGTTCTCGGCGACGTTGCCCCCGAGCGTGGAGGCGTAGCCGCTGGAGGGGTCGGGGGGGTAGAAAAGCCCGTGGGCCTCCAAGTGCTCGTTGAGCCGGTGCAGCACCACTCCGGGTTCGACGACGCAATACTGGTCAGCGACGTTGACCTCTAGGATGCGCTTCAGGCGCGAGAGATGGAGGATGAGACCGCCCTCGGCGGCCACCGAGCCGCCAGATAAGCCGGTGCCGGATCCGCGCACGGTGTAGGGTAGCGCCGCATCGCGGGCGTAGCGCACCAGCGCGGCGAGCTCCTCGGAACCATCCGGGATGACCACGCAGTCCGGACGGAAGCGGTGGAAGCCGAGCGCGTCGTTTTCGTAATTGATGAGCGAGGCGCGGTCGGTGAGCACGCGGGCGGCGCCCGCTATCGCCACCAGTCCGCGCGTCCACTCGCTCCGCCAGGCGCTGCGCCCCGGACTTTCCACCCTAGGCGTCCCCGCGGACCTTGCCGTCCTCCACCTGAACTTCCTGCCGCAGGGCCTCGATTTGCTCTTCGGTGAGCCCCGTGCGCGTCATGATGGCCGCATTTTCGGTGCCGAAGCGGATCATCATCTTGACCGCCGCGGTGTTGACCTCTTTCTTTTTCTTGCCGCCGGGCTCGCCCTGGGCGGCCTTCTTGGCGAGCTTGGCCTCCTGCTTCTGCTGCGCGGTCTGGCGTGCCACGTCGAAGGCATTCTTGAGGCTCTCGATGCGCCGCTGGCGCACCTCCTCACGGCGCTGCTTCTCCTCGGCGAGCTTCTCCTGGCGTTTTTGCTTTTCGATGCGCTCCTGCTCGCGCCGCAGTTTGATCTGCTCCTCAAGTTCCTTCTTGCGCCGCTCCTGCTCCTCCCGGCGCTTGCGCCGCTGCTCCTCGATCTCGAGCTCTGCGCGTTCCCGCTCGGCAAGCCTTTCAACGAGTTGGCGGCGCTTGGCCTCCAGCTCTTCCCGGACCTTCCCGGCATCTTCCGCCGCTGGCTCGGGAGCTTCTTGCGCGGCGACGGCGTCAGCGGCGGGCGGGCGTTCGCGCTTCGACGCGCGCTGCGCGCGGGCCGCCGTGATGCGCAAGCGCCGCGCGCGCACGGCGGCAAGGCGCTCCTGGCGCTCCGGGGACATCACCGCCACCGCGGGAGCGGCGCTGGGCTCCGTCCGCGTGTCGAGGTCGCCGAGATGGAAGCCTTCAAAGGGCGCCGCCATGGCGCGCACCCGCTCGAAGTAGCTCAGGTAGTGGCGATTGAACTGGAAGAAAGCCTTCAGGACTTCCTGGGGCTGCGCCTTGCGGCCATCCGGCAGATCCAGCGCCGCGGCGAGCTTCTCCACGTGCTGGAAGAGATCGCGGTCCTCGGCCAGGAAGACGGAGGATCCCAGCACCGTGTGCCGTTCCTCGTGCAGGTAGGCGTAACTGTAGAGCACGCCGCCCACGTTCACGCGCCCGCGGCACCAGGCGGAGAGCATGGCGAGGAAAACCTCGCCGTAGCCCTCCAGGGAAAGCGTTTCGCGCCGCGCCAACTGGGGCACCGCCGGCATCGTCCGGCCCAGCAGGCCGGCCAGCGGGTCGTCCTCGATGGCGAATTTGCGGAAGCTGGTCGCAAGCTCCGGCTTCAGATCGCGCGGCGGATCCTTGCGCGCGTAGCGCGCCTCGCCCGTGAGTTCCACCTGCTCGGCGGAGGTGAGCAGGTTAAAAGCCCGACCGCAGCGCGAATCCAGGTAACGGCCGGCGAGCTTTTCAAACTCATGCCACAGGGCCGAAACCTCGAAGGGCCGCACGGCATCCTCCCTGAGCGCGGCTTTGAGCGGCGCGGCCTTGAGCAGCTCCTCCCCGCCCGTGACGGCGAGGCCGGCCATGAAATCCTTGAGGGATTTGCGCGGCATCAGCAGGTGCTGCAGTTTTTCAAGTTCCGCGTCCCTGCCCGCGATGAGGCCGGCCTCAAAGGTCTTGGCCGCATGCATCTCGGCGATGAAGCGCAGGGCGGCCTTGAGCATCAGGTCGCGCACCGCCGGCTCGTCGAAGAGTCCCGCCAGCTCCTTTTGGGCCGCCATCCAGGCCAGGCGGCGCGTGTGCAGCTCTTCCGAACGTTCCGCCAGCAACCTTTCGTGGAAACGCACGTAAGCCTCGCGGCCCAGCTTGTCTTCGGCGCGTTGCAGCACGTCGAGGTAAATCTGCCGCAGGCTCAGCTCAGGATGGCCGAAGTCCACGGACTCGCGCGTGCCGGGAACCTCGGCCTCCACGAGGAACAGGCGCGGGGCGCCAGCGGAGCGCTCTTTGAGGGTTTGCAGCAAATCCAGCAGGGCGGCATAGGACCCGCCGCTGACGGCGCAGGGGAGATGGGCGAAGATGAAATCCGCGGAGGCCAAGGACTCGGCGTGGGCGAGTTTTTCAGGCGCCACGATGGCGATGTTTTCATCGGCCATGCCGCGCGCGAGCAAAAAGGCGCGCTCGCCCACGGCAGCCGGCCCCGTGAGGACGGCACGCAGGGGTTTCAGGGAGGCTCTGAGGCCGAAAACCGCCCCGAGCGACTGCTCAAGGAGTTGGCGCCGTTTCAAGGCTGCTGACTGGGCAGGGCGCATGCGATCTCGCAAGGGAGCGCTATATTTATCGGGCGAATCAGGTTTGCAAGGGAGCCGACACCCCCTTGCGTTTGGAATTTTCGCGCCAGGATGGGATGATGAAAACGGTGCTTCACGGCGAGCACCTGCGGCTCGGGGCTCGCGCGATTGAGTTCTCGGGCTGGGACATGCCCGTCCACTACCCCGAGGGCATCCTCGCCGAGCACCACCAGACCCGCACGCAGGCCGCGCTTTTCGACACCTGTCACATGGGGGAATTCCTTATCGAGGGACCCGGCGCCCCCGCGTTCCTCGACGGGATGATCACTTCCGGCCCCTCGGATCTTCCGTTGGGCCGTTGCCGTTATGGTCTTATGCTCAACGAAAAGGGCGGGGTCGTTGACGACTGCATCGCCTACCGCCGCGGCCCCGAACGCTATCTGCTGGTGGTGAACGCCGGCACCCGCATTGGCGATTTCGCCCACCTGAAAAGCCATCTCGTGCCGGACGTCCGCCTCGAAGACGCCTCGGATCGCACCGGCAAGCTCGATTTGCAGGGTCCGGAAAGCCTGGACGCCCTCGACCGCGCCCTGGGCATCAACGCGCGCGCGCTGCCCTATTTCGGCTTCCTGGAGCGCCAGGATTGGATCGTGAGCCGCACCGGCTACACCGGCGAGCGCGGGGTGGAGCTCTACCTGCCCGTGGAGCAGACCGTCGGGGTCTGGCGGCGCCTGCTCGAAGACGCGGCGGTGAAACCCGCCGGCCTCGGCGCCCGCGACACCCTGCGCACCGAGTGCGGCCTCAGCCTCTACGGCCACGAGCTCGCCGCCGATGTTCCGGTGAGCGCCTGCGGCGTGGACCGCTTCCTGCGCTCCAAGGCGGGATTCCTTGGGAAAAAAGCCTTGGAGCGCGAGCGTGCCGCTGGTGGTCCGGCTCTCAAGGCAGCGGGCCTCATGAGCGACTCCAAAAGCGCTCCGCGCGCCGGAGAAATCGTGCTGCTCAATGGCGAGCCGGTGGGTCAAATCACTTCCGGCTGCCTCTCCCCTTGCCTGGAGCGCGGCATTGCCCTGGCGCGTCTGCGCGCGGGCCTCGAAGGTAAAATCGGCCTGGAACTCGCCGTGGACAAGGGCCGGCGCGCGCTCCCGGTGCGTATCGCGGAGCTGCCGTTTTACAAGCAGGGGACGGCGCGGGCGGGGTGAGTTTTTCGCGCTTCGCCGCGCCAGCCGTTCCTGGAAGCGCCAGGGCCGAGGCCTTGATGATACCGAACTCGCAAAGACAACGGCCGCACCCGCCGAAAATAGATCAGGAGGCCAGGAACTCCTCGATAGCCGTGCGCAGGGTCTTGAAGATCCATTGGCGGCGCTTGTCGTCGGTTTCGAGCAAGGTGCAGCGGAAGCCCTGGAGCGGCGAGCAGAAACTGCTCAGGGGCACCACGCACAGGCCCTTGGAGGCCATGAGCTGATAGACGAAGCGCTGGTCCGGGGCGAGCGGCGACTGGAGCAATCCGTCGAGGTAGGCTTTGACGCCGGTGTTCATGGGCTTCAGTTTCTGGCCCTCGTGCAGCGCGTCCGCATCGAAGACCATGGAGAAATAGAACGCGGCATTGGGTTTGACGAAGCGGGCGCCCTGGATGCCCGAGAGCGCCTGATCGGCCTCCGCGGCGCGCGCGGCGTACATGGCCTGGCGGCGGGCGAGGTGGTCGAGGAAGCGCGCATCGCGGAAGACCCTGGGAATAACGGCTTGCGGCAGGCTGGTG
>JAHFOS010000285.1 GCA_023261545.1 bacterium
TGCGCAGCGACATATAAGGCTGAACTTGTAGGATCGGGAAGCTTGCCTAACTCATCTAAATGTTCTTGAACTCGACTAATGGGAACGGGAAGTTTTCCATGACGGGCTTGAAAACCGATGCAAAGCAAGGCTTTTTCGGTCAAGGTTAGCTGGTTAACAAGGTTCTGGACGCTCTGTTCCGGTGACATGCGCGCATAGGGTGGGAAAAACATATTCGCAGCAACGATAACGAGAAATATCGTTACGATCCCAGCTAACTGGGGAATAGATTTCGCAAGAGCGGTCTTGATCTTCTCTCCGCGGAACCAGCAGATTAAGAGCTTTGCGTGATGTTCTGCCAACTTCTTTACAAAACTGCTCACATACCATCCGAGGACAGCCATCACTATCCACGCAAGCCAGGGTTTTATCTGCACTGTCACATTCCCCTCCTCAGCAAGAAAATTTCTGGGAGCAGGGCCATGGAGACCTGGTACCGGTTCTGGGCGCGCCACGTCGCTGCGTGAGAACATTGTAGCACTGAGACGTGGGCGATGGGTGACACGGGTCAGGGGTCCCTGCGAGCAAGCTAGGGCCGTAGCGCCAGCGGTGAGGGGGTAGTTCGCCGAGCACCTCGAAGTCGCGTGTTGCGGGCATGGTTCCCCCGTCCACAGAATCTTCCATGCACACGAGGGGGAGAGCAACCGCGATCTTCGCGGAGCGAGAGAATCCACGCTGGAGGATTCTCGAGCGGTGCTCGGCGGACTACCCCGAACATCAGCTGGCGCGCGGCACTGACCTACGATTTCTTGGGCTTGGGGGGCTTCTTGAACTGCTCTTGCTCGGTCGAGCCGTCCATGGCGGTCGTGGAGGAGGATCCGGCAGACGCGATCTGGGTGACCGCATCGAAATAGCCGGTGCCGACAAATTCCTGGTGCTTGACCGCCTCGTACCCGTTCCGTTCCGACTCAAATTCCTCGACCTGCAGCTCCGAGTAGGCGGCCATCCCTCGGTCGCGATAGCCGTGGGCGAGCGTGAACATGCTGAAGTTGAGTGCATGAAAGCCCGAGAGCGTGACAAATTGGAACTTGTACCCCATCTGTCCCAACTCCCGCTGGAACGTCGCGATCTCCGCATCCTTGAGATTCAGCTTCCAGTTGAACGAGGGGGAGCAGTTGTAGGCCAGCAGCTTGCCGGGATATTTCCGGTGAATGGCCTCGGCGAAGGCCTGGGCCTCTTTCATGTCCGGCTTCGAGGTCTCGAACCACAAGAGGTCCGCGTAGGGAGCGTAGGCCAGCGCGCGGGCGGTCGCCTGCTCCAGCCCCGCCTTGACCTGGTGGAACCCCTCATGCGTCCTCGACGAACCGGTGATGAACGGCCGGTCGTACGGATCAATGTCGCTGGTCAGGAGCGACGCGCTGTGAGCATCCGTGCGGGCGATGAGCAGGGTGGCCGTGCCGGACACATCGGCCGCCAGCCGGGCGGCGACCAGCTTGGTGATGAACTCCCGCGTCGGCACGAGGACCTTCCCACCGAGGTGACCGCACTTCTTCACGGAGGCCAGCTGATCCTCGAAATGCACGCCAGCCGCCCCTTCCTCGATCATGTACTTCATGATCTCGAACGCGTTCAGCGGCCCGCCGAACCCGGCCTCGGCATCGGCGACGAGCGGCGCCAACCAGTACGTGCCGTGGTCCCCCTTCAAGTGATGAATTTGATCGGCGCGGAGGAGCGCATTGTTGATCCGCTTGATGAGGTACGGGACGCTGTCCGACGGATACAAGCTCTGGTCCGGATACATGCGCAGCGAGTTGTTCGCGTCCGCCGCCACCTGCCACCCGCTGACGTAGATGGCCTTGAGCCCCGCCTTCACCTGCTGGATCGCTTGATTGCCCGTCACGGCGCTGAGCACATGGACGTACGGTTCGACGTTGAGGAGCGTCCAGAGCCGCTTAGCCCCAACCTTGCCCAAGGTGTATTCACGGTGGATGCTCCCCTGCAGCTTGTACACATCTTCAGGGGTGTAGGGTCGCTGGACCCCCTTCCACCGAGGTGCGGCCTTCCACTCCTGCGTCAGTTTCTTGACGAATTCCGCCTTGTCCTCCATGCTCACCTCTCCTCGTGCACGGCCTACTCGAGATCCTCGTATGCCACCAGCGTCAGGAAATCCGGGCACTCCGCGCGCATCATCATATCGAGGAAGAGCTCGGAAGCCCGCACGAATTTTCCCCGCGCATACGCCTCCGCCCCGACGACTTTGCGGATCGTCCCGAGCTCTTCTCGCGTCAGCGTCTGCACGAGCTCCCGGGTAATCTCGGCGCCGCCGGAAATCTTCGCCCGGTGGCGGATCCACTGCCACACCTGGGTGCGGGAAATTTCCGACGTCGCCGCGTCCTCCATGAGGTTGTAGAGCGGCACGCAACCGGCCCCTCGGAGCCACGCTTCAAGATAGAGGACGCCGACGTTGATGTTCGTCCGCAATCCTTTCTCGGTGATCGTCCCCTCCGGCACCTTCAGGAGATCCCCCGCCCCGATACGCACGTCATCGCGCTTGATGGCGATCTGGTGGGGCCCTTTCACGTGCTGATTGAAGATCTCCAGCGCGATCGGGACGAGCCCCGGATGCGCCACCCATGTGCCGTCGTGGCCGGCCTTCGCTTCGCGGACCTTGTCCTGCCGCACCTTCTCCAGCGCCGCTTCGTTGGCGGCGGGGTCATTCTTGATGGGGATCTGCGCCGCCATCCCCCCCATCGCATGGATCCCCCGCTTGTGGCAGGTCTGGATGAGGAGCTCGACGTAGGCCTTGAGGAACGCTTTGTCCATCGTGACCTGCGCCCGATCCGGCAGAACGAACTCCGGCCGATTCCGGAATTTCTTGATCACGCTGAAGATGTAGTCCCATCGGCCGCAGTTGAGACCGGCCGAATGCTCCTTGAGCTCATAGAGAATCTCATCCATCTCGAACGCCGCGAGAATCGTTTCGATGAGCACGGTGGCCCGGATCGTGCCGCGCGGAATATCCAGCGTTTCCTGCGCGGCGCAGAACACGTCATTCCAGAGCCGGGCTTCGAGGTGGCTCTCCATCTTCGGCAGATAGAAGTACGGGCCGGTCCCCTTGCGCAGGAGGGCCTGGACGTTGTGAAAGAAGAAGAGTCCGAAGTCGAAGAGGGATGCCGAGATGGGCTGGCCATCCACGAACACGTGTTTCTCGGGCAGGTGCCAGCCGCGGGGACGCACCATGAGCGTCGCCAGGCGATCGCCCAGCCGATACTCCTTCCCCTCGGGGCTCTTGTAGGTGATCGCGCCGCGCACGGTGTCGCGCAGGTTGAGCTGGCCCTGGATGGTGGCGGACCAGGTGGGGGAGTGCGAGTCCTCGAAATCCGCCATGTACACGCTGGCCCCGGAGTTCAACGCATTGATGATCATCTTCCGGT
>JAHFOS010000143.1 GCA_023261545.1 bacterium
TGACGCTGCGTCACGGGCCGCAAACCTCTCTAATTTTTGCTTTCATCGTCCTGTTTCTGTTGGCCGCGCAGGCCGAAGACCCACCTCCTCCCGTTTTGCTCGCCAATGGCGGCTACGAACTCGCTGACAAGGAAAGGCCCGAGAAGCCACTGGGCTGGGATCTCCCTGATGGTCTCGGTGTGCAGTGGGTGATCGAGGCGGGCCGTGGCCGGGTGATTTTCATGGATACCACCGTCCCGGAGCGCGACATGGAAAAGCGCTGGCGCGAAAAGGGCCTGGAGCAGTGGCATATCCCCGATGCCGCCGCCAATGCCATCTCCGACACTTACGGCCTTTCCTACTATTCAGACCCCTTTCCCGCCGCGCCCGGACAGGCTTACGCCGTATCCTTCAACTGGAAAGGCGCGTCCGGCGGAGCCAAGCTCTGGGTGCGCGGTTACGGCGTCAAAGGCGGAAAACCGCGCAAACTCTATGAAACTTGGATCCCCTGCCGCGGGCCGAATGACCAGTGGAACCGCATGCGCCAGGCCTTTCACCCCACGCGGCGCACACCCGGGGTGAGCGAACTCCGGGTCATGCTCTACGCCTATTATCCCCCGGGCCGCTACGGCTTCGACGATATCGCAATCGTTGCCATCAGTCCGGAGGACTACGAGCGCGAAAGCCGGACACAGGCCGGCGGGGAGTAAAAATCCAGAAAACCCTAGACCAGCACAGCCGGGACCAATTTATTGCCATCAGGGCACCAAGAAACGCTGAAAATCCAATACTTTCTGGGAAATTCTTGGTGCCTTGGTGTCTTGGTGGTAGGAACTCTTCGCCCTCTGAAATCTGCGCGGAAAAACAGAATTCTCATAGTTTGTTCTACAATGCGTCCGTCGGGCTCTCTTTGCGACCGGGAGCGTGCGATCCCGCGAAGGAAAGCATTTCTTCCATGCGATAATCCCTGAGCAGCATCTCGGTGCGAATCCGCGCCGCGCGTCTTTCCAGGCGGCGTTGCAGGTAAGGAAAAATGAGCGCGACACAACGCTGGCCCAGGGCTCCCGAACGCAGCAGCTCTGAAAATAGCCGGCGCAATAGCGGCGCCATGGAGCGCGCGACGATCTCGTCCTCCAGGCTGAGGATGGCCACGCCGTCCCCTGGCTGGCCTTGGCGCCCGGCCCTGCCGAACAACTGCCAGTCAATGCGTCGCGACTCGTAGCGTTCGGTGGCGATGACGAAGAGCCCGCCGAGAGTGATGCTGTCCGCTGGCAGACGGATATCCGTGCCGCGGCCGGCCATGTTCGTGGCTATGGTCACGCGGCCGGGCTCGCCCGCATGGGCGATGACCGCGGCTTCCTCCTCATGGCGCAAGGCATTGAGCACCTGGCATTCCACGCCGCGGTTCCTGAGGCGACTGGCAAAGGCTTCGCTGTCCTTGATGCTACGGGTTCCCACCAGCACGGGTCGCCCGTGGTTTTGAAGATCCAGGACTTTTCCCGCCACCGCCTCCCATTTCTCCTCCAGCCTGCCATGGATGCTTCCGGCGTGAAGCCGCAGGCGCAGGGGAACGCGCGGGGGCAGGCGCAGGACCGGCAAGCGATAGATGGCCCAGAATTCGGATTCCAGGCCATGGATGGTCCCGCTCATTCCGGAAAGATGGCGGTAGAGCCGGAAGAAGTTCTGAAAGCTCATGCGCGTGTGAACCTCCGAGGGATCGCTGATGGCAATCCCCTCCTTGGCCTCCACGGCCTGGTTCAACCCGTAGCTCCAGGTGTGGCCGTGAAGCAGTCGCCCGGTTTTTTCGTCCACCAGCACGACACGGTCTTCCAGCACAACGTAGTGCACGTCGCGGCGGTAGATGTCACGAGCCAGGATAGCCTGTTCCAAAAGCTCTTCCCTTCTCGACGGCGCCCGCCAGATGGCGGGCAGGCTCTCCGCCATGGCGTCGATGACGATCTGCCCCGCGCGGGTCAGTCGAACTTCGCGTCCAGCCCCCTCGATAGAGTAATGGATCCCGGCCTGGAGGCTTTCCAGGATGGTGTGCGCCGCGAGCGTTGCGTCGCGCAGGATCTGGTTGCGACCTGGACTCGAGATGATGAGCGGGGTGAGCGCCTCGTCCGCCAGCACGCTGTCCGCCTCGTCAATGATGGCGGTGTCGAGTCCGCAAAGGATGTCCCCGGTCCCGCCTTGTCCGAGGACTTTCCGTATCAGCCCAGCGTCAGGTGAGTCGCTTCCGGCCCGCGCGATGCGGTCGCGGAGATAGTCTCCCAGGAGCTCGCGGCTGGTTGCGTACACAACGCTGGCGCTGTAGTTCCGAACCCTTTCATCCTTGGCCATGCCGCCGGCCACATGCGCGACACGGGTCTCGGCGGCCTTGAAAAGCGGATCCATCTCCAGCGCATCGCGCCTGGCCAGGTAATCGTTGGCGGTCACGATATGGCAGTTCCCGCCCCGCCAACTGGCCAGCACGCCAGCCAAGGCCGCCGTGATGGTTTTCCCCTCACCTGTCGCCATCTGGATGGCGAAACCTCGTCGGAGCGCCAGCGCGCCCATGACTTGAGATTCGTAGGGCCGCCGGCCCAGCGTCCTCATGGCCATTTCAACGAGCAGCGCCAGCGCGTTCTCTTCCGACGCGCGCTGCCCGAGCCGCGTGCGCTTCCTGCTCTCCAGGAGAGCCGCGCGCAGGGATTCATCCCCGAGCTTCCGGAGTTCCTCGGCATGGGCCAGGATCCGACTCGTCCGCTCGCGCAGGAGTGGCAGCACCGGCATGGCGCGCCGGGCGAATCCATAAGCGGCCTGGAGCGCGGCTTCCAGCCCGCGCGGCGGCTCGCGGACGCCAGCAAGGCCACGGCCTCCAATCCGGGAAGTCACAGCCGGTATCTTTTTTGGAGCACCTGCCGCAGCGCCCGTAACGCCTGGGCCGCGAGTGGAGTCGGTGCGAGTTCGATGCGCAGAACCCCGGACTGGCCGTGAAAAAATGGCCGGGTGATCGCTGGCGTCATCCGCGCCCGCGCCTCGAAGAAGGCCTCCGCCGCCGTGCGGCCAGCCGCTCCCCGGTGCTGATCTTCCCGACCGCTGGAAATAGCGATTTCGCCTCCTCCGAACCATCCCAGCGCCGCGGACGGAAGCTCTCTTCGCTCCCAGGGTATCACGGCAATTTCCGATGCCGGCAGGGCGTCGCAGGCTTCGCCCCTGAGCCGTATCTTGCCAGAGAGCGCGGTGCCGGAATGCTTCCGCAATTCCTCGAAGATATCGGAGGCTCGCTCCTGGGAGATCACGGCCGTGAAGCGGCAGACCGAGGGATCGAGGATCGTGCCAAGGACTTCGCCCTCGCGCAGGAAGACGCCCATCCGTTCCTCCAGTACCGGGGCCACCCAGACGCCGCTGAGCTCCGCTCGGACGCTGAGCCGGTTCTTCCTGGATTCGAGGTCTTTCAGGCGCGCCTCCAGATTGGCCAGCCTTTCGGCGACCGGCAGCAGATCCGCGATGGACCTCCTGAGCACGAGGAGTTTCAGGGCCGTGAGTTCAGCGACCTGCGCCTTGGTGGCACTGATATCGAGATCCAGCTCGCGGTTTTCAAGCTCGACGAGTACGCATCCCTTCGCGACCCGTTCCCCGCTGCGAAGGCTGACGCGCTTCAGTAGTCCCGCCGTCTGCGCGTAAACCATGGAAAGGGATTCGGCCTCCACGATGCCTGGCGCGAGGATTCCCCGCGGCGCGGGTATCAGTCCGATGACGGCCAATAACGCGCAGGTCATGGACCCCGCGACGAGCGCCGCGCGGCGCCTGCACGGCGCGAGGCTCTGGCCGTAGGCCAGGTGGCGGATCAACTTTCCCAGAGGAAAAACCACCAGGGTCGCGAACATCATCCCGCCCACCAGGAGGCCGCCGATGAACCAGCGGTCGGCCACGAAGGCCACGATAGAGACACAGACGACCCCCTGATAACAGACGCTGGCCAACCCGAAGGCCGCGAGCCAAAAAGCCTCCTTGCCGCCGCCGGCGCCCGGGGCTGCCGGGTGCGGCGCGCCGAACAGGAACTTCTCCGCCCAGTGCAGCCAGAGTCCCCGCGCCCGCGTGTAGAGGTTGGGAATCTCCAGGGCGTCGGCGAAGATGTAGTAGCCGTCAAAGCGAATGAGCGGGTTCGCATTGAACATCAGGCTCGATACGGATCCGATCAGCATGAGGTTGAAGGCCAGGCCGTGCAGGATCCCGGGGGCCGTGTGCGTCCAGGCCATGGCGGCCATGGAGGCCGTGAATAAGTCCGCGAAAATGCCGGCGGCGCCCACGAGCATGCGCTCCCTTTTATCCCGGAAAGTCCAGCTTTCTGAGGCGTCCATGTACGGCAGGGGCGTGAAGATCATGAACATCACTCCCAGGCTGTGGACCTCGCCGCCGAAACGATTGCAGAAGGCCGCGTGGGACAGCTCATGGAAAAGTTTCATCAGGAGCAGGGCCGTGTAGAGCCAGCCGAGGTTTCCCGGCGCGAGCACGTTGTCCGTCTGCCGGCCGATTTCGCCGGCGTGCTCCATGGCGGCCTTGGCTCCAAAACCCAAGGCTGCCAGCCACAAGAAAAATCCGGCGGGGCCGACCGCCAGCCGGAAGGCCGGACTCAGTTTCTTGAGGAACGGTTCGGGATCGATGAGCGGGATACGGATCGAGATGAACGAGGAGATTCGGGCGAGCAACTCGCGGCGGCGATGGCGCTCGCCCCTGGCGAAAATCCTGAAACTGTCCGGGCGGTTCATGAAATAAAGCAGCCCCATGGAGTGCAACTGGGCGAGCAACTGGATGGCCTCTTCCTGTCCCGGCGTGGCATCCGGATCCTCTTCCAGGCAGATGCGCCAGACCTCCTCGATGGTGCGGGAGGGGTCGAGGCGAACCACGAAACGCCAGGCCTCGGGTCGGACGCGAAAGAAGCGCGTGGAGAGCCCGTCCCGCAGCACTTGCCACTGCTCGCCCCGGTAGTGCTGGGCATGCGTCCTGACCGAGGGCAGCAGGCCCGCGCGGATGTCGGCCACGCGATGCCAGGAATCGCTGAAAAAACCGCGGGACATCCTGACGACGGCTTACCGGCCCCTTTCGCTCACCACCACCACAAGCGCAGCCGCAGCCAGTCCACGGCCCGGTGGGTGAGGATCCAATAGATCCCGCGGCGACCAGCGTCCACCTTGGCGACGCCGCTCATGCCAGGGCGCAACCATGAGCCAGGGGGATCGAGCAGCAGCGCGCGAACCTCGAAGGCGTTCCCTTTCTCCGGCCTTACGCTCGCGACCGGAATGATCTTTTCGACCCGCAGACGGATGGAAAGATCCGGCCGGCTCACGAGGGCGAGTTCCCCGGTCGCGCCTTCGGCAATTTCCCTCACGTCCCGCTCGTCGAGGTCCAGTTTTGCATAGAGGTCGCTGATCTCGGCGATGCGAAAAAGCAGGTCGCCCTTGCCCACGGGCGCGCCGAGCAGACGTTCTTTTTCCCCCTCGACCACGACGCCCGATATGGGGGCCCGCAGGGTGGCCAGCGAAAGCTGATAGCGGACCCTTTCGAGTGCCGCGCGGGCCTGCTCGGCGCGCGCCTCGGCGATGCGCATATCGGCGAACTCCCGCGCCGCGCGCGCCTTTTCGGCCTCTCTTGAAAAGCGTACTTTATCCGCCGCGGCCTCGGACTCCCTGAGCAGCAGCTCCCGCGTGTCCAGGGAAAGCAGTTCATCCCCGGCCCGCACCGTGTCCCCGGATTTTGCCAGGACATCCAGGATATGGCCGTCGAAAGGCGCCGCCACGAAAGCGAAGCGGTCCGTCGTCAGGGTAACGCCGAGCTCCACCCTGTAGTCCCAGGTGCCGAAGAAGAACACCGACAAGGCCAAACAGGAAAACAGCGCCGTTAATTTAAGCAAAGCCTGCTCGGGGCCGAGGACACCCTCGGCGCGCCTGACGAAACTTCGCCATAGTCGGAGGCCCCACCAACGATCGCTCTCGCGCAACCGCCGGAGCCAAGGCGTCAGGAGGTTCGCGGCGAGCCGGAGCGCCGACCGTTCGCCAGCGCCGAACGGCTGTTCGCGCCGTTCGCAGGTGATGGCCCCGGTCAGTTCCCCGTTTTCGACCAGCGGCAGGGTGAGGATGCGACCGGCATTGCCGGCGCCGGCCAGAGCCTGGTGCGCGGACGTTATCGCGCCTGTTTGGACCGCATCCTCCGGCCAGGAAAGGTCGTTCCCCTGCCCGCAGGCTTCCTCCATGGCCGCCTCGATGCGCTGGACCGCGTCGGTATTGTGCTCGAATTGCTCCACGTGGCTGATGGCGGCCATGCGCAGGGTCGCGCCCGCCTCGCGCCAGCCGAGACTGACGCGCTGGCATTGGAAGCGCGTGGCCAGCTCGTTGACCAGGAAGGCCGCTGAAGGGCCGAAGCGCTCCTGGCGCAGCAGCGTTGAGAGTATTTCCAGCAGATGGCCGGGCAGCTCGGGGAGGGCGAAACCCGAGGGCCTGGGCGACAGGACCGCCGCGGGTATATCCGCTATCAGTCGCATACGCACCACGAGGTCCTGGAGAGCCTGCGGGACGGGTTGTTCCATGAGCAGGATCAGAAAAGCTCCAGCGGGCTCCCCGTCCAACGCCGAGGCGAGCAGGAATGGATGGGCCATTCCGGGGACGGCCGCGGAGGCGGGTTCAAAGGCGAAGCCCGCGCTCATGGCCCGGGCCGAGATGCGGCCGGCGCAGGACTCGGCCTCCCTGGCCAGCAGCGCGGCCAAATCGGTTGGGCCAAAACCGCCCAGGGTCTTCCATTTCCTCTCTCGGTCCGGAGCGAGCACGATCGCGGCCTGCGCTCCGCAAAGCCGGCTTGCAAGTCCGGTGTAGCCAGGCCAGAAAGCTCCACCGGCAAGACCTCCGCGGCGCAGGGCCCGGACGGCTTCTATGAGCCCCCCGCCCTCAGCCGCGGGCGGGATCGGGGCCGATTCGTTCACGGCCCCCGCGCCTCCGCGCCGCTCTCCCTGCGATGATTTTCCCCCGCATCCTCAAGGGTTATCCGCGCGCTCATGCCGGGATAGATCCTGCCGTCCTGGTTATCGAAGCTGATTTTTATCCGCACCAAGCCGCTCGCCGGATCAGCCACGGGCGATACGAAATCCAGCTTACCTTCGCGGAGGACTTTAGCGGCACCGGCGTTCACCTCCACGGGAATCCGGTCGCCGGCCTTGAGGCTCCGTGCGCGCGCCTCATCGAGGCTGACCTCCAAATGGCAATGGGAGGTATCCGCCACATGCGCGACGGTCCTCCCTGCCGCGGCCCATTCCCCTGTCTCAAGCTTGATTTCAGTCACGACGCCATCCACCGGGGACGCCAGCGTGCGGCGCTCGAACTCGGTCTGCGCCATGTGCAACTCCACTTTTTCACGCTGAAGGTCCTTGTCCATGGCCGCTATTTCTCCGTCAAGACGGCAGCATTCCAACTCCAGTTTCCTCACCTCGTCCTCGCTCACGGACTGGTTTTCCTTGAACAAGCGGCGCGAGGAATCGAGCATGGCGCCCACGATAACGCGGCTTTTTATGGCCGCGTCGAGGCGCCCCCTGTCAGCGGCCATCAGGCCGCGCCGCTCCACCTCCAGTTGCTGGATGCGCGCGTCGAGCCGCAGCAGGGCCGCGCCTTTCTTGACCCGCTGCCCCTCCTTGACCAGGATGTCAGCCGTCACGCCGTCCACCGGGAAGGCGAGGTCCACGTCATGCACGGGCTCCGTCAGGCCCACGAATTCCTCGGACCGGGCCTGGGACGGGAGAGATCCGGCGGCCAGCAAGACAAGCCACGACAACCGCCTTCCGATGGCCACGGTCAAACCTGGAGGCCGAGTCATGAAGGACGTGACCTCAGCGATCCGGTGCCGGCGCTTCTATGGTGATGCCGTAGCGGTCGAGGAGCGTTCCTTCGGCGATGGCCACGAGCGTTTCGGCCCTTTTCCACTCCGCCAGGCTCCTCAAATAGCGCCGGCGGCTGTCCAGGCCGTCCTCTTCGACTTTCAGCACTTCGCGGGAACTGCTCTTGCCCACGGCCATCTTCTTGGTCTCCACGTCGAGCAGGGCCTTGCAAAGTTCCACGCCGCGCAGGCGATCCTGGAGCTGCGCGCGCGCGTTGGCGAGCTGTTCGATCCTGGTCCTCAAGCTGTTGGTGATGCCGTTCTCTATGGCGCGGATCTCGTTCTCAGCCTGTTTCCTGCGGCTTTCAGCCATGCGCTGATCGCTTCTGGCCTTGCCGTTGCCGATGGGCATGGAGAGCTCCACCCCCACGTTCCAACTGTTATACCTTGAAGAAAAGGCGTCGTTGAAGGCATCTCCGGATTTGTCGGACAGGGAGGACTGGCCGTAGGACCCCACGAGGTCGAACTGCGGCCAGCGCATGTTCTTGGCGGCCTCTAAGCTGATGCGGGCCGCGTCCAGTTTGCGGCGCGCGATGAGAGCCGGCGGCCAGTGGGTGAACGCGAGCTCGCGGCTGCTGCCCAGTTCCGGCGTCCAGACCTTGTTTAAATCCGGCTCCTCCGAGGCGATGAGCGGGGCGTCGGATTTCTTCTCGGTGGCATTGAGGAGCGTCATGAGCCGCGCCTCGGCTTCAATCCTCTGGTTTTTCGCGGAAAGCAGTTCGGTCTTGCGGATGATTATTCCCGACTCGACTTCGAGCAATTCAGTCTGGGGGAACTTTCCCTGCTTGATGGCGGCACTGACGTCCGCATGCAGTTTTTCGGCCACGGCCAGGGATTCACCCCAGTTGCTTTCCAGCTCCAGGGCCTCGTAAAGGGCCCAGTAGCCTTGTTCCGCCGTGCCCACGGATTCCATCACGCGGTGGACATAGTTCAAGAAGGCAATCTTTTCATTCACCTCGGCCACCCAGGTCTTGGCCAGGGTGGCGGTCTTGCCCCGCCCGCGCATCAAGGGCTGGCGCAAGGTGAGCTTGAGGGAGTTCTCGTGCTCCGTGATGTGATTCTTGTAATAGACGTCAATCACGTTGCTGTTGCGCCCATCCCCTGTATAGGCCAGCTTCCACTGGGCGCCGGTCGCAAAGAGACCGCGCAGGCCCGTTTCATAGCCCGAGCTTTCCTGCGAATATTCCGACTTGAGAGAACGGGACAGGAGGTCCTCCACGGAATTGGGCTCGTGGATCCTGTCCCTGTCGTAGTTGATGAAGAATTCTGGTTCCAGGATCGCCCGCTCGTAATCCGCCTGGCTGGAAGAGATGTCCCACTGGAGGCTTTCGTAGATCACCTGGCTGTTGCGATCCACGGCTTCGCGGGCGATCTGGCCCAGGGTCAGCAGGGTCGGAGCGGGCTCGTCGGGGCGGGCTTGCCGCAGGCGATGAAGCTGAGGCTCCGCGTGGGCTGCCAGCGGCGGACTTTCCAAAGCCGTCGAAGGGGTCCGTGCTTCCGGCTCAGGTTCCTGTGCGGGTGGCTTCTGATTCGCCATTTCCTTGACGGCTGGCGCGGGTGAAGCTTCCCCTGACACGACCGGCAGCTCAGCTTGTTTTTTTTCTATCGGCTGGGCCACTTTGCGCCACCACAATAAACCGCGACCGCGGGATTTCGCCCCTGTCTGGGCGGCGGCTGGCGCGGATTTGGCTTCTCCCAGGGATTCCAGCCGGGTTTCCAGTTTTGCCGTGGGCGCGGGCTTGACCTCCGCTGGAGCTCCCGGCGCAGGCGTGGGCTCCTGCGCCGTTGCCTCCTGAGCTGTCCCTCCCTTGACGGACGGTGCGGGTGAAGCCGGCTCCGACTCGACCCGTTGTCCCGCGCTTTTTTTCTCGGCGGGCTGAGCTGAATTGCGCCACCAGAACAGACTGCGGCGCTGGGCTTTTGGCGCCGCCTTGGAGGTGGGCGCGGGTCGGGGATCTTCCATTGGCCCCACTTTCGATTCCTGCTCATCCACCAGTTCCACCTCCAGCTTTCCGGCTGGCGCAGCTTTGCCCTCGGCGGGATCACCAGGCTTGGGTTCCGGCTCCGGCGCCTGATCCACTTGGGTTTCGCTGGGAGGTGCATCAATCACGCCCGTTTCATCCGCCTGCGCACGCTCATCCCTTCTGCTGGTTTCGCTCAACAAAACCCTGGCGTCCGTCGCATCGCCAACCCCAGCGGCCATGAAGAACGGGAAGCGCAGGTCAAGCGACGCATCGCCGCCTTCGCCATGGGCCGCCAGGGTGGTCAAAACACCAAGGGCGGGAAAAATAAAAAAATAGCGCATCATCGAAAAGGTCCGGAAAAAATTGTGGGATAGGGGTTATTCATTTTTCGTCCCGCATCTGCACCAGATGCTCCATCTGCGCCACGGACACGAGGTGCGCGTAAACCGGCGCCAGGAACTTGCGGCCCCTTATTTCAAGGAAGGCTTCGTCGGACAGGTTCCCCAGGCGCTCCTCGTTGATCACGTAGCAACCGGTGATGCTTTTCATCTGGTTGCTCTGGCGCAGTTTCATGTTGAGCGGGGTGAAAAGGTTCTTGGCGGCGAAATAGCGGCTGAAATCCATGGTGAAGGCTTCCATCTGCTGCAGTTCCCCAAGGTATTGCTTGGCGCGCACCAGCAGTTCCGCCGGCTCGCCCTTCTCGTCAAACAGGGGCTGCCCCTCCTCCTCGTTCACGAGCTCGCAGGCCTCATCTATGCAGAGGGCATACTTTCCCTCATCAGTGGTTTTGGCGAGCGTGAAGGGATAGCGGCGGATGATGGCCGGGATATAGGACGCCTTCCACTTGCCCTCCTGGACGAAGAGGTTCGACTTCTGCTCCAGGCCGAGCATCACCACGGGCCTGAACGCGTCATGGGTCTTGTCCTCGACGAACACGATGGGGTAAGTCGCCGCCGCGCGCGAGAACTCATGCACCATGATGGAAGCGAGGTTGAACTCTCTCGCAAAGGCGTAATCGCTGACTTTGCGGATCTTCTTGTTGCGATGGTTGCTCAGGGTGATGGGCGCGACTTTACCGAACATGATCTGATCTCCGGATGAACGACCTTGGGGGGCGGGGAAGGATAACAGGGACAGCGAAGCTTAAACTTGAACTGTCAGGGCCGCGAAGCGAGGAAACATCCTCCTCCCCCCCCGCCGGAAGGGGAGTTCGCCGCATCTGCCGGAGGCTCGGTGACCTGGACCGCCGTGATCGTCGGGGAGCCGGGATTGGCGGCGGGCAACGAACCTGACGGAACCGCGTTCGCCAGAACAGATCCGTTGCCATCCCCGGGGAGCGCCGCGCCAAAAGCCGCACCCGAACCGGCGGCGATGAAACCCGTTCCCGAACTTGTCGCGCTGTTCGCGACAGGACC
>JAHFOS010000144.1:0-7516 GCA_023261545.1 bacterium
CCCGCGCCGGCGCGCGCAGCCGGCGTAGGCGGCTCCGCGCGCCACGGCCTCGGCCAGCGAGGTGCCGTCGAGTTCGCGCGGCGGGGCGCCCGCGCCGTGGTCGGCGAGCACCTCGAGGATGCGCCGGCGCACGCTGGCGGGCTCCAGCGCGCCGCCGTTGAACAGCACGGCGCCGGGAAGCTCCGCGCCCAGCGCCCCATGCCGCTGCAGGAAATCGAGCAGGTGCCAGGTGACGGCGGGTTCGCTTTCATAAGGCAAACCCAGCTCCGCGGGCCCGGAGAGCTTTTCCAGCGGCTGGTACTCCCCGTGCCGCACGCGCGGGAAATAACCCTCCAGCACGATTTCGCGCACCTCTGAACGCGAGAGCTGCGCGTGGCGCGCTCCACCGATGAGGCGCGTGCCCGAGCCGGGCAGGTGCAGGGTGAAGGACTCCGGCGCGCCGGGATCCAGCAGCGCCTCTTTGGCCGCGCGCGCAAGCTGGGCCAGCAACTGCCACTGGGCCTGGGGCAGGGCGGCGACTTTACCCGTGAGCGACTTCTCGGCATGCCGGGCCACGGCGAGGTCCATGTTGTCCCCGCCCAGCAGCAGGTGATCGCCCACGGCCACGCGCCGCAGCTCCGAGCGACCCTCCGCCGCGACGCACTCGATAAGGCTGAAATCGCTGGTGCCCCCGCCAACGTCCACCACGAGGACACGCCGGACCTCTCCGAGGTGCTCGCGCCAGCGGCCCCCCTTGTTGGCGATCCAGGCATAGAAAGCGGCCTGCGGCTCCTCGATGAGCCGCGCTTCCGCGAGTCCCGCCTGCCGGCAGGCCAGCAGCGTGAGCTCGCGCGCCCCCTGGTCGAAGGAGGCGGGCAGCGTGATGGTGAGCTCCTGCTCCTCCAGGGGGTATCCCTGGCCATAGGCGCTCGCGGCCCAGGAGAACTTGAGATGGTCGAGTATGTGCGTGGTAGCTTGGAGCGGCGTCAGGCGCGGCACGTCCTCCGCACCGCCCCAGGGCAGCACGGCGCTCTTGCTGTGCAAGCGCGCGTGGCTGAGCCAGCTTTTGGCCGAGCCCACGGTGCGTCCCTGCGTCTCCCGGCCCAGGACGAGCGCGGCCTCACCGATAACCCAGCCCGCGGAGTCGTGCGCGAAGGGCGGCAGCCGCTCGCGCTGCCCGGCGTGGGGATGGTAGAGCAGGGAAGGCAAGCGCTTCGCGACTCCGGTTTCGCGCTCCGTGAGCCTCTGGAGCAGCGGCACGACGGCTATTTCAGGGTAAGGCCCGCTCGCCGCCTCGAGATCCACGGCCGCCATCACGCAGTTGGTGGTGCCGAGATCGATGCCGACGCTGTATTTCCGTGACATTGCGCGGCATTATGAGCGCTGGGCGGGAGCCTCCACCGACGAAGGATGTCTTGATCACGAGGGAGCGTCTCACTGGCAAAGAATTCCTCCGCGTTCGTTTCCCTGGGGGTAAAATGGTGGTAAAAAGACCGATTTCGCGCCGCTGAAATTCACCTTTGCTTCAAATATTTATTTCACTTTTCACAACTCTTTAAAAAATAAGCTGATACACAACCCCTAGTCCCCGCATCGGGACCCGAGCACTAGATATTGTGGCGCGTGGGCTTGGGGCTGATAGATTAACGCGGCGCCGGTTTTTGGGACGAAATATGAAAATTGAAAGAAAATTCACACGCGAGGCGGGGCATCCCTACAACGACATTGCCTTCGAGGCGCGCACCAGCACCATCCGCGAACCCGATGGCAAGCTCGTCTTTGAGGCCCGGGATGTCATGATCCCCAGCCACTGGTCGCAGGTGGCCACCGACATCATGGCGCAGAAGTACATGCGCAAGGCGGGCGTGCCCGCGGCGCTGCGCGCGGTGGCCGAAGAAGGCGTGCCGGAGTGGCTGTGGCGGCACGAGGCGGACGAGGCGCGCCTCAAGGACCTCGCCCCCGAGGAGCGCACCACCAGCGAGAAGGACAGCCGCCAGGTCTTCCGGCGCCTGGCCGGCTGCTGGACCTACTGGGGATGGAAGTACGGCTACTTCGACATGGAGGCGGACGCGCTCTCCTACTATGAGGAGATGCTGCACACGCTGGCGAGCCAGGCCGGGGCGCCCAACAGCCCGCAGTGGTTCAACACCGGGCTGCACTGGGCCTACGGCCTCACGGGCGGTGCCCAGGGCCACTACTATGTGGACCCCAAGACGGGAAAACTGCTGCGCAGCACCAGCGCCTACGAGCGGCCGCAGCCGCACGCCTGCTTCATCCAGAGCGTCAACGACGACCTGGTGGGCGATGGCGGCATCATGGACCTGTGGGTGCGCGAAGCGCGCCTCTTCAAGTACGGCAGCGGCACGGGCACCAATTTCAGTTCCATCCGCGGCAGCGGCGAGCCGCTCTCGGGGGGCGGGCGCAGCTCCGGGCTGATGAGCTTCCTCAAGGTGGGCGACCGCAGCGCCGGGGCCATCAAGAGCGGCGGCACCACGCGCCGCGCCGCCAAGATGGTGACCGTGGACCTCGACCATCCGGAGATCAAGGACTACGTCAACTGGAAGCTGGTGGAGGAGCAGAAGGTGGCCGCGCTGGTCGCCGGCAGCCGCTCCGCGAACCGCCTGCTCAACGCCATCATCAAGGCCGCGGCGCAGCACCCCGACGAGGCCGCGCGCTGCGATCTCAAAAAGAACGCGGAACTGCGCGAGGCGGTGGCCCAGACGCTGGCCGCTGGCATCCCCAAGAATTACATCAGCCGCGTGTTGGACCTCGCCAAGCAGGGCTACACCGCGCTCGCCTTCGAGGAGTACAACACCGACTGGGAGTCCAAGGCCTACGTCACGGTCTCGGGTCAGAACTCCAACAACTCGGTGCGCGTCCCCAACGCCTTCATGGAGCAGCTCGAAAAGGGCGGCGGGGCCTGGCCGCTCTACCACCGCACCGAGAAGGACCGCGCCGCGCGCGAGGGCCGCGCTCCCCGGCCCTGCACCCAGCTCCAGGCGGAGGAACTCTGGGAGGACATCTGCTTCTCGGCCTGGAGTTGCGCCGATCCCGGTCTGCAGTTCGACACCACCATCAACGAGTGGCACACCTGCCCGGCGGACGGGCGCATCAACGCCTCCAACCCCTGCAGCGAGTACATGTTCCTGGACGACACGGCCTGCAACCTGTCCTCGGCCAACCTCATGAAGTTCCACAACCCCAAGACCCAGGTCTTCGAGGTGGAAAAGTTCCGCCACTCCTGCAGGCTGTGGACGCTGACGCTCGAAATCTCGGTGCTCATGGCGCAGTACCCGAGCCCCGCCATCGCCCAGCGCTCCTACGACTACCGCACGCTCGGGCTCGGCTACGCCAACCTCGGCACGCTGCTGATGGTGAGCGGCATCCCCTACGACTCGGACACCGGCCGCGCCATCGCCGGGGCCATCACCTGCATCATGCACATGACGGCCTACGCCACCAGCTCCGAGCTGGCGCGCGAAATCGGCGCCTTCCCGCGCTACGCCGCCAATCGCGAGGGCATGCTGCGCGTTATGCGCAACCACCGGCGCGCGGCCTACAATGAGGCCCGCGACCAGTTCGAGGGGCTCACCACCCCACCGGTGGGCATTGATCCGCTGTTCTGCCCGCGCTACCTGCTCGATGCCGCGCGCGAGGACGCCGACCGCGCGCTGGCGCTCGGGGAGCGCTACGGCTACCGCAACGCCCAGGTCACCGTCATCGCGCCCACGGGCACCATCGGGCTGCTCATGGACTGCGACACCACCGGCGTCGAGCCCGATTTCGCGCTGGTCAAGTTCAAAAAGCTCTCCGGGGGCGGTTACTTCAAGATCATCAATCAATCGCTGCCGCCGGCGCTGCGCAAACTCGGCTACAGCGAGCAGCAAATTCAAGATATCGTGCTCAGCGTGCGCGGCAGCGGATCGCTCAAGAACGCCCCGCACATCAACAACACCACGCTCGGCAAGAAGGGTTTCACCGAGGAGATCCTGGCGCGCTTGGAGAGCATCGTGCCCACCGTCTTCGACATCGGCTTTGCCTTCAACAAGTTCACCCTGGGCGAGGAGTTCTGCAAGGAGGTGCTCAAGTTCTCGGACGAGCAGCTCAACAGCTCGGATTTCAGCATGCTGGAGGCGCTCGGCTTCACGCGCGAGCAGATAGCCCAGGCGGGGGAGGCGGTGTGCGGCACCATGACCATCGAGGGTGCGCCGCACCTCGCGGAGAAGCACTACGCCGTCTTCGACTGTGCCAACCGCTGCGGCAAGAAGGGCCAGCGTTATATACCGGCGCGCGCGCACCTGCTGATGATGGCCGCGGTGCAGCCCTTCATCTCGGGCGCCATCAGCAAGACCGTCAACGTGCCCTCCAAGGCCGCCGTCGAGGAGATCAAGAGCATCTACCACGACTCCTGGAAGATGATGATCAAGGCCATCGCGCTCTACCGCGACAACTCGAAATTGAGCCAGCCCCTGAGCTCCCAGGCCAGCGAGTGGTTCTCCGACCTTGAGGACGCGGCAGGTTCCCAGGCGGCCATGCACGTGGCCGAAAAGGTCATCCACCGCTACCTCGCGCGCCGGCGCGTGCTGCCCACGCGCCGCAGCGGCTACACGCAGAAGGCCTACGTGGGCGGGCACAAGATCTACCTGCGCACCGGCGAGTACCAGGACGGCACGCTCGGCGAGATCTTCCTCGACATGCACAAGGAGGGCGCGGCCTTCCGCAGCATGCTCAACGCCTTCTCCATCGCCATTTCCCTCGGCATGCAGCACGGCGTGCCGCTCGAAGAGTTCGTGGACGCCTTCGTGTTCACGCGCTTCGAACCCAACGGTGTGGTCACGGGCAATCCCTACATCAAGATGACCACCAGCGTCATTGACTACATCTTCCGCGAACTGGCCATCACCTACCTCGGGCGCCACGAGCTCGCCCAGGTATCGCCGGACGACCTGCGTGCCGACACCATCGGCGAGCCCGGCATCGTCTATGAGGGGGAGGAGATCGTCTCCGAGCGCATCGTGCGCGGAGCGGGCGCGCGCAGTCGCAATTCAGCCCATGACACCCGCCCCGTGACCGCGCACCTCGAAGCGGCCGCCACGCGGCCCACGGCCAAGGCCGTCCCGCCGCCGCCACCATCCCCCACCCTCAAGGGTCCCCAGCCGGTTTCCGCCCGCCCCAATGGCAACGGCAACGGCGGCCGCACCATCACCGCCACCAAAGCCGAAGTAGCGCGCACCCTGGGTTTCGAGGGCGACCCCTGCGGCGCCTGCGGACGCCTCACCATGGTGCGCAACGGCACCTGCCTCAAGTGCGTTTCCTGCGGAGAAACCTCGGGCTGCAGTTGAGCGCGCGCCGCGGATGGGTATGGATCTAAAAATGGAGGCGGCGGGAATCGAACCCGCGTCCTCGGACGTCTACACCGTGACTTCTACATGCTTAGTTTTCCTTTTGGTCTCAAGCAGGAAGCTCTGAAAAACGGGATCTCCCTACCCTGATCCAGCATTGATCTCGCCCTCCGCCCGCTGGCCTAGCGACGGAAAACCATCCCGCAGTGTTGGGGAAGACGGAATCACGGGAGAACCCCGCTTTCCTGCGACCTGATTAGATCAGGCCGCCATCGCGTAAGAAGTGTTGTCTACGCTGTTTATTGTTTTTGCGGTTTATTTAAGAGGCCAACCGCACCTCTGCATGCCGCCCCGGCTTCAATCGCCGAGTCGAAACCAAGTCGCCCCCGTTGTCAAAGAGTGCTCTTTTTAGCAGTGTTGTCTGCACGGCCCTCATCTAATAATGCGGGTGGCCCACCGCCGCCGGAGCGACTAGGATAAGGTCCCCTGGGGTTGATGTTCACTCGGCCCGAGACGAAGCGCCTGCTAAAAAGAGCGAAGTCCAGTATAGGGCAGCACCTGATTTTGTAAAGACTTTTTTCGGCGCGGCTCCTGGAACGCTCCGTTTTTTTGCCGCATTGACGCGAGGATTAGAATGGAGCCCGTGATACACAGCCACAGCGTCCGACGCCTCTTCGCCATCGCCATCAGGGGATCCGTTTCCTCGGTCCGCGTCCCTCAGCCATGATCGGTATCTACCAGAACCTCGAACAGATCATCTTCTGTGTTCCCGGCAAGGAGGGAACCTTCCGCTATGCGGCCCGCAAATTTGACGCGGAACGACCGCGCCCCGAGCAGGTGGCCCCGCTCTTCAATGAAGCGCGCGCCGAACTCGGCTTCAGCGCGAAGGATGATTTCCGCCTGGTGGTGGACTTTCCGCTTTCCTACTGCGTGGCGCAAGCGGTGCCGTTCGCTGAAAAGCAACTCCCGCAGATCTTGGAGAACTACCTCGAAGAAGAGCTGCCGGACGACATTGATCGTTACGCCTTCGACTACCGCGTGCTCTCTACAAAGGAGGACCGCAGTTCCGTGCTGGCTTTTTGGATTGAGAAGGAGACGCTGCGCGCCTGGACGAACCTCACCGAGGAGCAATCGCTGAATTCGCTCGACGTGCAACCGGCCGAGCTAGCTCTGCTGCCGCCTCCCGGCGATCCCCCGCGCCTGACCTTGCACTCCGATCACGATGGCGCGCTGCGCTACTCCCTGCTCATGATCAAGGATTTGCTGCCCTGCCTGGCCCTGGGCCGGCTGCCGGGGGCGGAAGGCGACCCCGCCAAGGTGGCCCGCATCCTGCGCTTCACCGGTACGCGTTGGAACGAGGTGGAGCGCGTGGAGGCGCCCGCCTCGCTGGCAAAGTTCGCCGCCGGAGTGGCCAGCAGCCTCGGCATCGCGCGCGTGGAGACGTTGGCGGGCGAGCTGGACGCCTATTTCTTCTGCCGCTGGGCCAGCGGCGCGACGCTGGAAACAGGGCGCCCGACCCAACTCCTCAACTTCCGCAAGGGCGAGTTCGCGCAGCGCGGCCTCCATGAAAAGGTGTTGCTGCCAGCCGTGCTCATCGCGCTGGCCGCCATTTTTTTCCTCGAAGCTCACGCCTACTACCACCGCGTGCTCGCCAAGCGCGAAAAGGCCCACCTTGAAGCCGCGCAGCAGGCCAAAACCAAGGTGTGGACCAAGCTCTTTCCCAAGGAGCCGTCGCCGCCCTCGCGCATGCGCGAAATCCTCATGGGCCGGCAGTCCGCGCTCACCGAAGGCGAGGCCGACGACAAGCTGCGCAGCTCGGCCTTGCAAAGCATGGGGCTGCTGTTCAAGTACATCAACATCCCCAACAGCGAAAACCTGCTCATCACCGAGATCAACATCAGCGACAGGTCCGTCTCCATGGGCGGCACGGCCAAGACCGTTGACGACGTGGGCGTGCTGAACGCGGGTTTCAAAAACCAAAGCGACTTCAATACTCCTGAAACCAGTCATCACAAGGTGGTGGACAAGACCGCCGGCGAGTATTTCACATTCAGGTTCAACACCGCCCTCAAGGATGCGGGAAAGAAGCCCTGATGCGCGCGAGCCCGGCCATCAAGATCTACATTTTCCTGGGGGTGGCGCTCGTCGCCGCGGGCGGCGTGCTGGCAGCGTTCGCGCACCAGTCCTCCTCCGCG
>JAHFOS010000144.1:7526-11229 GCA_023261545.1 bacterium
GGCTCACCGTGCGCGAGGTCAAGGAGTTGAAGGAGGTACGCCGCGTCGGCCAGGAGATCTACGAACACCTGAGCAAGGTGCGATTCCTGGAAGAACGCATCGGCGCCGGCAACCTCGATGACGCGAAGGTGCTTGAGCTGCTGCGCAAGCACGGCATCAAGGACCCCACGGATGCCAGGGTGAGCTCCGTCACCCACAAGACGCACATCGAAGAGCTGCGGACGCTGAAACTCCAGGAGGAATACCTCGAATCCATCGTGAAGTTCCTTTTGGACGTGGAGCGCATCAATAAGAACAAGATCCGCGTGAAACTGCTGCGCCTGTCGCGCAGCAGCAAGGACAAGGACTACTGGACCGCCGATATCACCATCGCGCAGGTCGCGCCCAAAAAAATCTGAGGCCAGGCGCGTCATGCGCCGCGACTTCTCCGAACGCCAGTACACCCTCGACTTCGAGGTGGATCCCTCGCTGCGTGATCTTCCCCTGCGCGCGGATATTTTCCTGGCCCGGCGCATGCCGTTCCGTTCGCGCCACCAGTTGCAGAAAGCCTTTCATCGCCGCGAGGTGCTGGTGGATGGCCGGCCAGCGGTCCCGAGCCACCGGCTGCGCGGGGGCGAGCGCGTTCAGGTGCTGGTGGAGGACCGCGCGCAGCACATCCCGCCCGGAGAGGTGCGCTTCGAGGTGCTGCATGAGGACGATGAGGTCCTGGCGATCAACAAGCCGGCGGGGGTCATGATGCACCCCGCGGGGGGCGTGCTGAGCGGCACGCTGCTCAATGCCGTGCACCATTATTTCGAGGCGCGCGGCAGCCCAGTCCGCCCCGTGCTGCTGCAGCGCCTCGACAAGGACACCTCGGGGCTGGTGCTGATGGCCAAAAATGACACGGCGCATCGCTTCCTCTACCGGCACCTGGCGCGGCGCGCCTTCGACAAAATTTATCTCGCCGTCGTGCCAGGGCGCATGGAAACCCCGGACGGTTCGTGCGCGGCGCCGCTGCTGGCGGTGAAAGGCGAGGGCGCCCGCCAGCGCATGGCCGCGGGCGAGCGCCCCGGCGCCCAGGCCGCGCTCACCTACTACACGACGCTGGCGGCGAATTCGCAAGCCAGCCTGCTCGGCGTGCTGCTCATGACCGGGCGCCACCACCAGATCCGCGCCCACATGGCGCACCTCGGACATCCCCTGATCGGCGATACCCTCTACGGCGGGGGCGGGGATTTCCCACGCCAGGCACTGCACAGCTACTGGCTGCGCTTTCCCCACCCTTTGGACCAGGAACCCCGCGAGCTCACCGCTCCCATCCCCGAGGATCTCCAGAGCCTGCTGGGCGCGCTCCGTCCCGCAGGTTCACATGCGCGCACCTGGGACAGTGGCTGTATTTCCCGCCCTTGGAATCCGCGTACCTGGATTGGCACAATTCGCAATCCATGAGCGTGCGCCGCCCGCGGGAGCGGAAGTCACGCCAGTCCGCCGCCGTGCGCGAGTATCCCCAGAACCACAGCACTCCCGCCAGCGCGGCCACCGCCAGGAGGTGCAGATAGACGGCGAAGGAAAGATCGGCCGCCAAGACCGGCGCTGATCGTCAGGGTCGGCTCGCGGGCTGCCCCTGTTCGCCCGCGCGCTGCTTGAGGATTTCCTCGGGATGCGAGAGGTTGTTCATTTCCGGGACCAGCATTTCGACGGGTGTCTGCGTGCCCGCGCCGCCACCCACCTTGAGGGCTATCCACAGCGACAGGACGCCCAGGACCAGCATGAAAATCAGGGTCCACATCACGCGCAGCCGTTCCGACAACCATAGCTTGAAGCGCTGATAGCCTGTTAGCTGGGCGGGGTCGATGCTGTGCAACGTCTGATTCAGGTTGCGAAAATAGTTAGCCATGAGGACGCGCGCCAGCGATTTCAGCTTGTGAAGGGCCGCCTGATTTTAGCATGGCCGGAAGCTTTAAAAGAGAAGCCGGTCTTGAGCCAAAACACCCCAGCCGCCACTATCCCGCCGTTGATGGGCAATTACGGCCGCTTTCCCCTGCGGCTGGTGCGCGGGCGGGGCTCGGAGGTTTACGACGAATCCGGCCGGCGCTACATTGATTTGCTGGCGGGCCTGAGCGTCTGCGCCCTGGGCCATTGCCCCGAAATTCCGGCGCGGCGCGTCCGCGAACAACTCGACCGCCTGTGGCACGTCTCCAACCTCTATCACATCCCGATCCAGGAGGAGCTCGCGAGCCGGTTGGTGGAGCTCAGCTTCGCCGATCAGGTTTTCTTCTGCAATTCCGGCACCGAGGCCATGGAGGCCTGCCTCAAGCTCGCGCGCCTGGCCGCGGCCCGCATCCACGGGAAAGAACGCCCGTGCTTCGTCGCCATGGAGAACTCCTTTCACGGCCGCACCTTCGGCAGCCTTTCGGTCACGGGCCAGACCCACTACCAGGAACCCTTCCGCCCGCTGCTGTCCGAGGTGCGCTTCTGCCGCTTTGGCGACCTCGCGAGCCTGGCGTCACGCCTGGATGATAGCGTGGCCGCCGTTATCCTGGAGCCGCTCCAGGCCGAGGGCGGGCTGCACGCGCCGCCCCAGGGCTACCTCAAAGGTGTGCGCGAGCTTTGCCTCAAGCACGGCGCCCTGCTGGTCTATGACGAAGTGCAGGTCGGCATGGGCCGGCTCGGCCAGCTCTTCGCCTACGAGCACTACGGTGTGGAACCCGATATCCTGGCCCTGGCCAAAGGCCTGGGCGGCGGCTTTCCCATCGGCGCCATGCTGGCACGGCACGAGGTGAGCCGCCATCTCGTGCCCGGTACCCACGCCTCCACTTTCGGCGGCAATCCCCTGGCCATGAGCGCGGCCCTGGGGGTGCTGGAGGAACTCACCCGCCCCGGCTTCATGGAGGCGGTGTGCAATAAAGCCGACACGCTCAGCGGGCGCTTCGACAGGCTGTTGCGCCAGAACTCCGCCATTCGCGAACGGCGCGGCGCGGGACTGCTGCAAGGCCTGCTTTTCGACCGGCCGGTGGCCCTGCTCATCGCCCGCCTGCACGAGCGCGGCGTGCTGACGGGTTCTGCCGGCAAGGAGGTGCTGCGCCTCGCCCCGGCGCTCAACATCCCCGACGCGCTGCTGGCGGAAGGGCTCGATATCCTGGAAGACACCCTCAAGGAGCCCTGGTCCGCATGAAGATGTCAGAGCTTCTCGGACGGCGCGTGAAGGAGGCGCCGCGCGACGCGCAGCTCGTCTCGCACCAGATCCTGCTGCGCGGCGGCTATATCCGCCAGGTGGGCGCGGGGTTGTTTTCGCTGTTGCCGGCGGGCCTGCGGGTGGCGCGCAAGGTCGAGGCCATCATCCGCCAGGAAATGGATGCCGTCGGCGGCCAGGAGGTGCTGATGCCGGTGGTGCTGCCCCGGGAACTGTGGGAGGAGTCGGGGCGCTACAGCGCGGTGGGGTCCGAGCTGCTGCGCTTCAAGGACCGCACCGGCAAGGACCTCGTGCTCGGCATGACCCACGAAGAGGCCGTGGTGCACCTCGCGCGCGGGGAGGTCATGAGCTGGCGCCAATTGCCGGTCACGCTCTACCAGATCCAGACCAAGTTCCGCGACGAGCCGCGCCCGCGCGGCGGGCTGATCCGCGTGCGCGAGTTCACCATGAAGGACGCCTACAGCTTCCACCGCGACCCGGCCAGCCTGCTCGAAACCTACGAACGGTTGCAGGCCGCCTACGAGCGCATCT
>JAHFOS010000145.1:0-4157 GCA_023261545.1 bacterium
CCACCTGGCCGGCATCTGCGAGCGGCTGCGTCTCATCCCGCACCTGGATATTTTGCGCCTGGCCACGCGCGCTCCCGTGGTCTGCCCCATGCGGCTCACGCCGTCGCTGGCGCAAGCCCTGCAACCCTATCACCCCATTTATATCATGACCCATTTCAACCATCCCCGCGAGGTGACGGCCGAGGCGGCCGCGGGACTGCGGACCTTCGCCGACCACGGTTTCCCGCTGCTCAACCAGATGGTGCTGCTGCGCGGCGTCAACGACCGCCCGGAAGTGGTGGTAGAGCTTGGCCGCCAGTTGACGCGCCATCGCTGCCGCCCCTACTACATGTTCCAGGGCGATGCCGGTCCGGGCCTCAGCGGCTACCACGCGCCCCTGGAGGCGGGGCTGGAGATCATCGCCGCCATGCGCGGCTTCGTGAGCGGGCTCATCGTTCCCCACTTCGCGGTGGATCTGCCCGGGGGGCACGGCAAGATCACGGTGCAGCCGGACTACCTGCTTTCCAAGGACGCGCAAGGCTACGTTTTCCGCAGCCCCAAGGGCGAAACCGTGTCTTATGCGCGGCCCAGCGCCTCTCCTGCGGCTCGCCACGAACTTCCGCGCGTTGATCGCGGCGCCGCACACCTAAACTCATAGCCATGGCCGAGGCCTCAAAACCGGATGGCGCGTCCAAGGGGGCTGCCAACAGCATCCTCAAGGCCTTCAATAACTTCCGCTCGCTCGTCAACTCCCAAGCGGAGTCCGTGCGCAGCTTCGACGCGAAAACGGCTTATGCCACCGGCCCCAGCGAAGAGGTTTACAGCGATGCCGTGATTGAATTCTACAACCGCGCCTGTGAGGACATGAAAATAGGCGCCGACGTCGAGGAGGGCTGGACACTCAACCTGCGCTACATGAGCAAGGGCATCGTGGATGGGACTACGCTCTACGGCAACCTGCGGCTGCTGCCTGACCATGACGTGCGCAAAATACGCTTTTTCAACCGCTTCGTCGGCCAGGAGTTCTTTCAACTCTCCATTGACGATATTTTTTTTAACCAGCAGGCCGAAGGGCGATCGCTCAAAAATCCATTTTTTGACAAGCTCCAGGAAAACGTGCGCCAGTTTGCCGAGCTCCTGGGCATGGACGTGGGGAAAGTGATCGCCTGGCCCGCTCTCGTTCCCGAACGCGCGGATCGCGACATCCTCATGCGCGCCGTGGGAGCCTGGCGGGATCGCTTCCTCGCGCTGCCCGGTGTGCGCCTCGCCTCGGGCTTCTTCTCTCCGCAATCGGGACTGGCCGAGCCCAAAGCGGCCTTCCATGAATTCTTCCACACGCAGCGGCAGTTCGATTCCGAAAACTGGAAAGATTTCGATGAGCAAAACCGTCCCCATCCGCAACCCCTGCCGCGCATCACGAGCTATCGCAAGGCCATCCTCGACCTCAACACCGAGTTCCTCGAAAGCGAAGGCAACATCAGCATGTGCTACGACTACTGCCGCATGAAGAAGGACGTCATCATCAACTACGTGCGCTCCGCCGAGGACTCCTTCATCCGCATCGTGAACCGCCTGGACGACGATTATCCCGTTTCCGTGGACTACGGTCACCGCCGCCTGCACGATCGCTCCAAGGCCCTGAAGCACATGCTCTTCCCCTTGCGCTGCCTGTTCTATGAGGAGCTCGACGAACAGCGCGGCGTGAAGGAATCCAACGACAATACGCTGGATTCCTACTTCGAAATGAGCCTCGGCAACACCTTCGTAAGCATTCCGCCCCATTACTATCACTCCTTCAACCTCGAGGACCTGGAACCCGAGCTGCGGGAAGCCCTCTCGGCCATGCTGTCGAAAGCTGATCCCACCCTCGCCGCCTTCAGGGATGACAAGGGCCTGCTCTGCGCCCGGGCGATCATGGACGCCATCCAGCACGATGCCCTCGATAGGAACTTGCGCCACTCGACCATTTTCGAGAAAATCAGCGAGAACTACGAGCAGAAATTCAAGCGCGATGAGAACAATATCTCGCGGCGCATGGCGCGGCTGTGCTGGTTGTTCACCAGCGCCATGGCCAAACAGAAAGTGCTCCACGACGCCTGCAAAACCCGCCTCGACAGCGTGCAGGCGCTCTCCACCGTTTACTTCAACCGCGCCACGCAGCTCTCCAAGGTGAACCTCGAGGATGAGCATGCTTACATGAAGCTCACCGACGACCAACTGCCGCTCATTGCCCCTCCCGAACAGATGGAGGATTTCTATCACACGCGCCAAATCGTGGGCCGGCTGGCGGTGGAAAACGCGGAGTTCGAGGACCAGGCGCGCCAGATTGCGCTGGGCCTGAGTTCCTCATTGGATATGTTGAAAAAATCGGAGCTTTTCCTCGAAAACCTGGTCACCAGGATCTTCCCGAATGAGGCTGACCGCAAAGACCTCGTCGAAGCCATCAAGCGGCTGATCAGCCTGAGCTATCAGACACAACAGGCCCTGGCGGATGTGGCGAAACGCGAGGGCGCGGCGCGCAAGAAGAAGAACAATGCCGCCGATGCAAAGTCCTCTGAAGATACAGAACGCGTCCGCGCGCTCAAGGCGGAGGTGCAGCAAACCCAGGAGAAACTCAAGGTTATCCTGGGCGAGAAGAATACCCTGGTGCAGAAGATGCGCATCACCGATGCCGAGAAGCAGAATTACCAGCGCAAACTGCGCATGGTGGCCGTGATGACCGTGACCTCCGTGCAGGCGCAGAACAAGATTCAGGAGGGCGGCAAAAACCTGGCCGCGGGTTGATCAGCCCATGCCATTCCTCCTAGGCCCCCTCTCCCTTGGGAGGAGGGCTTACGCCAATGGCGTTTTTCCCCTCCTTTCCCCCTAACTCCCCAGGGGGGATTGGGTGCGGGTCTTGGAAGGCGCCGCCCCGTCGGCGTGGGAAAATCAGGAGGCCAGCTTCCCCAGCAAGGCGTTGGGCGCGGGGATCGCGGCAAGCTCCGCCGCAACTTCCACCGCCATGCGCCGTTTGGCGTCGCGCTCGCGGTCCAGGCGCAGCGGCACGGGACCGTGGAGGACGGCAAGAAAAGACCTGAGTTCCGCTTCCAGCGCGCGGTAGGCCGCTTCGCCGCCGTCGCCGCCCAGGCGGTCGTTGAGGGTGACGCGCGCGCGGCGAGGGTCGAAGCGCAAACCGGGCAGGCTCGTTTCCAGCAGGACGCAGCCCTCCAAGACGCGGCGAAAGACGTGGATTAAGACAGCTCGCGCCGATCCCGGTCGCTGTTGCTTAACACCGTAGAGCAATCCCGGGCGGCCCTCGCCCTCGTCCAGGCTCCAGTTGGCTTCGTGCCCCACCAGCACCACCCCGGGCCCCTGGTGCATGTGCGAGTAGTCGGCCACGTCGATGAGGAGTTCCGGGAGGGCCTCCTGCTGGATCCAACGGGTGAACGTCGCGCGCACGTCCTCAAGCCGGTAGCTGGCCCCGGCCGCAAGGAAGATTTTGACCTGGGGAAATTGGAGTTCCATGGCGCTCTTCAATGCGCGCTGACCGGGCCGCCAGCCGCGGCGAGCGGCAGCGTTGGAAGTGCCACTTTATGCCGGCAGCTCATGGCCTCCTCGATGAACAGGTGCGCCTCCTGAAGGGTCTGGCGCGCCACGTCGGAGTTCGCCCGCGCCCCCGCGTGGGAGGCAAGGGACTTGAAAAAGTAGTGCGCGAAGTTTTTCGAGAACAGGCCGGCCTCCACGTAGCGGCGGCGGAACTCCTCGGCGATGGCCGCGGGTTCGTTCAGGACATCGCGGTATTGCAGGCGCACCAGCGCTTTGGCGCCCGCCACCATGGCGCCATGGGCTATTTCCACGGCCCGGTCGTGATCGCCGCGTTCCAAGGCCAGTTGTCCCTCGAAATACTCGCGCTCGCTCTCGGCGATTTCGAATTCGAAGAGTGAAACCACTTCTCCGGCGCATTCTCCGGTGCCCTTGTCGTCGGTGCTGTAGAGCCGGGACTCGCCCCAGTCGCTGTAGAACTCGGGATGGGCGTCGAAGCCGGGCATCTCGATGAACTCCTGGAGCAGGGCGCGCACCTCTTTCTTGCCCAGGCGCGCGATGTAGTCCGAGAAAGATTCCCCCGCCGCGCGCTGCTTCTGGTACGCCTCCAGGATGCGGTCCACGAAAGCCGGCACGTTTTTGGATGGGATAGCGGC
>JAHFOS010000145.1:4167-11147 GCA_023261545.1 bacterium
GGACCACCTGGAAATGCGGCACGGAGCGCCCGTCCTTCTTGCGGCTGACGCCGTAAAAACCGAGCTGGGCGACGTGGTGCTGGCCACAACTGTTGAAGCAGCCGCTCACCTTGATTTTCAACTGCTCGACGTCCGCATCCATGCTTCCCAGGCGGCTCTCAAAACGCTTCATGAGCTCGTGGGCGAGCCCGCGCGAGGAGGAGGTGCCCAGTTTACAGGTGTCCGTGCCAGGACAGGCGGTGACGTCCGCGATGGTGCCGGCATGGGTGCGATCCAGGCCCAGCGCCACCAGGTCTTTGTGGAAATCCGGCAGATCCCCGCGGCTGATCCAGCGGAAGACCACGTTCTGCTCGATAGAGAAGCGCACCGTGCCGGAGGTGTAGCGCCGTGCCATGGCGGCGAGCCCGCGCATCTGGTCCGCCGAGAGATCGCCCAGCGGCACGCGAATGACCACCGTGGCATAACCCTCCTGGCTTTGGGCCAGGGTGTTGGTGCGCAGCCATGCGGCCATGGCGGGCGCGATCCCCGCCTCCGCCAAAGGGCGCGGCGGGCAGCTGGGATGTTCCGCCACACCATGCGCCTCCTCGATGAGGTCGCGCCAGCGCGGGTCGGGCCGCAAAACCTTGCGCTCCTCCTCCACCAGCCGCTTGAATTCCTCGATGCCGAGCTTGGCGACCAGGAATTTGATGCGCGCCAGCGCGCGGTTGGCCTTCTCCCCGAGACGGCCAAAGACGCGGCTCACGGCCTGGGAAACGGGCAGTAGTTCGTCCTCGGGCAGGAAATCGTAGAGCGTTCTGGCCTCGTGCGGTACGGCGCCCAGACCGCCTCCCACGACGACCTTGAAGCCGCGCACGGTTTTTCCGCCGCGCACTTCGGTGCGGGCCACGCAGCCCAGATCGTGCAAATTGGTGAGTGCGCACGGGCGGTCGCCGCAACCCGAAAAGGCTATTTTGAACTTGCGGCCAAACTCCATGGTATCGGGATGGCCGAGCAGGAAGCGGTAGAGGGCGGTGGCGTAGGGCGTGACGTCGAAGGCCTCGGTCCCGCACACCCCGGCCACCTGGCAGGCGGTGACGTTGCGCACGCTGTTGCCGCAGGCCTCGCGCGTGGTGATGCCCACGGCGGCCAGCCGGCGCATGAGCATGGGCGTGTTTTCGATATGCACGAAGTGGAGCTGGATGTCCTGGCGCGTGGTGACGTGGGAAACACCATCCGCATACTCCTCGGAGAGTTCGGCGATGGCCTCCAGTTGTTCCGGGTTCACCCCGCCGTAGGGGATCTTGATGCGCACCATGCCCGGCGCGTCCCACTCGGTGTCGGGACCCTTTTTGAGCCCGTGGGCGGGGAAAGCCAGCGCGCGCACCTTGAGCCCGTCGAAGCGATGGCCGTTGTCGTAGCGCTGGCCGTAGAGCCCGAGCCGCAGGCGCGTCTCGGCAAACAGCTTGTCGTCTATTTTACCCTGTTTTTTGAGTTCGATCTGGGTCTCGAAAACGTCCACGAAGCGGGCGAATTCGGGATTGCCCCGACCCTGCAGGCGCTCGCGCCAAGCTGCGGCGTAGTCTATCATGATAATGGGTTTAGAAGACGGCCGATTCTAAACTAACGGGGATCTTTCAAGCTCGGCGTACCGTCCTGGGGCGGGTCTCCGCCGCGTTTGTCGTTGGTGCCTTACGCATTTTCCTCTTTGAAACGAAGCCCGCGAGTTGTCTTCTCCGCGCTCTCCGCGTGCAAGAAAACTACTACGTTATGCGCTGGCGTGCAAAATGCAAGAGAAGACTGGGATTTATGCACGCGGAGAACGCGGAGGGGGAGGTGGCTGTTGACGACTTTTTTGGTTCCGGCTGCCGTTAGTTCTAGAAAGGCAATAAACCTGGAAACGGCAGTTGAAAACCAACCGGACGAAAAGCAAGGGACGGTCCTTCCCGCATCCCCTCGAATGGGGGACGCCGGGGGGATTGTCCCTTGCGAGATAACGACTTAACTTTCAACTGCCGTTTTTAGGCGCAGTCGCTGCCGGCGCGACAAATTTTTCCCAGGGTTAAAATAAAGACATGCGTTTCGCCATCTTGGACGAGGGCAGCGGTCGCGAGTATGCCGTCGAGGCCGGGGCTCCCCTGCGCGCCGGGCGCGATTCCGCTTGTGAAATAGCCCTTGATTTCGAGGGTATCTCGCGCCGCCACTGCGAGTTCGCGGCGACGGGCGACAAGCTCATGGTGCGCGATCTCGGCAGCAAGAACGGCACCTATGTCAATGGGCGCAGGATTGACGAGCAGCCGCTGGGCGACGGCGACCGCGTGACGCTGTCGAAACGCGTTTCCTACAAGGTGCGGGTTCTGGGGGCGGGAGAGGAGACTTCCGCCATGCCCCATCCCGCCGCCGGGGCGGTTCATGTGGACCCCGCGCCCACCCCGGGGGATTCGGGCTTCGCCCCCGCGCGCGGAGCCGCGGCCCCCTCCGCCGGCAGGGGGGCGCAGCCCGTGGAGAGCTCGCAAGCCGCTCCGGAGGGCGCGGGTGTGGCCTTGGCGCGGGTAGAGCCCGCCGCGCTCGGCGCTCCCGTGCCCGATCCCCTGGCTTACGGGGTTCCGCCTCCGGTCGCGGCCAAACCCGCGCTGCGCTGGCTGCTGGTGGCGGCTATCGGCGGCTTCGCTTTGCTCGCCATCCTCGGGCTGTGGCTGCGCGGCGATCCGGCTCCCGTCGCCAAGGACCCCCGCAAGGAACCCGAGGCGCTCATCCAGCAGGCGGTGAAGGCCTACCGCGAGCGTCGTTACGCCGACGCGGCGGAAGCCGCCAAGTCCCTCGCCCCTGGCAGGCCCTGGGCTGAAATCCTGCGCGATCTGGCGCGCGCCATGGACCGGGCCGGGGGCGATCCGCGCAAGCTGGACTGGGTGAAGTCGGAAAGCCTGGCGCGCGAGCTGGTGGAGGTACGGCCGGGCCGCGAGGTCGAGTCCCTGGCCAACGAGCAAATCGCCTGGATCAAGGAGGAAGAGCCGCATATGCGCGTCGTGCTCCGGGCCGAGGCGCTGGCGTCCGAACGCAAATGGGAGCAGGTGCTCGCCGAGTTCGAGGCCCTGCCGGCGCCTTGTCCTTTTCGCGTGCTGTACTCGACGCTGTTCGCGGATGCGCGCGCGGCTTACGTGGAGGGCGGCCTGAGCGCGGCGCGCGCGGCCCTGGAGAAAGAAGACTGGAGCCAGGCGCGCGCGCTTTACGAAAAGATCCTGCCGCGCCTGGGGGACAAGGAACGCGAGCAGGCCACGGCGGCCATGGCCCTGAGCGACCGCCGCCAGAAGGAAAACGCGGCCCTGCGCGAGCTGCGCGCCGCTTTTGCGCGCGGCGACTTCGCCGCCGCCCGCGTGGCCGCGGCCCATGTGCCCGCGGATTCCCCGCTCGCGACAGAGGCGCGGGGAATCCTCCAGCGCATCGAAGGCAGCGAACGACTTGCAAAAATAAAGGAACTCTACGACTCCGGTCGCGCCGAAGAGGCCTTGGCGATGATCGAGAAGGAGAAACCCCCGGAGGCCACGGACCTGCGCCAGCGCATTCCCATGGTTGAAAAGGCCCTGCGCGCGGGCGAGGAGGCCCTGAAGAAGCGCGAGATCGAGGAGGCCGTGGCGCGCTGGCGCGAGGTCGTGAGGAACGAGCCCTACGCGGGAAATTTCTACCGCAAATCGGCCCAGGGGCGGCTCGATGAGTGGGGCGATCCCGGCCGCGTCGCGCGCACCTACAAGCAGTGGGGCGACGATCACTATCGCCAGGACGAGGTGGAAAAGGCGCGCGCTTGGTACGAGAAGGCCGAGAGCTTCTCAGCCGGAAGCGCCGCCGCCAAAATCCGCGAGATGGATTTGGAGGCTACCCGGCTGCTCAATCAGGCGGACAACATGAAAAAGGGCAATTCCGCCGAGGCCCTGAAGCTCGTGGAGCGCATGCTGCGGCTCATCACGCCGGCGCATCCTTTCTACTCGAACGCCAGGAAGCTGCGCCAGGAGCTTTTGGACCTCCAGGGAACTCAGGGTGGATGATGGAGCCAGGGCTCATCCAGGCGGGGGATATTCCCTTTCCCCTCTACCGCTCGGAGGAGCATGCTTGCCCGTATTTGGAGGGTCTCAAAGCCGCGGAGCTCGTGGTTTTGGCGCCCCGGATGAGCCCGGAAAGCTACCAGGGGCTCATGGATCGCGGTTTCCGCCGCTCCGGTTCCTATTTCTACCGGCCCAACTGCGGCGCGTGTCAGCGCTGCGTGCCCATCCGGCTGGCGGTGGCGGGATTCAGCCCCTCCAAGTCGCAGCGGCGCGTAGAGCGGCGCAACGCGGATTTGCGCGTGGAGGTTGGCCCTCCCGTGCTGGACGATGAGCGCCTCAAGGTTTATGAGCTGTACCAGCGGCAGCAGCACAAGACCGCCACGAGCCTGACGCGCGAGCACTACCGCCAGTTCTTCTGCGAATCGCCCATCAACACCGTGGAGATGAGCTACTGGCTGGGGAGCGCGCTGCTGGGAGTGGGCATCCTCGACGTCTGCCCCGACGCGCTTTCCAGCGTTTACTTCTATTTCCACCCGGCCTACGCGCGCCGCAGCCTGGGGGTGTATTCAGGGCTGCGGGAAATAGCGGAATGCCGGCGGCGCGGCCTCGGCTACTGGTACCTCGGATACTACGTCGCGGGCTGCCGCAAGATGGAGTACAAGACGCGCTTCCGGCCCTTCGAGCTGCTGGAAGGCGGGCGCGTCTGGCGCGCGGCGGGGCTGGCCCAAGGCACGCAGGCTGGACCGCGCGGCTGTTAGTAACTTACGGTTCAGATCCATCGCATCTTGGCAAAGACTCTTGGCCTTACAGGCTTTCATGTTTTCTCCGCGCGCTCCGCGTCTCCGCGTGCAAGAAGATTGGGATTTGTTCACGCGGAGAACGCGGAGGGGGAAGCAGCCGATGACGACTTTTATGGATCCGGGTTCACCGGGTTATATTTCTCCGAGCGGGGTTAATTGCTAGTGACGTCCCCGGGTCCGGAGGAATTCGCTGAGCTCGAGCTTCATGAGCGGGAGTATATCGAGAAGGCCAAGGGCGGCAGCAGCGAGGATTTCGGCAAGCTGGTGCTGCTCTACCAGGGCCGGCTGCGCGCCTTCGCGGCGCGCTCCTCGGGCAACGGCGAGGACGTCTTCGACCTCGTCCAGGAGGCCTTCATGGACGCCTTCCAGCACCTGGATCGCTTCGATGGCACCCGCGAACTCGGCCCCTGGCTGCGCGCCATCCTGCACCATCGCATCCTCAACCACTTCCGCTCGCGCAAGGTGCGCCGCACCCTGTCGTTGTCCCTCGTGGATGAGGCCATTGAGGAGCAGCTCGCGGGCGAGGATTCCGCCAGCGAGGACGATTCCGCCGAAAGGGTGAAGGCCTTGCGCGCCTGCATCGCCAAGCTCGGCGCGGACGAGCGCGAGCTCATGGAAATGCGCTACCAGCACATGGTGAGCGTGAAGAAGCTCGCGGAGATGAAGGAGAACAGCGCCGCGGGGATGTCCATGAAGCTCATGCGGGTGCGCGAGGCGCTGCGCCGCTGCGTGGAGAAGGCCATGAAGCCCGCGCGCGCATGAGCCTGGAGGAACTGAACCGCCTCCTCGACGCCTATCAGGACGGCACCCTGGAAGAAGGCGACGCGCGCCACCTGGCGGGGGTCATCCGCTCCAGCTCCAAACAGGCCCGCTGGGTGATGCGCGAGTTTTCGCTGCGCGGACTCATCACCCAGGCGATGGAAGAGGCCGACCCTGAAATCTTCCTGCGCAGCTTCCTCGAGCGCTTCAACGCCGAGGAGACGCGCACCGATTTCCAAAGGGCCTTTGAGGAGCGCGTCCACGATCTGCAGCTTGGCGGCGCGCCCCAGGAGCGCGAAGGGGCCTTGGAGCGCTGGCTGCCGACCCAGAGGCTGCGGTCCGCGACAACGGCTCCCAAAACCTTAAAGCGCCGGCGGCGCGCGCTCGTTCTGGTGGGCCTTTTCGCGGCGGCCGCGCTGCTGGTTTCCCTCGCGCTGCCGCTGTTGCGCCGGGGCGTCGCGGGAGAAGTGGTGGGCGCCGGGCCGGGCGTGCGCCGGCTGCACGGTGGCGAAGAGGCCTCCCTCACCAAGGGCGAGCGTCTCGGCGCGGGAGATCGCATCGCCGTGCCCGCGGGAAGTTTCGCGCGCATCGCCCTTGGCGGCGAGTGTTCCCTGAAACTTGAAGGCGAGGCGCTGTTGCTCTTGGAGGCCAGGGAAAAAAACGCGGATACGGAACGCCAGGCCGTGTTCCTCGAAAAAGGCAGCCTGGGCGTCGAGATCGGCGGCGGGCGCCTGGAACTGCTGCTGCTCACGCCCCACGCCTGGATCGCCGGCAGCGAAGCCCGCGCCCATCTCACGGTGCGCCCGGCCTCTACTTTCATCGAGGTGGAGAAAGGCGGAATGCGGCTCAGGGCGCGCGTCAACGGCGCGGAGCGGGTCCTGGACCTCGGCCCCGGCGCCACGGCCGTGGCCGGTGAAGGGGGTGTGCTGGAATCGCGCGCGGCGGGGGAATGAAGGATGAACGTCATGGCGAACGGGTCCAAAACGCGAAGAGTTAATTTGAATCTGGAATTCAGGAACTCAGGAAAAAATCAAGAAGACCCCATCGTGTTTTCTGGTTGATAAAAATCCCGACACATGTTTTCCGGCACTTATTCCAGATAAAAAATTCCGGGCTCTTCCGACTAATGCGTACCTCTTGTGGTGTCTCCTCCCAGTTTTTTCCTGGTGCTCTGTGCCCTCAACTCGGATTTATCCACAGATTACACCGATGGGCACTGATTAAAGAGGCCAGCCCCGATGGGTTGTTTTCTGTGTTAATCTGTGTTCTCTGTGGAAAAATCCCCCCGGTATTACATTTGACTTCCATCCTGCCAAATCGTGGACTCGTGTGAAAATTTTTGAAAAGTACGCATTATTCGGATGAGCCGAATTTGAATCTGGAAAGCAGGAAAGCAGGAAAAATCAGG
>JAHFOS010000146.1 GCA_023261545.1 bacterium
GATAAGCGTGCCAGCACGGCTCTTATCCTAGGCTTCCGGGTCTTCCGGCAACGCTGCCTTGCGGGGCGGGTTCCCGCCGTCCGGCTTTTCGAGCCAGGGTTGCTCCACGGCGAAGCCCCCGCGGTTGGGGGGTGGATCGCTGGGATAGATGGCGGCGGTGAGCGCTTCTTCCAGAGAGTATTTCAGGAAGAACCTGGAGAGCGTGGTCGGGAAGAACTCCCGCGTCCCCTCCTCCTCCAGGACGTGCCCGGTGAGCATCACGCGGTAGGGATCAGCGCCTTTTTCGAGGTGGTTTTTGCGCAACTCGCGCAGGCGCGTCACCAGCGCATCGAAACGTCCGGCGGTGGTGGCGGAGAAAAGACAGCGCCCTTCCAGGGCGTAGCGTTCGAGGAAGTCCCGGGCTTCCCTGGCGGGGAGGCGCAACCCGAGGGGGGTGAGACGCGCGATGGACGGGCGCACGACCTCCAGGGAGCGGGCGGTGAGGTCCCTGAATTCATGCGCGCCGTCATCTTTGAGGACCACCCAGCCCACCCGCAGCGGGGAAGGGGGCGCGTTTGCGGCTGCGCCCGGGTGGCACAGGAGCAGGCCATGCACGAGGCGCGGCAGGAAGACGCGCAACTCGCTGAGCTCGAGGCGCAGAGGCAGAAAATTGCGCGCTTCGTCCACGATGGCGATGACGGCCCCCCGGCCTTGAGTGGAGATAAACACCGACACGCATTTTTCGGGGGCGAGCGCGGTGACGGCTTGTTGCAGGGCGTAAAGCACGGTGAGACGGTCCAGCCGCGGCTCGCGGGAGCACCCGGGCTGTTGCAGGCTGAGGTATCCCAGGGCATGGGTCCAGTCATGGAGCACGGCGCAGCGCACTTGCAGCCCTTCCCGCCACAGCAATTGCGGCTCCCCGCCCATCTCGAAAAGATAGGCGGGGACTGCGATTTCCCCGGGTGTAGAACCAGGAGGAGCGGCGCTCCCCAGCAACTGGCCGGCGGTATCCTGGATGACCTGCAACAGTCGCGGTTGCATCAGGCGCGGGTCGTGGTGCCAGCGCGCGACAAAGGCGCGCAGCACTTCCGCAAGTTCAAGGCCGTGCGCCAGAGCATGCTGGCACAGGCGGGTGGCGACTTTGGCCAGCCAGCCGCGACCGCGAAAGCTGTGCAGGATGAATTCGTTCCAGTCATTCATCTCGATGAGCAGGGCCTCGGACAGCAGGCTGGCGTGCTCCTGGCCGGCGTTCAGGGGATCTTCGCCCGCGCGCAGCCGCTGCGCGGCTTTGCGCGGAGCCGTGGAAACTTTGCCCGTGCCATGGATCGGCGCCTCCGGCGCGACCGTCGTGACGGGAGTGGGGGGCGGCGCTGGCTGGCGCGGACCGAGCATAGATGTGATGATGCGTGAGATTTCCGCCTCTCCCCCGCCTTCTCCTGGCGCAAACCCCGCGCGCTCGGAACCATCTTCGCTGGGGGCCAGGAAGCCCGACACGGCAAAGTCCACACCGGGTTGCTCCTCCACGGGCGCGCTGGACGCGCGGAAGAATTCGGCTTTGAGCCCGAGGTCCGATCCCGGCAGCAGGTTGACGCACAGCAGGAAGCGATCGCAGCGCGGGGCATTGGCGAAGGCTTCGAGGTCCAGGGAAGTGGTGCGGCGGCGTCCGAAGTGCCTGTGGAAAAGGTGCGCGAGGGCGCGCAGGTTCCTGGCGAAGCGATCCCCCTCGGGCAGCGACACGCTGAACTGTGTTTTGGAACCGATGAGATCATTGGCCAGCATCCAGCCGGCGAGCTGCGGCAGCTCGGCGTGCTCGCGGATGAGGAAGCCTTCTTCAAAGCGACCGAAGGTCCCGCGCAGGTCATGGTGTCCGCGGTAGAGTTTCCAGCGTTGCTGGTGCCATCCGTGGGCCGTCACGAAGCGCAGGGTGTAGGCCTCCGAGCGCAGGAAGCCGTCGTAGGGCGGATAGAAACGCTCGATGCCGTCGCCGCCCCAGCCGTAGATGGCCTTGAGACGCATCATCAGCTTGAGGAAGTCCTGGGGAGCCAGCGCGGGGGCCGCCGGCAGCCCGGCGCAGCGTTGCTGCAGGAAACGCACGCCGCTCAGCATGAATTGCTCCAGCGCGGATTTCAGCCCTATCGCATCGCGGATGGGCAGGTCGGCCCAGCTCTCCCAGCGCTCCACGTCAGCCTCGCTCCATTCCCATTGGCGGCAGTAGTCGAGCAGCAGCGCGTCCACTTCGCGCGGCGGCCGGTTGGGACTGCGCCACCAGCGGTGCACGCGCGGCTTGACCTTGAGGAAGAAACAGACGCGCAGCAGTTTGACGGCCTCCGCGTCGCCCGTGCGCGCGAAATAATCCAGCACGCGATCCACCATGAGCTGGTAGGCGTCCAGGTGCTCCAGGCGGTCGGGATGCACTTGCACCAAGCGTTTCAGGACGTCGGCGATGTGATCCCCGCGGCCGCCGTCTTCCGCGTACTCCATGAGCAGCGCCATCTTGATGGCCGACTTGAAGGGCGACTCCACGCCTTTGTTGATCTGCCAGAGACCGCCGCCGATCATCTCCTCCATGGGGATGGCGGCGATGTGGCCGATGTCAATGAATTCGTTGATGAGTTCCGGCCGATCCCGCAACCAGGCGCGGACCGCGGCGTAGGCCTCCTCCCCGGCTCCGGCCGGGACCAGCCACCATACGGGGATCTTGCCGGCGACGTGGAGCGAGCCGCGGTAGAACTCCTCCTTGAGGAGCTTGCCCAGGGCGGAGCCGCAGGACTCCCCGCTCACCGCCCCGAAATCATTGGCGCGCAGCTTCGTCGCCGTGGTGAGGAAGAAGTGGACCTCGACGTCCAGAGTTTCCAGGCACCAGGCCTCGATGCCGGCCAGTTTGGTTTTGAGTCTCTGCTCTTCGGTGCTGTTGAGGGACTCGCGCACGCAGCACCAGTAGTCGAAGTCCGACTGCGCCGTGTAGCCCACGGAGCCCACCGAACCCACCAGGGCGAGGAATTCGATGGGGAGCGCCGTGGGGGCCGATGGAATGAAACGATCCTTGGGGAAGTAATTCTGGCCAATCTCACGCACCGCGCTCTCGAAGCGATAGCCGAAAATTCCCGCGGGGGCGGGCTGGTCCTCCACGAAGCCGAAACAGCGCGGCTCGTTGGTGTGCAGCATGTAGGGAATGAGCGTGAAAGCCGCCCGCTCCGCCTCGCTGAACCCCTCCAGGCTGTGTGCCTTCTTATGGCGATTGAAGATGAGGAAGGCCTGGTGGTGGCGCTGGATGGCGTCCGCTAAGTCTGGGGCGTCCATTAAATCTGGCTCATCCGACTAATGCGTACCTCTGGCAAAGTTCTCTCCCCAGTTTTTTCCTAATGCTCCGTATTCTCAACTCGGATTTATCCACAGATTACACCGATGGGCACTGATAAAAGAGCCCAGCCCTGATTGATTATTTTCTGTGTTAATCTGTGTCCTCTGTGGAAAAATCCCCCCGGTATTGCGATGGGGTTCCCGCCTTGCCAGATCGTGGTCCCGTGTGAAAACTCTTGAAAAGTACGCATTATTCGGATGAGCCTTAAATCTTGACCTTAGAGCCCTCGTTCAAGAGGACGCGCAACCTGGGTTCGAGGTGCTCGGCCAGGACGCGCGCGCCGCGCGGGTTCAAATGCGTCGGGTCGAACCACCAGGTGGGATCGTCCAGCAGGTCGGGGGGGAGCTCAAGGAGATCCGCGGTTTCCCGCCAGTAGCGCCGGCGTTCATCTGTCATGCGCGAGACGCGGAATTTGGGTAGCGGCAGTAACAGCAGGCGCGCGCCGTGTTCTTCGCAATTCCGGCGCAATTCCTGGTAGCAGGCGAGCTGGGGGGAGAGCGCTAGGTTGGCGAGTTCCTTGGACAACTGGCCCCGTGGTTCCAGGGCCTCTCCGCTGATGGGGCCGAGGCTCGCGAGCTCCGCGCGCCGGCGCTCCGCGTCCCGGTGAGCTTTTTCTGGGGGTTGCTCAAGCGCCAGAAAGCCGTGCTGCTCCAGCTCCCGTCCCGGCGCGCGACCCAGCGACCAGCGCAACCCCTGCAAAAGGGCGCGTGGCATGCTGTAAAGGAGATTGGCGGGGGTTTCCCAGCTTGGCGGGGCGGCCAGCACGTCGCGCAGCGGCGCGGCGCTTTTGAAGTTGACGTGCCCGTGATAGTGGCGCAGGAAGTCAATTTCCACCACCAGGAGCGCCGGGCGATGGCTCTCCAGCGCGCCACGGCCGAGGCTCAGCCAGAGATCGGGGCCGTACCAGTTGCTGGCCAGGTTCACGGCTTCCACGCCCAGGCGTTCGCTCAGGAACGGCGTATCGAGGCCGCTCATGGTGCGCGAGGAGCCGAGGAAAACCACGCCCATGGGCGCGGGGTCCTGGATGCGGCGCCAACACGCGGCCAATCGCGGATCGGTAACGCTGGCCGTGAAAGGATGGCTGCGTGGCACCAGGGCAAAGGCCGCGACGCCCAGAGCCCAGAGCAGGCCGAGCAGGACGATGAGCTGGATGTCGCGGCGCATCAGAACTGGAAATAGATGAAGGCCTTGTGGGTCTGGAAATGCTCGCTCATGTAGGTGGCGGCGAGCAATACCAGGAGGACGCACAGGGCCTGGACGACGACCGGCGTGATGGCGAAGCGCGCGGCCATGCGCTTCTGCGCTTCGATGCCGCAGGCGTGCAGCAGGCCTCCCAAGGCCAGCAGCGCAAGGATGCCGGCCAGGGACAGGCCGACCCCTGGCCGCAGGGCCACCAGGGTTTTGAGCACTCCGCAAGTGGTGGCGGGATCGGGACAGCGGAAGGGAATCCAGGCCAGCGATACGAAGTGGAAGAAGATAAGCCGCTGCAACCAGACCGGCAAACGCCCCAGGCCGCGGTCCTTCCAGGTGTGGTAGGCGACGAGCGCCGCCCCGTGCAGCCCCCCCCAGATCACGAAGTTCCAGGAAGCTCCGTGCCAGATGCCACCGAGCAGCATCACGATCATGAGGTTGATCATAGTGCGCCGCCGGCCCAGACGGCTGCCCCCCAGGGGCAGGTAGAGGTAGTCGCGCAGCCAGCTCGAAAGCGAGATATGCCAGCGGCGCCAGAAGTCCTGGGGGTTGACGGCGTGATAGGGGCTGTCGAAGTTGTGCGGCATATCGAAGCCGAAGAGCAGGGCCGTGCCGATGGCGATGTCGCTGTAGCCCGAGAAATCGCAGTAGATCTGCAGGGCATAGCCATAAATAGCGAGCAGCATTTCCAGCGAGCCCACGGTTCCGGGCTCGGTGAAGCAACGGTCCACGACGAGCAGGGCCAGCCCGTCCGCCACCACTATTTTCTTGATGAGCCCTCCCAGGATGAAACCCAGGCCGCGCCCGAAACGTTCGGCGTCGAAGCGGTAGCGGAGTTCGAGTTGGGGCAGGAACTCGTGCGCCTTGACGATGGGGCCGGCCACGAGTTGTGGAAAAAAGGTGACGAAGAGCAGGAAGCGCCGCAAACTTGAGACGGGCCGGAGCCCGCCGCGATAGACGTCCATGGTGTAGGACATGCTCTGGAAGGTGTAGAAGGAGATGCCCACCGGCAGGATCCAGTGCGGCGCGAGCAGCGGCGCGAAGCCGGGCCACAGAGCTCCCAGCCGGTTCAGGTTCTCCACCGCGAAGTCCAGATACTTGAACAGGAACAGCAGCCCCAGGTTGCCCGCCAGCGAAACCACCAGCCACCTGCGGCGCGCTCCTGGCGTTGGCGCGCGGCTGATGAGTAGCCCGGCGGCGAAATCCAGCAGGCACGAGCCCAGGATCAGCACGATGAAGCGCGCGTCCCAGGCCATGTAGAAGATGCAGCTCGCGCCGAGCAGCAGCCACTCCCGCGGTTGCACACGCCGCGCCACGGCGAGGTGCAGCAGATAGACGACGAGGAGGAACTGGGCGAAAATAAGGGAGTCGAATTGCACTTTGTATTATTTTGACGGCGCCACGGAATTCACAGGATAATGAGCCCAGGCGATTTTGCGTCGAGTTCCGCGATCCTGCCGAAAATTATTGCGTTATGCATATTTTATCCATAGCCCTAATTCAGGTCGTGAAATCACTGAGGTCCTCGGCACGGGGCCAGCCCATCCTGGAGGAAACCGCCGGCCCTTGATAATGGGGGCGCTCCATGATGGGTTAGATGAGTCTCCAGAGCAAGTCCCTGTGCGCCCTTCTGGGTGTCCTGTGCGGATTCCTGCTGACCCTGTTCTATCAGTTCCGCTCGACGCGGCTGGCCATGGAGCAGATCGAGGCCATCAACCGGGATTTCTTTCCCCACTCCATAGAGCTGGTGAGCATCGAGGCCGACCTGAAGCGCGTCAACCGCGATTTTGAATCCGCCGTGGTGCTGCTCGAAGACGCCGCCCAGCTCGATGCCATGAAGCCCGCCATCGAGAGGCTTCTGGATTCGCTCAATCAGGTACAGGCTTCCCGCTACGGTGCCTTCCGTTCCTCAGTGGAGGAGATGATCGCCGCTGCACGCGCTTATCTGGAACAGGCCCCGGGGGTGTACCGCCGCTATCTCTCCAGCCGCCGCGATTCCACGGTGGCGAGCGCCGAGGTCGTGCGGCTCGGCCAGCATTACCAGGTGCTCAGCGCCTCCCTCGGCGATTTGCGCATGCGCTACCACGACCACGTCCAGAAGGTCTTGCGGGAGCTCCAGACCCACAACGCCGAAACGGCGGAAACCTTCACCCGCATTCTCGTGCTCATGTCCATGGCCATCATCGCCTTATTCCTGGGTTTTCATTTCCTGGTGATCCGGCGGATTGCCCGCCTGGAGGCGACCTCGTTGTGCATCCGCGAGGACCTGAGCCAGTCCGTGCCGGACATGGGCCGGGATGAGATAGGGCTGCTCGCGGGTTCGCTGGAATCCCTGCGCCAGGCGGTGGTGGAGAACGAACAGCAATTGCGCGGCAAGAAGGAGGAAGCCGAGGCGGCGCTGGCCACCAAGAACGAATTCCTGGCTGTCATGAGCCACGAACTGCGGACGCCGCTCAACGTCGTCCTGGGCATGTCGCAGCTTCTGGAGGAAGCCAACCTCGACGCGGATCAGCGCCGCTTCGTGAAGTCCATCCGCAACTCCGGCCAATCCCTGTTGCGCCTGGTGGAAGATATCCTGGATTTCTCTCAACTCGGAAAGAACCGGTTGTCGCTGCGGCGTGAGACCTTCAATCCGCGCGAACTTATCGAGGAGACCGTGCAAACCCACGCCAAGGGCAGGGACGGGAGCGTTGCCTTCATTTGCAGTTGCACTCCCGCAGTGCCGGCCCTGGCGACGGGGGATCCCGTGCGCCTGCGGCAGATCGTGAACAACCTCGTGGGCAACGCCGCCAAGTTCACCGCGGCGGGCAAGGTGGAGTTGCGGGCCGACGCTGTCCAGCACGCCGCGGGCTCCTGGACCCTGCGGGTGGAGGTGGAGGACACCGGCATCGGCATCCCGCCGGAGAAACAAGGGGACCTCTTCCAGATGTTCAGCCAGCTCGACATGTCGAGCACGCGCCTGTATGGCGGGGCGGGCCTGGGACTCGCCATCTCGCGGCGGCTCGTCGAGCTGATGCGGGGAGGCATCAGCGTCCACAGCGTGCCCGGCCAGGGATCCGTTTTCCGCTTTCACGTGGAGCTTGATCCGGTGGATGCGGCGGCTTCAGTTCCGCCGCCGGAGGCGCCGACGCTTCCCCAGCGACCTGCCAGGCCTGATCGCAAGGGAGTCGTCCTGGTCGCCGAGGATGACCCGGACGGTTGGCTGCTGATCGATCAATTCCTCCAGCGCCTCGGCTATGAGCGGGATCTTGCCGAGAACGGTCAGCAAGTCCTCGACCTCGTCGGCCGGCGCGCCTACGACGCCATCTTGATGGACGTGCGCATGCCCGTCATGGACGGATTGGAAACCACCCGAAAATTGCGCGCGCGCGGCGCGGGCATCCCCATCATCGCCCTCACCGCCAACGCCTTGGACGGCGACCGCGAGGCCTACCTGCAAGCGGGGATGAGCGACTATCTTCCCAAACCCGTCCGCATTGATATCCTGGAATCCGTGTTGCGCAAGCATTGCGCCCAGGCACAATCTTGAGCACGGGTTTCACGAGCACTAGGAGCAAAGCCATGCATCATCAGGGGCCTTCGGTTTTCCATCCGTGGACGCGGCCAGGATGGAAGACCCTGGTGCGCGGGCTCCTCGCCGTTTTCACTGCGCTTTCCGCCGCGGGGGGGCTCGGAGCCGTGGAACCGAGCTTGGAGATACACGGATCCCTGGCGCAGTCCTACCTGAGTTCCACCCACAACGACATTCTATTTCCGGGCACGGAACACGGTTCCTTCGAATTTTCCGAGGCCTACCTCAACGCCTCGCGGAGCATCGGGGAAAAGCTGCGCGTCGGGGCGCAAATCCTCAGCCGCGACTATGGCCCCGAGGGCAACCATGACGTCCAGCTCGACTGGGGCTATGGCGACTATTTCTTCAACGAGAAATTGGGGATGCGGGTCGGGAAGATCCGGCTGCCCCTCGGCTTCTACAACGAGTACCGCGACGTGGACTCAGCGCGCACGGAGCTGCTCCTGCCCCAGGAGGTCTATCGCGAGGGCCTGCGCAGCTTCATCCTCGCCTATACAGGCGTGGGGATCTACGGCAAGCTGGGCAAGGGACTACGGGCCGGTGACGTGGATTACCACCTCTACGTGGGGACGCTGAATATCCCCGACGATGTCCAGTTCGTCCAGCCGCTGCGCCGCTCCCACAACGCGCCCGCCATGGGGTTGGAAACGGACAGGGTTTATGGGGGAAGCCTGTTCTGGAACACCGGTCTCAAAGGCTTGCGCCTCGGATTTTCCGCGGCTCGTTTCCGAGGTCATTATGACATCGACAGCCCCGCGCTTTTCTACAGCCCCCTCCATGCGCCCTTCCTGTCGGAGCGCGGCCTCCTCCAGGAGGCGGAGCCCAAGGTCGTTGGCGTGGAATACCAGCGCGGGCGCTGGACTTTGGCCAGCGAATATCAGATATTTCAGCGCAAAGCCGAGTATTCGGCAGACTTCAAGAGGGCCTACGCGCAGCCCATCATCGCCGCCGCCGAACGATCAGCGCGGGCGGGTGGCGCGGACGCCGCCACGGCTGCCACCGCCGGCCAGGCGGCGGGCGATAAGGCACTGGCGGGACTGAACGTGGGCAGCTTCGCCTTCGATTCCCAAGGCTGGTACGCGTCCCTGAGCTGCCAGTTCGATGATCGCTGGAGCGCTTTCCTGCGCTACGGGGAGTATCTTGCGGAGCGATCCCAGCGCTCCACCCCCAGCCTGCGCCGCGACGATTATGCCATGGGCCTGCGGCGCGACTTCGGCGTGCACTGGCGCGCCAAGGCCGAACTCCACCTTTTCGACGGATCCGCCGGGGCGCTGGCGGTGCGTGGCAACCCCATCGCGGACTCCTGGTCGCTGCTGGCCCTACGAGTCTCCTTCGACTTCTGAGATGCCTTCAAGCTCCATGGCGCGGCGCATGTTGAGATCGCTCATCCTGGCCTTGGGCCTGCTGGCCCCGTTGGCGGCGGATGACGTGGTGATGGTGGTCGCCAACGGCAGCGAACTCCAGGAGATCTCCGCCCGCGAGATCAGCGCTCTCTTCACGGGGATGACCAGGACGGTCGGCCTGCGCATCGCCCGACCCGCGGTGCTCCGCCAGGGCGGCGCGCACCAGTCCTTCCTGGACCGCTACATCGGCAAAAGCCCCGCCCAGTACTACAACTGGTGGAAGCGCCTCGTCTTCACGGGCAAGGCCGATTTTCCCAAGGCCTTTGACAGCGAGGAGCAAATGGCCGCCTTCCTCGCGGAAAACCCCTCCTACATCGGCTACCTGAGCCCCGGCCACGTGACCGGGGACCTGAAGGTTCTGACCGTCAGGGAATAAGGGTTGGGGGCCATGATAAGGTATGCAGAGCTTAGCGCGCGGATCGAAAAAATTCGGAGTTGCGGAATGGACGTTCGCGAGAAGCTCGCCGGGATGGTCCCGTGTAGTTGATTTGCTCCGCAAGCCGTCCAACGCCATTCAACGCCGTCACCCATGAACTTCAGTGAACTCTACCACCTTTTGCGGCAACGGCGCGCCGAAGTCCCTCCCGAGAGCGGTAGCGCGCGTCTCCTGAGTGAGGGGCTACCGCGCATCCTCAGCAAGCTCAACGAGGAAACCTTCGAGGTCGTGCTCGCCCTTGAGCACCAGAGCGCCGACGACGTGGCCCTGGAGGTGTCACAGGCCTTCTACTACCTGCTGTGTTTGGCCGTCTATCTCGAGGAGCCCTTCGATTCGCTGCTGCTCGCGGAGGAGGCCGAAGCGTTACCGCAGGATCGCCATGAGCTCGCCAAAAAACTCTGCCACGCGGCGGCGCTCCTCTGCCACACCCCTTGTCTAGGGACCCTCAACGCCATGCCCCGGCTGCTGCGCCAGGCCTTGCGCCTCGCCGGCGCGACCGAGCGCAACATGTTCGACTACTTATGAATAAAATGCCACCCGAACGCCTCGCCATCCCCAAGAAGGGCCGCGTCTTCGAGCCCGTGCAGAACCTGTTGCGCGAGTCCGGTTTCAAGCTGCGCGCCCAGGAGCGCTTGGATTTCTGCCTCTGCGCGGCGCTCGGCATCGAGGTTTACTACCTGCCGGCCCACGACATCCCCCTCGCCGTGGCTTCCGGGGCCATCGGCTACGGCATCACCGGCATGGACCTCATCGAGGAGAGCGGCGCGCGGCTGGAACAGCACATGGAGCTCGGCCTCGGGCGCACGCGCATGGTGCTGGCCACCCCCGAGGAGCACCCTTGGCGCGGCCCCAAATCCCTGGAGGGCAAACGCATCGGCACGAGTTTTCCCCACATCACGCGCAAGCGCCTGCGCAAGCTGGGCGTGCGAGATTTCGAGACCGTCTCCTTCGCGGGCAGCGTCGAGATCCAGGTGCGGCTGGGGATCGTGGACGCCATCGTGGAGATTTCCGAAACTGGCACCACGCTGCGCGCCAATCGCCTGGCGACGCGCGCCACTCTGCTCGAAAGCGAACTGGTGCTGTGTTCGGCTCCGGGCCGGCGCGGGCCGGCGCTGAAGCTGCTCGTGAAGCGCTTTGGCCGCGTGCTGCGCGGGCGCTCGCATGTGCTGCTCAAATTCAACCTGCCCCGCAA
>JAHFOS010000147.1 GCA_023261545.1 bacterium
TTCGAGAACCTGGGCCTGGATGGTCACGTCCAGGGCCGTGGTGGGCTCATCGGCGATGAGCAAGCGTGGGTGGCAGGCCAGGGCCATGGCAATCATCACCCGCTGGCACATTCCACCGCTGAGCTGATGCGGATATTCCCCCATGCGCCGTTCTGGTGCCGCGATGCCGACCTGACGCAGCAGTTCAATGGCCTCTGTCCGTGCCTGCGCCGCGTCATACCCCAGGTGCAGTCGCAAAACTTCCACGATTTGTGCACCGATGGTATGCACAGGAGTGAGGGAAAGGCGCGGTTCTTGGAAGATCATAGCCACCTCTTTCCCGCGCACGCGACGTAGCTCCTCGCCCTCGGGCTTCATACCAAGCAGGTCAATGAGCGAATTATCGAGCATGAGGCGGATGCTCCCACCCAGGATGCGACCAGGTGGATCCACCAGGCCCAACACAGCTCGTGCTGTCACACTCTTGCCGCAGCCGCTTTCCCCAAGCAGGGCCAGGGTTTTTCCTAGGGGAATATCGAAGGAAACCTCGCGTACAGCCTGCACCTCACCGCGTTCTGACGCGAAGGAAACTGAGAGGTCCCTGATCTCCAGTATGTTGTCCCCCACGTCGTCAGTTCATTCAGGCGCGTTGGGTCTTCCGCCCGGCCGTAGATTCGCGTACCACCAGTTCGCTCTGCAGCAGGATGGTGCGTGGCGGTAGCTGGGGCTGCCGGATGCGCGAGATCATGGCGCTCAAGGCCGCCGATCCGAGCTCCCGGCAGGGCTGGCGCATGGTGGTGAGCGACACTTTGAGGAAGCGGGTGTAGGGCAAATCGTCGAAACCAGCCAGTCGGATGCGGTCGGGAATCGCGACGCCCATCTCTAACAGGGTTTGCATCAGGGTCATGGCCGTCTTGTCGTTGGCGCAGATGATGGACTTCACGGCATCATCTTCCGCCAGGCTACGCACGAAATCCGGGTCGTCAGGCTGTCCGCAATGGATCCACGCCTGACTGGGGTTCAACCCTCCCCGCCGCAAGGCCTCCATGCAGCCGGCAATGCGTCGCTCCACCGTGGAGGCCATGAAGGGATCCATGACGAAATCCACCCGGCGGCTGCCTTGATCGAGAAAATGTTGGGCCAGCACGTAACCTGCCTGGTAATTGTCCATGGTGACCAGATCGTAGGGGCTGCGGTGGGGGAAGACGGTCACATCCCTGTCCAGCAGGACGATGGGGATGCCGGCGGCCTTCAGCTCCTGCAGTATCTGCCTGTTCGCGGCCTGATTCTCCGGGTTGGCCTCCACGAAGGGAGCGAAAAAGACGCCAGCCACCTTCTGCTGCACATAGTGCCGGCAGGACTCCACCACTTGGAGGGGACTATCGCCCTTGGCATTCACGCAGCCCCCCCAGAGCAAGTTGAATTGCTCCCGGGAAGCTTCGGCGGACATCTGACCGCAGAGGGGCTCGAAGATGTCCGTATTGCCGAGATCTGGAATCAATAGTCCCAACAGACTCAGGTCTCCGGTATGCCCCACCATGCGCACATATGTGCCCGAGCCCGCGATGCGTTCGATGAGACCCACCTTTTGCAAGCGCAGCAGCGCATGGCCAATGGTCGGCCGGGAGGCCTTAAACTGGCGGGTCATCTGGACCTCCGTAGGCAGCCGGTCACCATTGGAATAAGTGCCATTAAGAATAGCGTTCTTAATGTAGTCGTAGATGCGCTGCTGCTTGTTCTTTTTGGTTTCAATAACGCTGGTGTTCACGGTAGGCTCATGGGTGAAAGTTTGGATTTTTTCTCTGTTTGGGATCCCAAAGTTCAGAATGGGTGTCGTTTCCGGTGCCAAAAGGGTTCGTGGGTGGATTGACATCAAAGCGGTTCCGCAACTCCACATGCCCGTCGTTGAAGACGATGGCAGCACCGCCGGGGTGGCGGGTATCAACCACTCCCTGGAATTGCCCCTCTTGCAAATACCGATCCAATCCGCTATCTGGCCACCACAAGGTGAAGGAATTCCAGGGCCTGGTTTCGGCCACCAGAATATTCTGGGAGGGGGATTGGATGCTATTCATGCGCACAAACTGATCCGGCACGGCCCAGGCAAGGGAGAGATCAGCCAACCCTGGTGATATGGGTCGAGTGGGCAGCCCCGGCGGCACAACCCAGCACCATGGTCCCAGGAAGTAGGCGTTGTAGCCGTAGCCCAAGGAGTGGGTGTTGAACTTCCATTCCCATGTCAAACCGTCTGGCTCCGTTATGGCACTTTCCAAGCTGGGACATTGGAATATTCGTTGGTCGTCCGCGATGTAGCTATCCACCTTGACGGGCTTTTTCGACGTGTCTTTTCCCTGTATCAAAGTAGCCCAGTAGGGGAGTTGTTCCCAGTAGCTGGGATCGTCATAATCCTCCCAGAGCAAGCGGTGGGGAGGGAAGAATTCAAAATCCGACACGTAAGTGCTGAAGGCAACGGCTACGTTTTTGAGATTGTTGGAGCAAACCACCGTCTGGGCCACGGCAATGGCCTGGCGGTAAGCCGGAGATATCATGGACACCAGGATGGCGATGATGGCAACGACCACCAAAAGTTCAATCAGCGTGAAGAGGTTCATAGCCAGGGACACCGCGGACTTCCCATGCCTTGTTGTCGTATTCGAAGCATCATTCATGGCGGCAACCTCCACACGAAGAATGATGTATTGTAGCACAACAATTCATAAATGTCAATATGAATGAAAAATATTTTACAAGAAGTTGTCATCTAATAATGATATATTTTTAGAGTTATGAGGTGCCTCGCTTGGGAGCTGGTTGGTTGGTTCATGCCACCTTTTGAAGAGCATTTTCAGAAACAGATTGTTTTGTAAACACTTAGTGTGCATTTGATGGCAGTCTGCGAAGATTCTGTCCCAGAACCTCAAGCTGCAAAGACGCTAACGTTTGTGTGTTTTTCAAGTGTACAGGTGGGAAAATCACCATCTTCTGGGTGAAATTTTTAAAATCTATCTCTAACTCTTGCGCGAATAACTGGCCGAGGCCCGTGCAGTTTATAGCCAACGGGGAAACGGCAGTGAATTTTAATAACATTTGTGAAGCACATTACTGGCGCCACTTTTTATAAATATGAAAAGTTGTAATTATTTAAGTTGACTTTTTGATTTACAACTTATATAATATAACTTGACATTTAAATAGGGGGAAGGCAAATGAGATCGTTCCTGTTGACCGGATGGGCTTGCATACTTGCCTGGGCTTGGCCGACGGCCGAGGGGGCCACTCCGCTGGCATGGTGGAAGCTCAACGAAGGTTCCGGCACCATCGCCCAGGACTCCTCGGGGCAGGGCTACTCGGGCAACGTCGTGGGCACCGCAGCTTGGCAAGCGGACGGGCTCTCATTCAATGGAAATTCGGATTACGTGAGCATCAATGGCTTTACCGGTATCGGGGGTCAGCAGTCTTTCACCGTCAGCGCCAATGTCTATTTCGGGGCGGATCCATCCACATTTGCCGGATGGATCGTGGAGCATTTGGATGGATTCTCGCTGTACTGGAGCGGCAACAACCTTTTCGGCAAAGGCAATAACACCTTGGTTTTCGGTTATCATGGCGGATCCGAGGTGACGGCTGAGTGGCATCCCCAGATCAACACATGGTACCAGGTGCGGGGCGTCCACTATGCCGAAACCGACGAGTTGGTGCTTTTTGCTGACGCACAGGAACTCAAGGGTGTAGGCACCGCCACAGCCAGTGTGAACCCCTCGGGGAAGCAGATCGAGATCGGTCGCAACACCTGGGCCAAAACCTGGAACTGGAAGGGGCGTATGAACAACGTGCGTGTTCTGACCGGGGTTGAGCTGCCGTCAGGGGTCATTTACAACTCCCCGCCGACGTTGAGCCTCAGTTTCGATGACCACCTTTACTTGGACGGAGAAACGGCACAGATCACCCTGGTGGTTTCCGATCCCGAAGGGGCGGCTTTGACTCCTACATTGAAGGTGGACGGGCAGAACGTGACACTGCAAGGCGCAGGCAATACGAAAACCTATCAGTTTACGACGAAAAATGCCGGGCGGATAAGGTTGGAGGCCAGTGTTTCCGACGGTAGCAAAATAGCAGCTGCCGAGAAATTTGTGCGCGTGGGCGGCTCCAAGCTTTGGGCTTGGTGGAAATTGAATGAAGGGTCGGGCAGCACGGCCCAGGACTCATCAGGAAATGGACATGTGGGCAGCGTCATTGGCAGCAAAACCTGGCAGACCGACTCCCTATCCTTCAACGGCAGCTCCGACTATATCAGTGTGACGAATTTCCCAGGCTTTGCTCGCCAGCAATCCTTCACCTTGAGCGCCAATGTGCTTTTCGATGGCGATCCCACCAAGCGCGATGGCTGGATCGTTGAGCAGTTGGACGGTTTCTCGCTCTTCTGGAGTGCCAATAATCTCTTTGGCCATGGCGGCAACGCGCTGATCTTCGGCACCCACGGCGGCAGTGAAGTGGTGGCAACCTCTTGGCGTCCGCAGCCCGGTTCGTGGCACTCTATAAGGGCCGTTCGCGACGCGGTAGCGGGTGAGATGCTTCTCTATGCCGATGGCACCCAAATTGCCAAAAAGACGGGTGCCTGGGCCGATACCAATGCTTCAGGGAAAAAACTCGAGATCGGCCGCAATACCTGGGCCATGCAGTGGTATCACTTGGGGAAGATGAAGGACGTACGCTTTTATAACGGCGTCGTCCTGACGGATTCGACCGCACCCGCGTCGGCGAATACAGCGCCATCCGCGCAACTGGCCTTTACGGAACGCATCTACCAGACGGGTGAAGCCATCGCCCTGAGCCTCCAGGGCAGTGATGCGGAGGGCGACAGCTTGACAGCCACGCTGGCCATCGGCGGTCAATCCAGGGTGCTGACGGGAGGCTCGGGGAACTGGAATAACACGTTCACCCCGACTCTGGCTGGAACCTACCTCCTGCGAGCCGTGGTTTCAGATGGAAAGTTGGAGGCCGCCGTGGAAAAGACCCTAAGGGTTGAAAGCGCCAGCTTGGTGGCTAGATGGAAACTGGACGAGGGATCTGGAACCATAGCCCAGGATACCTCCGGTCAGGGCCACTCTGGCAATGTCGTGGGCAGTACTCTCTGGCAAGCCGGTTCTCTCAATTTCAACGGGAGTACAGACTATGTGAGCGTTTCCAGCTTTCCAGGTTTCCAAGGACAGCAGTCCTTCACCATCAGTGCCAATGTCAACTTTGCGGGCGACCCCTCGCAGCGCGCAGGGTGGATCGTGGAGCACCTGGACGGCTTCTGGCTGTTCTGGAGCGGCAATAATCTCTTTGGCCATGGCGGCAACACCCTGGTCTTCGGCTACCACGGCGGAAGCGAGGTGGCCAAGGAATGGCATCCCCTGCCCGAAACCTGGCATCAGATTCAGGCCATCCACGACGCCACTACCGACGAATTGATCCTCTTCGCTGATGGCGTGGAGCTGGGTGGGGTGACCACGGCCACGGGCAACGTCAACGCTTCGGGGAAACAGCTTGAGATCGGCCGCAATACCTGGGCCCAAACCTGGCACTTCAAGGGGCTGATGAATGATGTGCGACTCTACAACGGCGTGCTGCTGCCCACTAAGGGGCCCGCCAATCGAGCGCCGGCGCTGAGCCTGGGTTTCGACGATCTCCTGTATCAGCCAGGAAACGTGGTGAATGTTCAGCTCAATCTCAGCGATCCCGATGGCAACCCTCTCACGGCCACCCTCCTGGTGGATGGCCAAGCCGTGACGCTGCAGGGAAGTGGCAATACCAGGACCTATGCCCATACTATTCTGTATCCTGGGCGGGTGCGACTGACCGCATCAGTTTCAGATGGTCTGCGCTCTGCTTCGACGGAAGGGTTCGTCAGGGTCGGCGGCTCCAACCTTGTGGCCTGGTGGAAGCTGAATGATCTCACGGGTGCCACCGCACTGGATGCCACGGGGAATGGATATGCGGGCATCACGTCGGGATCCAAGTCCTGGCAGGCCGACTCCCTTTATTTCAATGGTTCCACGGACTATGTGAGCGTGGCAAATTTCCCCGGCTTTGCCAGGCAGCAGTCGTTCACCCTTAGCGCCTCCGTGAAATTCTCGGGAGATCCGTCCCAGCGCGCCGGTTGGATTATGGAGCAGTTGGACGGGTTCTCGTTGTACTGGAGCGGTAACAATCTCTTTGGCCAAGGCGGCAACACAATGATCTTCGGCTATCACGGTGGCGGTGAGGTGGTTGCGAAATGGATTCCCCAGCCGGAAACGTGGTACGAAGTTCAGGCCCAGCGGGACGCAGTGAACGGCGCGCTGATCCTCAGGGTGGACGGGGTGGAACTGGCACGCAAGAGCGGTATCACGGCTGACGCTAACGCATCCGGTAAGCAGCTTGAGATTGGCCGCAACACATGGGCCAAAACGTGGCACCACCTGGGGAGTATGAAAAACCTGCGCCTCTTCCGCGGCGTAGACTCGTCGAGTACAAGCACCAGCACAGGAACGACCAGTGGCAGTACGAGTACCGGGACGACCAGCGGAAGCACCGGCACAGGAACGACCAGTGGCAGCACCAGTTCGGGGACGACCAGTGGAAGCACTAGTACAGGAACGACCAGTGGCAGCACCAGCACAGTAACGACTAGTGGGAGTACTGGAACCGGGACGACCAGTGGAGGTACTAGTACGGGAACGACCAGTGGAAGCACCAGCACAGTAACGACCAATGCGGGTACCAGTACGGGAACGTCTGGCGAGAGCGCTGCTGTTGCATTGTCCAGTGGATTGCGCCAAGTCCGGGTCGCGCGCGCTCTGGGTGGCGGGACTTACCGCGTAGGCGAGATGGTTGAACTGATCGCCGAAGCACCTCCTGCTGGTTGGGTTTTTGATCGCTGGGTTGGCGATGTGGAGGGCATGGAAAACATCTTCCAGAAAGTACTGCGCTTCCCGATGCCTTCTCGCAATCTGCAACTGACAGCCTTTTACAAGGAAGCCCCCGGAACAGCGAGTGGCAATAGTGCCGTGGTTGACCCAGCTGCGAGTATTGCGTCCAAGATCCAGGCCGCCGCACCCGCAGGAGGAGGTGGGTGCTTCCTGAGCGCGTGGAAATAAGGAAGGATCCGCCGACGTGCGCTATCAGAATCCACAAGTTCGTGAAGAGCAGCTTGGGTCGGGGAGGCTTCGTCCCCTTGAAGGCGAGCAGCACCCGTCGCGCCATGGTCAAATCGTTGATGACTACCTGAGCCTTCAGGCTTGGGCTGAACGAAGGAAGCTCAGTCCGGATGCGCCAAAAACTCCATGATTTCCGCATCATAGACGGGGACAGCCCCGTGGCGAGCGGCTACATAGGCTCCAAGGCGATTGGCGAAAGCGGCACAGCTTGGCGGAGTGCTTCCCGCAATGTAACGGCACAAAAAGGCTGCGGCGAAGGCATCTCCCGCTCCCACGGCATCGGCCACCTTCACCTTGGTCCCGGCAACATGCTCGCAGTTTCCCCGCCAGTACACCGAACATCCTTCAGCGCCTCGCGTCAGGCAGACCACATCCGCGCCGAATTCGCGGCACAGGCGATTGGCCAGTTCCTGATCAGTGAGTTCGGCTCCGAAAAGCCATGGACCCAGGAGCCGTGCTTCATGGTCGTTGAGCTTGACGATATTAGCGCCCTTCAGGGAAAGCCGCACGATTCCGAGATCCTCGCAGCCAGGCCGCAGGTTGATGTCGTACAAAACGACGCGGGCCCGCACCGCACGGCGCAGAGCCGTCAGCGCGGCGCGCGAAACGGGCGAGCGTTGTGCCAGGGTGCCGAAGATAAAAGCATCCCAGGTTCGTTCTCCCAACGCCTGAAGGGCTTCCCCTCCAGTCTCAATGTGGTCCCAAGCCGCCTCAAGAATATTATAGCTCGGCTGCCCTTCCGTATCCAAGCGCACCTCCACGACCCCGGTAGGATGCAAGCTATCGCGCTGCACCCAGTTTTCGCGGATACCCAGGGACCGCATGCGATCCAGGATACGCCGACCACGATCGTCCTCGCCGACGCGTGAAATCAGGTGCGAGCGACAACCCAGGCGTGCAAGATGCGCAGCAACGTTGAAAGGGGCCCCGCCCAGATGCTCCTCACCTTGAATCACATCCCAGAGCACTTCACCAAACGCCAGTGTGTCCATGGTTCATCACCAAAATGAGCGATCATCCGTATAATTCATGGATTAAGAATGCAAGGACTTACTCAAAACTCATCGGCGTGATTATGGTCGCAGGTCTGCTTGGGACTGCCGGGCACAGAGGGTTGGGGGCCGCGGAAGGTCCCGTGGCCCATTGGGCGCTTGATGAGCGAACCGGAGCGGAGGCTTTCGATCTTGCGGGAGCCCGGCGGGATGTTGTTGTCGGCGCTCCGGGATACCTTGGATGGAGAAAAGGAGTGTCCCTGGGCTCACTACATTTCGACGGCCTCAATACCTATGTTCGGTGCCCCGCCACCCAAGCTCCCTGGACGCCTGGGGCGTTCAGCATTGAACTCTGGGCTGCTGTCCAGGCCTGGCCTACGGTATTCGCGCCTTTTCTTTCGCGCCGCTCGGTCCAGGCGGGTTGCGCCTTCGGCCTTGATGAGTGGGGACGGTTGGTTCTATTTGTGCATCAAGGCGGTTCCTGGCGGGCATTGCGCAGTTCCTGGCGGGTGCCTGTGGGGGTTTGGCTGCACCTGGCAGCCACATTCGATCCTGTCGCCGGTGCCTCCATTTATGTCAACGGGGCTCTTTTGAACCATCTCGACGTGTCAGGCACCCTCAAGATAGCGCAGGATGCGGATCTGTTGATGGGATGCGACGCCATTGGGCCAGTTGCGGCCAAAATTTTTGCCCGCGGCATGTACAACGGTCTTATGGATGAAGTCCGTCTCTACAATCGAGCGCTGTCTCGCGATGAAATAGCTGGCTTTTTCCGGAACATCGTTCAGGTGCCGGTTCCTGATTTTCCGGAGATAGATGAGCGCTACGGCAGGGATCGTCACCGTCCCCTTTTTCATGCCATTCCACCCATGGGTTGGACTAACGAACCCCATGGTCTCATTCAGCACAATGGCCGGTTTCATCTGTTCCATCAGGCCAACCCTGCGGGGCCTTACTGGGAACAGATCCACTGGGGGCACCTCGAGAGCCCGGACCTGGTGCACTGGGAGCATCGCCCCTTGGCTTTGAGCCCGGATCCAGAAGGCAACGATTCCCGGGGCTGCTGGTCGGGTTGCTCGGTGCCTACTCCTGCTGGTCCCGCCATTTTGTACACGGCCGTGAATGGCCGCTACGCCGGTGTCAACCTGGCGCTGCCGGACTCGGGAGGCCAATGGTATAAGCATCCCGCCAATCCCGTCATCCAGCGTATTCCTGCGGGTGTGGCCGTGGATGATTTCCGCGACCCCTTTGTATGGAAAGAGGATGGCGTCTATCAGATGGTCATCGGCACAGCGCTGGAGCAGGGCGGGGCTGCGCTGCATTACAACTCCCCGGACCTGTTGAACTGGAAATATAAGGGCGTATTTTTCTCCGGGAGCAATACGATTTCCGGAAGCTTCTGGGAGATGCCGGTCGTGGCGGCCTTCGGTGAGCAGCGGCTCTTCTGCGTCACGGCGGTACCCCCTTTGCAGAAAACCCTTTATTGGACGGGAACCTGGAGGGCTGAACGCTTCGAAGTGCGCGATGCGCAGCCGAGTCTTTTTGACATCATGCCCCTCTTTCTGAGTCCCAGCATCGCCCGTGACGACCGGGGCCGGACCTTGGCCATCGGCATCCTGCCCGACCAGCGCAGCAGCCAGGAGCACCATGCGGCCGGCTGGGCCCATGTTTTCAGCCTGCCCCGCATTCTCAATTTGAACGCTCAAGGAAAACTATTGCAGTCCCCGGTGCCTGAATTAGCGGAGCTTCGCGATGGCGTCGGCTGGCACCGGGAAGACTTTCTGATAAATCCTGGAGCCCCCTGGGTGCCTCAGGACTGGAACGGGGAATGTATGGAGATGCAAGTGGAGGTGGAGCTTCGGGACGCCGCCTCCTGCACCTTGGCGCTGCGCCGATCTCCCGGCGGCGAAGAGGAAACACTAATAACCTATGAGAGGAATTCCCAACAATTCAAGCTAGATCGCTACCGCTCTGACCCTCATAAGAATGGGATCGAGCGCGGGGACTTCGCTTTGGAACCTGGTGAAAACCTGCGCCTGCACATCTTTATAGACAGATCGGTGGTGGAGGTCTTCGCCAACGACAGGGGAGCCTTCGCCACCCGCGTTTATCCGGATCGCTTGGACAGCACAGGTTTGGCCATGTTTGCCGGAGGTGCGGCCATCCGCGTGCTCCGTTTCGAAGCCTGGCCCCTGCGCCCTTTGCGGGAGCAAAGCCGTTTGCTCTCGCGCTGGAGCATGGATGAGGGATTTGGCTCGGTGGCCCGTGATTCCACCTATCGCGGCTTTCACGGAGAGATCAAGGGCCATCCTCGTTGGGGCCCTGAGGGGCTGGCTTTTGATGGCAAGTCCGATTATGTGAATATTGGAGCTTTTGCAGGGCCTGCGGGACGGCAATCCTTTACCCTGGCCTTGGAACTGAGCTTCTCAACGGATGCCAGTTCCAACCCTTCCTGGATAGCGGAACAGTTGAATGGTTTCTGGCTTTACCATAGCGGAAATGGCATCTTTGGCGTACCGCCCGGCCGGCTGGTTTTCGGCTACCACGGGGGACCTCAACTTGAAGCTGATTGGTTGCCGAAACCAGGAGCGCGGCATGAAATTTATGCCGTGCGAGATAGCATCTCCGGGGAACTGGCGCTATTCGCCGACGGCAAGCCCATTGGAAGCTGCCGGGGAGCGGAGGCAGATCTGCCAGCCCAAGGGAAACAACTGGAATTCGGTCGCAACACCTGGGCCCAGGACTGGTACTTCTCCGGCCAGATGCGCAACATCCGCCTCTACGGGGTGGCTTGCCCCCCACGGCCCGTTGCCGGGGTCAATTCCATTGCCGTGACTGTGCCGGTAGCAACACAGGCTTCAATTCCCGGCTCCCAAAACTTGGGCACCAATCCTGGTAGTGGCAACGGGCAGATCTCTGTCAATTTGCCACCAACGATAGTTTCTGAAGGCACTCA
>JAHFOS010000014.1 GCA_023261545.1 bacterium
ACCGGGATTCCACGGACTGGCGGGTGCTGGGCGGCGGCAACGTCAACTTCGCGGGCGGGACCTGGACCAACGCGGGCAACGCGGTGAGTTACAGCGTCGGCAACGTCGGTGTCGGCGCCGCCACTCCTTCCGCCAACCTGCTGGTGGACAATGGCACGGCCCTTTCGGATATCCTGCGCCTGATGGACAATACCACCGCCGTGCTGGTGACCCAGGATGGGGGCAATACCGGCATCGGCAGCAGCGCGCCCACGGCGCTGCTGGAGGTCAACAATGGGAGCTCCTCGGCCAATATCCTGCATTTGCTGGACAATGGCGTGAGCGTCCTCAGCGTGCTGAACGGCGGCAATGTGGGCATCGGGTCCGCGAGCCCAGGGCGCACGCTGGACGTGGTCGGCGCCCTCAAGGTGGCTGGGGCGGTCCTGGTGAGCGGCAACCTGGCCCTCAGCGGTAACGCCACGCTTTCCTCCAGCGCCAATGTCGCAGGGGGCGCGACGCACTCCAGAGACTTGACGCTTTCCGGCAACCTCGCGGCCAACGGCAACAGCACGCTGGGGGACGCCGCCGCGGACGTCATCACCCTGACCGCGACGCTGAGCGGTAACACCGTGGTCCTCGAAGGGGCGACCGCCGACGCTTTCGAGGCGACGCTCGCCTTCGCCGAGCCCACGGCGAGCCGTACCATCTTCATCCGCGACGCCACGGGGACCGCGGCTTTGGTGAGCGATCTGGACGCTTATGCCAAGGATGCCTTGAGCAACCTGTCCTCGGTGTCCATCGCCACCGCGCTGCTGCCCTCTGGGAACAACACCCTGGATCTCGGCGCATCTTCCAGCAATGAATTTCGCAATATGACCTTGAGCGGCAATATCTCGGCCCTGGGCAATTTGATGTCCGGAGATGGCAGCGCGGCGGCGCCGGGTCTGAGTTTCACCTCGGACACCACCACCGGCCTCTATCACGCCGGCTCCGGCAACTGGGCGGCCGTCACGGGCGGAACGGCGCGGCTCTACCTGTCGGCTTCGGGCAACCTGGGCCTCGGCACCACCGTGCCCTCGCAGAACCTCGAAATTTCGGGCGGCCTCAGGGTCGGCACGACCTCCGCCAACGTGACCGGCAGCCTGCGCTACGCCGGGGGCGGCAACTTCGAGGGCTTCAACGGTTCGGGGAACTGGATCCGCCTGAGCCGACCCCTGGGTTCCATCATGATGTACGGGGGCAGCTCGGCTCCTTCGGGTTGGCTGCTTTGCGATGGCAGCAATGTCAGCCGCAGCACCTACGGGGATCTCTTCAACACCCTCGGCACCACTTACGGCGTGGGCAATGGAGCCACGACTTTTGGCCTGCCCAACATGAAGCAGCGCTTCCCCTTGGGCAAAGCGGTTTCCGGCAATGGCAGCGCGTTGGGCGAAACGGGCGGCACCATTGACCACGTTCACGTCGTCAACGCGCACACGCATTCGTTCTCCGGGACCACGGCGGCGGAAACCGAGGACTCGATTGGCGTCCAAAACCCGGCGGTCCTGAGCGCACCAGCGGACGACGCCCACACCCACACCTTCAGCGGCAATAGCTCCAGCAACAGCAGCGTCGCCTTGAGCAGCGCCAACCCGCCCTACCAGGTTTTGAACTTCATCATCAAGTATTGAACCTAAAAAAGACAGTTGAAAGTTAGGTCGTTATATCGCAAGGGACAGTCCCCCCCTGCGGGAAGGGACAGTCTCTTGCTTTTCGTCCGGTTCGTTTTCAACCGCCTTTTTTAGGTTGAACAGCCGCGCCCCTTTTCCCAGAGGGGAAAAGGGCTGGTTCACCAGGCTTCCGCGCCCTTGTTGCGGTACTTGCCTTCGGCGCGCTTGGTGCCGTTTTCGTGCCAGAAGGTCCAATCCCCCTGGGGTTCGCCGTTCACGTATTCCCCTTCCTCCCGCTTGTTGCCGCCCGGATAGCGGTAGATCCAATGGCCGTGCTCCTTGCCGTCCAGGTACGCGCCCTCCGCGACCTTGGTGCCGGTCTCGTCGTAATAGGTCCAGTTGCCGTGCTTGAGACCGCCTCGGTATTCGCCTTCCGCAGCTTTCTTGTTTTTATTGTGCCAGACCACCCAGCGGCCTTGCTTTTTTCCATCGGCGTAGGGGCCGCTGGCTTCTTGGCCCTGATCATTCCATTCGGTCCACTCGCCGTGCCGTTTCTCGTTGAGGTATTCGCCCACCGCCAGCTTCTGACCCTTCTCGTTCCACACCGTCCACTTGCCGCTGCGGGCGCCGTCTTTGTACTCGCCGCGCATCTCCCCGCGCGTGTCCTCAAAGATGACCCATTCGCCAACCCGTTTGCCGTCCTTGAAGCGGCCGGAGGCGGTCTTGCGGCCCTGGGGATCCCAGAAGGTCCATGCGCCCTCCTTCTTTGAATTCTCGAGGTTCCGCGACTGGCCCGGGAAATCCTCAAAAACCTCGGCCAAGAGGGAGATTTCCTGGTTGCCCGATGCCGCGGGCGCGGGAACCGCCGCCGCCGCGGGAGGATCCGCGGCGCCGGATTTCGCCAGGCTCAGGGCGGAGATCGCAACTATCGAGGTGAAGACAAAAAAGCTCACGGGATTAATTCTTTGCATTTTGGGCCAGCTAAAACGATGCGCGGATGCTTATATAGCCGTTTTGGAGCTTCGGCAATCTGGCGGATGGCGGCGGGCGTTATAATAAACCCATGAAGGTCGCTGCTGGGCGGAAATATCAGGATTTCTCCAGGGCCATCGCGGCCTTCGAGATTTTCCAATTCCTGAACGAGCCGGTCTTCATCACCAACCTCAAGCGCGAGGTGCTGGCCGGCAACCGCGCTTTCTTCGTCTTCGCGGGAGTTTCCGTGCGCCACTTCCACGAGCCCGTGGCGCTCGCGCACTTCCTGAGCTTCAAGGACCCAGCCCGGGACGTCATCGCCAGGGCGGCGGCGGAAGGGCAGGCGGTGAACGAGCGCGAGGTGCTGCTGCTCGACTCCACGGGCGCGGAGCGCTCGGTCACGCTGGGGGTCGTGCCCCTGATGGTGGACACCGGCGAAGCGGCGGAGGGTCCCATGGCGGCGGGATTCCTGGTCAACCTCCAGGACAAGACCGACGAGCTCACCGCCCACAACAAACTCACGGCCACCATCGAGGAGCTGAAGCGCAAGAACAAGGAGGCCATGGCGGCGGTGATTGCCAAGACCGAGTTCATCGCCACCGTGAGCCATGAGTTGCGCACCCCCATGAACGGCGTGCTCGGCATGGCGGAGCTGCTGCTCGACACGCCCCTGAACCCCGAGCAACTGGATTTCGTCGAAACCATCAAGGCCTCGGGCGACTCGCTGCTCATGCTCATCAACGATATCCTCGACTTCTCCAAGATTGACGCGGGCAAGATGCAGCTCGAAGCCGTCGAATTCGATTTCAAGCAGGTGATTCAGGACGTGGTGCGCCTCATCCACTTCAAGGCGCAGGAGAAGGACCTCGAGATCTCGCACTACATCCCCACCCAGATCGGCACCCGGGTCATCGGCGATCCGGGCCGCATCCGCCAGGTGCTCACCAACTTCCTGGGCAATGCCATGAAGTTCACCGCCAAGGGCAGCATCATCGTCATCGTGACGCCCCTCGACAAGCAGGAGGGCTTCCTCAAGCTGCGTTTCGACGTCAAGGACACAGGGATAGGCATTCCCGAGGACAAGCTGGGCCGGCTCTTCAAGGCCTTCTCGCAGGTGGACACCTCCACCACGCGCCAATACGGCGGCACGGGCCTGGGGCTCGCCATCTGCAAGAACCTGGTGAACCTCATGGGCGGAGAAATAGGCGTGGAAAGCCGGCTGGGCAAGGGCTCGACCTTCTGGTTCACCGTGCCCTTCAAGACCGTCGAGGGCAAGCAGGTTGAGGCCAGCGTGCTCGAAATAGACCTGAAGGGCCGGCGCGCCATCATCGTGGATGACATGCCGGACGTGCTGAAGCTCTACGGCATGATGCTGGAATCCTGGGGAATGGCGGGCGAAACCGCCAGCGACGGTCCCGAAGCGCTGGACCTCATCCGCCGGCGCGCCGCAGAAGGCCGTCCCTTCGACATCGCCATCATTGACCTGGTGCTGCGCGAGATGAACGGCGACGACCTGGCCATCAAGCTCAAGGCCGACCCGCTCACCGCCGCGCTGCCGCTGGTGATGATCACGGGCGTGAGCGCGGCGCGCGGGGACGCCCAGCGCATGCACGACATCGGCTTCGAGGCTTACCTCACCAAGCCCGTCACGCCGTCGCAGATTTTAGAGACCCTGGCGCGGGTGCTGGGCCACAAGCCGCAGGCCGCTGCCGCGGCGCCGCTCATCACCAAGCACGTGCTCACCGAGTCGCGCGGCAGCCTGCACATCCTGGTGGTCGAGGACAACCCCATCAACCTGAAGGTCATCACGCGCATGCTCCAGAAGGCCGGCCACGAATGCGGAACCGCGAGCAACGGCCGCGAAGGCGTGGACAACCTGTTCGCGCGCCATTACGACCTCGTGCTCATGGACATGCAGATGCCGGTGCTGGACGGCCTCGGGGCCGCGCGCGAGATCCGCGCCCGCGAGAAAGGGCTGGAGCACGTCCCCATCGTGGCGCTCACCGCCAACGTGACGCCCGAGGACCGGGTGCGCTGCAGCGAGGCGGGGATGGACGACTTTCTCACCAAGCCCATCGTCCCCGAGCGGCTGATGGAAGCCCTGGAAAAATGGGGCGCCAAGGCGAAGCCGGCGTTTGACACGCGCAGGAAGCCGACGATCCCGGTGTGAAGGAAGAAGGCTGTGGGAAGAAGGCTGTAGACTGTAGGCCGTAGGCAGTGGGAAGAAACGTTTGCGCCGCGTGCTTCGAGTCTTCAGTTTTTGGCCTACAGCCTTTCTCTTCGAAATGAAGGCCGTAGGCCGAAGACTGTAGGCTGTAGGAAGAAACGCCCGCGCCGCGTGCTTCGAGTTTTTAGTTTTTGACCTTCAGCTTACGGCCTACAGTCTACAGCCTTTCTCCTCAAAAGTCTATATCCTGCACCTTGAGCTCCGGGGGCGTGCGGTCCTCCTCCAGCGAGAAGCTGCTCTCCAGCGGCCGGCCCTCAAAGCCGTTGGCGTCCACGGCGCGCACGCGCCAGTAATAGACGCTTCCGTAGCGCAGGCCGGAAAACAGGACCCCGGGTTCCCCGCCGCGGGTGCTGAACAGGATCTCCTTGAAATTCTGGTCGGGGGCCAGATCCACTTGATAGAACCCCGCCCCGGTGGTGGGGCTCCAGCTCGCGGCCACCTGCAGGGTATTGAAAACCACCGCGCCCGCGGCGGGCTTCGCGTTGAGGGGCGCCTCCAGGGCCTGGACTTTCTTCGCGCTCCCCGAGCCTTTGTCCAGCAGCACGCCTTCCCCGTCTTTGACGGAGATGGCTTCCTTGCCCCCCATGCTGAGGCTGACCTCTCCGCCCTCCACCTGCGCCTTCACCTCCTCGCCAGCGCCGCCCAGGCTGAGCTTGAGCTTCTTCTTCTTGCCCTTCGATGCCTTGAGTTCCGCGGCGAGCGCGCCGATCTCAGAGGCCAGGCTTTCATAAGCGGCGGCGTTGCCCGTGATGGACCTTTCCTGGAGGCGCGCGCGCAGGGCCTTGAGCCGCGGCTCTCCCAGTCCCTTCTGCTCAAGGCCCGCGAGGCGCTGTTCGAGCAGGCCGCGCACGGGGTCGCCGCCGCGCAGCTTGAGGTCCGCGCTTTTTTTGACGTTGCGGATCTGCAGGCTGCCGGCGCTGATGGCCAGCGAGTTCTCGCCCGCGCTCTCGCTCTCGATGGAGCCCGAATCCACCTTGAGTTCCGAAGGCTTGAGCTGCACGCGCGCCTTTTCGCCCAGCGCGATTTCGGTGAGATCGTTGAAGCGCAAGCGCGCCCGCGCCCCGCTTCCGGTGCGCACCTCGTCGAGGTCGTGGATCTCCAGGCCGGCGGCCAGCGGCTCCCACTGCGGCTGCAGGAAAGCGCGGCGTTCCACGCTGCCCTCGACCTGCACGGCCGTGGCGATGACGGCGCGCATCTCCCCACGCGGGGGTTGGCGCAGGAACAAATACAGGCCGTAAGCCCCGGGCAAGAGCAAGGGCAGCAGCAGCAGGTAGCGCGCGTTGCGGATCAGCTTCAGAACTTCAATAAATAGTTGAGGTCCACCTTATTGTTCTTGGCGTCGGGGGAGTTGAAGCCCGCTTGCAGCGAGAGGAATTGCGCGGCGCGGATATTCCAGTTGACCCCGTACTGCTGGGAGAGGCTGTTCAGGCTGGCGGTGTCCTTGTAGGTGAGGCTGGCGGAGAGCGACAGCACCGCGGGCAGCAGATCGTGGGCGGCGGTGAGCCGCGTCGTGGTGGAGCCCGCCCCGTCCACGCGGTCCCGCGACCAGTCCATGGAGGTCTTGAGCAGCTTGCGGAGCCACGCGCGTCCCACGCGCGTGTGGAAGATGTAGTTCTGCTGCTGGGCGGCGATCTCGCGCTCGTAGCCCAGGCTGAGGTCGCCCAGCTCCTTCTTGGCCTCGGCCTCGTTGGCCATGTAAAAGAGCTGGCCAGCCGCGGGGTTGTAAGCGGAATCCCCGCGCATCGTCCAGGTGATGTCCTTGACGGGCTGGAGCGTCAGCTCGAAGCCGGCGCCCCGGTCGTCCACGTCGTCCCCGCCCGAAATCCCCGAGTACAGGGGCGGGGAGTCGTAAGGGTTGTTCAGGCCGTCGAAACGCCGCCCGTGCAGCGTCAGCGCGCGGTTGCCGGTAAAGACCCAGCTCGCGCTCAAAAAGAGCCCCGATCCGCCATTGGAAAGCAGGCTGCTTTCGCCAAGGATGGAGATATCATGGAACACGCCTTCGAAGCCCAACCCGAAAGCCCCGAGGCTCGCGTGGCCGAAAGTCGCGGCGTTGACGTCATCGAACCTGGACCCCAGGACCTGGGCGTGCAGTTTGGCGTCCTTGCTCAGGAAATGGGCGTAGTGGGCGGAACCCACGAGGTCCGAGGGCTCGGATTGGGTGCGCCCGAAACCGAGGTCGAACTCATGAGACTCCGGCTGCTTGCCGGAGACGCTGGCGCCCTCGATGTTGAGGTTGCCCACGGTCAGCCCCTCGTTGTAGGAGCCGCCGCCCGCGAAGCCAAAGAGGCTCGACAGTTGCAACTGGGATTTGGTTTCGCGCAAGACTTCGAGGGAGTATTTGTCCAGTTTGGCGATGGCCTCGCCGCCGGCCGCGAACTCGCGCAGCCCCGGGCTGCTCCCCGGCTCCAGGGGTTCGGCCGTGACCGAGAGGTTGAGCCGCGTGCCCTGGCGTCCGGCGTTCACAACCATGTTCTGGGTCCAACTCGAGGACTTCTTTTCGAGCTGGCGGTTGAGCCCCAGAGCGTAGGTCCCGTGGGCCGTGAAGCCGTCGAGCCGTCCCAGCCGGGCGCGCTCGGAGCTGTCCTCGACCTTGCGAACCGCCAGGAATCCGAGGTCGCCGTCGCCTTTGAGGGCGGTGATTTCGGGGTTGAATTCCGCCACCAGCTCGCGCAACAGCCGCAAGGCGTCCGGGGGCGGCACGCGCCGGCTCTTCTTGATGGATTGCACCAGGTCTGAAAGCAGCACGGCGATTTCCCCGCGTTTGAAGGTTTTTCCGCCCTTGAAGAAGAAGGCGGGCTGGCCCGGGAGTTCTCCGCTGGCGGCCAGCTTGGCCAGATGCCCGTAGGCCCAATGCCGCGGCGGCAGCAGTTGTTCGGTGCGAGCGGGCGGCGCAGCGGGCGCTGGAGCAACCGCGGGATCCGCGCCGAGCGCGACTTCAGCGCAGGCGAAAAGCGCCAGCGCCAGCCAGAACCCTTGAAATTTAAAAAACATCCCCCTCATCGTCCGGGCGGACCTTCGCTGCCTCCAAATCAAGGGGAGATACTAGAGGGTGGGATGTTTTTTCACATTAAAGCCCCCCCGAGTCTCGGGACTCTTCTCATGGATAGGGTTCCGTGTCGTAGCCGATGGTCCAGCAGTATTCCCAGTCGGGATTGTCGGGTTGTTGCACGAAGAAGTCGCTCAGCTCCAGGGTGCGGTAGTCGCTCCAACGGGTCCTGACGACCGATCCATCTACGAAGCCATGCACGGTTCCGTCCCAGTGAAAGCTGGTCAGGGGGTCCACCCACATCCAGCGGAAATAAGTCGAAGGGCCGACCCAGGAACCCACGTTCCAGCCGCGCGGGTCATTCTCCTCGGTGACGATCATGACTTGGGTTTGTTTGAGTTGTTGCAAGGCCCTGCGCGGGCCGCCAATAGGGGACCACCAGTGCGGTTCGACTCCATCGCCAAGGAAACCGTTCAGCGAGTAGGTGCGAACATGGTCGGTCGGATCCATGGGGCAGCGAAACGCATTGGGATCAGAGAGATAGGGCCACATCAATCCGAGGCTCAGGGAAGATGGGGCGTTCCCTGGTCCCACCCAAGCGGGTCGGCCGGGGTCGTTGGGATTGGAATTGACGAAGAACCCATTTTCATCTTCCAGATAAGTGGTCCAAGCTAGAGTGATTTGATGCGCGTTGTTCACGCATTGGGCCATGTACGCCCCGCGATAGGCATCGCGGAGTCCCGGCAGGATCAGGGAAACCAGGATGGCCATGACGGCCATGACGGTCAAAAGTTCCACGAGCGTGAAACAATGCGGTCCCTTACCCGGAAAACCTATCGTAGCTTGGCAAGAACTTTTTCGCATCGTGATGAAAGCCCCATTCTTATTGCCTCAAATGAGGGCTGAATACTTGTTCGTCTCTACATTGGGGCGGAGCGGGACCAGCTCCGGCAGGACGAGGTTGGGAAAATTTTTCTTGAACTCGGCGAGAACGGCGGAGGCGCTCATGGGTGCATTCCTTCCTGTTTGTCAACTTTAAAATCTTCGAACATCTAGAATTCTTGATCATTCGACGGTTGGAATATTTTTTTGAGATAGCATAATAATCACTGCTCCTGGCTCCGCCAATACCGCGACTTGCCACTGGCATAGCACTTTTTGACGGAACCCTATCCATGACACAACTTCCCGATTATTTTTCGCCCCAGATACAATGGGCCGACCGGTTTTTCCTGGAGCTGAAGCCCGCGGCGGGTGTCGTCCTGGAGGTCGTGGGCGGAGGCTTGGAGACTTGTGCCGCGGACTACCGCGTGCGGCGTGAGGACTTCCCCTTCTGGTGCCTGGAGTTCGTGGCCGGGGGAGAAGGCGAGGTGACATTCTCCGGGCGCCAACACGCCCTGGTGCCCGGTGCCGTCTTCACCTACGGCCCGGGTATCCCCCACGATATCGCCACCCACCCGCGCCGCAGGCTGGTGAAGTACTTCGTGAGCTTTACCGGCAGCGGGGCGCGCGGTTTCCTGGAGCGCGCGCGCCTGCCGCCGGCCAAGCCCATGCACACGCGCCAGGCCGAGGACCTGCGCCAGGGCTTCGATCTCATGGTGCGCCAGGGCCGGCGTGCCGCTCCCTGGGCGGGGGAGTTTTGCCGCCCCATGCTGGAGGCTATCGGCCAGATCCTCGCCAGCAGCCTGGTCCCCGAGAGCGACCGCCGAAGCCGCGCCTACGCCAGCTTCGAGCGCTGCCGTGATCACCTTGAGCAGCGCTTTTTAGAGGTGACGACGCTCGCCGAAATCGCTACCGCCTGCCGCCTCGACCCCTGCACCTTGAGCCGCCTTTACCGCCGTTTCGCCCGCGAGAGCCCGCGCCGCCACCTGCTGCGCCTGAGGATGCGCCACGCCGCCGAGTTGCTGCGCCTTCCCGGCACACTTGTCAAGCAAGCCGCCGCCGCTCTCGGTTACGCCGACGCCTTCCAGTTCTCCCGCGCCTTCAAGGGCGTTTACGGCGTGGCCCCGGAGCATTTCCAGCGGCTCGTCGAGAGCCACATCGAGAAGGGCCGCGCGCCGCCTGGACGGTTCTCTTGAAAGAGGGGTCTGGCCTCGGCCAGAGCGCCTTCGGAAATTCACCAGAGATAGACGGTCCAAACTCAGGGCAGCAGGCTGGCCGTGGCGTCTCCCCCGGCGACGCAGAGGCTCTCCAGGCGCAGTTCCTGTTCTTTGTCTGCGCTGAGGACAGGTTCGATTTCCACTACGTGCGATTTGCCGGGGTCGAGACCGCGGGCGAGCTCATAGACCAGGTGGCCGTTGCCGTTCCAGCGGTTGCCCTCGAAGTGTTCGGTGTCCTTGCCGGGGCCGGGTTTGCCGCTGGCCACCAAGGCGCCATCCACCCAGACCCGGAAACGACCGGAGCCGGCGGTCGCCTCGCCGTAAACCATCACCGTGGCCGCCGAAACCTTCAGTCGCAGCCGGGCCACGGGCCGCGGCGCCAAGCGTGGTTTGCCGTTGCTGTCGAGCACCGCTTTGCCATCGGCGCCAGTTTCGGGTCCGCGGTTACGCGCCACTACCAGGCCGTCGAGCCAGCGTGACATCAGGAAATCATAATAGACGGAGGTGAGGTTGGGCCGTCCCGGATCCCAGCCGGCGGGAAGGGCGCCCAGATCAGCCAGACGAACACGCCGGGCCGACAGATAAGTGGCGGGCCAGAGCAAAACCTTCGGCAGGCGTGGAGACAGGCCCGCGGCCAGCGCGCGCTCGAAGCCCTGCCAGGCGGCGTCGGCGAAAAGCCGGTAGCCCGCGTCGTGGGGATGGATGCCATCGGTGACCCAGATTTCCTCCGGGCGGATTTTCCCGGCCTCGACCAGTCCGGTGATCGCGCTGACGGCGTCACCCCAGCCGTTGCCGTAGGCCTCAGCCAAAGCGCGGTGCAGCGCCAAACGCTTGAGTTTGGGCAACTCCGCGGAACCGATGTTCCAGCGAAAGGGGAAGGCGACCTGCACCACCGGCACCTTGGCTTCGGCCAGGCGGTGCAGGATGGCTTGATAGGAAGCCAAGGTCTCGGGATCGTCGCTGGTGATGTCATCATTGGCGGTGAAGTCCACGAAAACTAGATCGGGCTTCCAACGCAGGCAGTCGCGCTCCAGGCGGAACAGGCCCAGTTGCGAACCGGTGCCACCGATGGCGGCGTCGCGACAGCGGAAATGGGCCTGCGGGTAGCGGGCTTCCAGGCGGTCGCGGATGAGAGCGCGGTAGGAGGTGTTTTCGTGGTCGCTGGCGTTGGCGCCCCAGGTCAGCGAACAACCGAAGAACACCACGGTCAGCCGCTCGCCGGCCTGAGCGCGGCCATCAAAGCCGGTGAAACCACCGTCTCCGGCGGCGAGCGCCTGCGCGACGGGAATTCCAGAGATCAGGAGAATGGATTGCACCAGCCGACTTATCATAAGAGCCTTTGTTCCAGGTTATGTTACCCGTGACACACGAAGGGACATCATGGAGGGGAAATCCGCCCATCCACCACGTAAAATTTTGACTTACCAGGCCGAGGAGCGTTGATGTGGAGGATCAGCCCACCAGGGCGGGCTCCGGTACGGCCTTGAACGCATCCAGGGCTCCGACTTCCGAGCTGTAGGCGGGGTGCAGGCCGCCGGGGTTGGGGCGATGTCCCCTGACCATCAGCCCTGGCCGGCCGTGGCTTTGACCGCCAAGCTGGGGATTCTCCGGGTCCCGATAGCCGAGGCGCACCAAGCGCCGCGGCTGGGAAGTGCGATTGACATAGGACCCGTGGACGGTGAAGATGTTGAAGCACACCACATCGCCGCGCCGCGCTGGCACCGGGATCGTTTCCTTGAGATGATAATTTGCGGTTGGCAGGTGCGGGGTGCAGGGTCCCTCTGGAGTGCAGGTGATGTGTTCGAGTGCCCCTTGCGCGTGAGAGCCGGCGAGGAAGCGGATTTCGCCATTCTCGTGGCGCGTGTCATCGAGATGGACGAGCACATCCACATAGCGGCCGTCCTGGTGCTGGTAGAAAGCCCAGTCCTGGTGCATGGGAAATGGGTGGCCGGTCTCCGGCGGTTTGGTGTGCATGGTGCTGTGGTGCAGCTCCACGTTGGGGCCGAGGAGATCCCCCATGGCCTCCACCAGCCGGGGATGGGTCACGGCCTGCATCCAGGACGCGGCGTAAAAGTGCAGATCGTGCATGGCGACGAGCTGGGACTGCTTCTCGGTCGCGGCGTCCATGTACTCTTTGCGCCAGGGACCCGTCCAACCCTGTCCGCTGGAGGCCCAGTGGCGCGTCATGAACTCGTGATCGCGCTCCATTTCGCAGATATCCCTTCCTGTGAATACGGCCGGGATGTGCAGATACCCCTGGGATTCGTAGGATTCTATTTCACGGCGACTCAGCATGGCGATCTCCCACTTTGGACTTGGGGTATTTTAGGGGGAAGCCCTTGTTTAGGCCATGGCGCTGGCGGACATTTTTTTGATTATTTCGGACATGCCCTTTATTATCCCTCGTTAATTATTGGCTTCTCGCTACAATTTACCCAAACAATGGGCATTCGCGGCCAGAACTCTCGCCCCCCCGAACGGCTCGCCGAGATCTCGGCCAGATGGATTTTCGGTCGCCATACTCTCGAAGGCCGGACGGGCAGCTATTGCACCTTTGACGAGCAACCCACGAACAGCCCCCATCGCCACAACCACTATGAGATATGTCTGGTGCTCTCCGGTCATGGGATTTTTTACCATGGCGGGGCGAGCCATGCGTTAGGACCAGGTGTGTTGTTCCTGGCCGATCCCGGCGTGGTCCATGAAATCACCTCCTTCGAAACCCGTGATTTGAGATTGGTGTTCTTTTCCTTCTCTATCGAGGTGACGCCTTCTCCCATCGCGGAAAGCGATGAGAATCGGTTGCTGGCCGCCTTCCTTCGGGAGCACCGGCTTATTTCCAGGGCCGTTGGAGACTTGGCCGATTATCTCCCGCTGCTCCGTCCGCGCGCTCTGCCGCGCGCGAACCAGAGCGCCCGCGTGGCATTGCTCGAAACGCTGCTCGCGATGATATCCCTGCTGGCCGGTATCGGTCCAGAAGCTGGGGGGGCGACGGAGCGGCCCGGCGCGGTGAGGAAGGCGTTGGACTGGCTCGATCTCCATTTTCGCGGCAAGGTGCGCGAGGCCGAAGTGGCTCGGGCCGCCGCCGTCTCGGAGCGCACCTTGCGCCGGCTGCTGCGACGACACTGCGGCCAGAGTCTCGCGACCCTGGTGAATGAGCGCCGCATCGGCCATGCGGTTCACCGCCTGCTCATGGGTTTCACCGTGGGCCAGGTGGCCCGCGAAGTGGGCATCGAGGATCCGGGCCAGTTCAGCCGCCTCTTCAAGAGGCACCTGGGTTGTCCGCCCAAGGTTTTCCAGGGGGCTCACGCCCCGACGGTTCCGCGCACCGAATGGAGCGGGGACTCGTCCGTTAGAGTGTCGTGACCCTCCATATGTTTTTCGGGGATCCGCGCTTGCGCGACGGGAATTCAGAGATCAGGAGCATGGATTGCACCCGCCGACTTATCCTAAGAGCTTTTTTCCCGGCTATGTTGTCAGGGACACACGAAGGGACATCATGGAGGGGAAATCCGCCCATCCACCGCGCAGGGCCAGATCAACTTTAGCCAGCCTGGCGTCAAATAAGGCTATTTACCTCATGTCACCAAGGAGCATACTGTAGGGCAAGGCCAGATCATCTCCGTATCCATGAAAACCCATGACTTGCAGTCCATTATTTTCAGCAACGGATTCAGCTTCGATCTGCTGGGTGAGGCCGACCGCTTCCTCGGCATTGGCGCAGTCCGCTTTCAGGGCACGGCCCTGCGCGCGGCGAAAATTCCCTGGCTGATTTACACGGAATCCGAACACGGCCTGGGCTTCGATCCCACCCGGCTTGAGGCCGTGGAGCGCTCCGGCGAGGCGGTGACGCTGGTGATCGCAGCGGAGGGCCGCTGGCTGCCGCGCGTCCAGGAGGCCGACGCCATGGGCGACGCCCGTATTCGGACACGGCGGGCCGCGGTCGCGGCCATCACCCTGCGCTGGACCTTCCGGCCGGTGATCGAGAGGATTTTTGAAAACGACTGGGCCGGCCTGGCCATGCAAGTCACGGCCTTCTGTCCGGGTCATCCCATCCACTGGTTGCTGGAGGACACGACCTGGGAGATTGGCGGCCACGCCGAGGGCTGCACGCTCATTCAGCAGGATATCGCGACGATGGATCTGGAACAGGAGGTCAAGGCCGACTCGGCTTTTTCGACGATTGAGAAGTTCTTCACCGACGGTTGGGGCGGAGCCTATCCCATGGACATGCTGCCGCGCTGTGCCGGCGCCTCCATCTGCGATTTTCAGGTCAAGGGCGACGTAGCGTTGTGTCTGTACGCCGAGAAGCCGGGCCTGACCCGGGCACGCTTGGAAAAATTCGCTGATGAGGACCTCATCCACTACACGGATCGGCCGTTTTTTAAGCTGGGCGAAAACGTCAGCGCTCCCGAGCGCAAGCTGCTCGTCCACCGTGCGCCAGCCAGACTGGCGCGCCACGAATGGCGCAACCTCTGGCTCGATTGTTTCGCCCACGTCCGCGCCCGCATTCACGCCGCCTACGGCTTCCGCCTGGAGACCCCGCGGCCCATGATCCACGCCCACCTTTGGGACGCCGAACTCAAGCAACGCGGAGCGCGCTGGATCGAGGACCTCGCCGCCGCGCTGCCACTTTACCGTCGTCTCGGCTACCTGGATGTCTTTACCCACGGGGTATGGGAATCCGTCACCAGCGACCCCACGCGCGGCCTTGAGGATGGAAATATCTGCTCTCCCTACCGCTTTCGTTTCGCAGCCGCGTTCGGCGGTGAAACTGGAATGCGTGTCCTCGCCGCCGCTGCCGGTGCCGCGGGTATCGGCCTGTTCCAGTGGTACAGCTTCCACCTCTCGAAGTACGCTCCCGTGTGGAAAGAACATCCCGATTGGATGTTGCGCGAGGCCAACGGCGATCCCTACGACGCCGGTTATGTCATCCTCGTCGCCGGGCGCATGAACTCGCCTTACGGACAGTGGTTCGAGGATGACATACGCCACTCCTGCGCCGCTGCCGGCACCCAAGGCATTTTCTGGGACAGCTACCAGAACCTGGGCCTCAGCGCCGTGGACTGGGGAGCCCCGGACAAGGCGCCGCAAGCCGAGCGGATTTGGGCGATGCAGGCCCGGCAGCAAGCCGCCGGATTGCGCCATCGCCCCGAGATCACCACCATCTTCGGTGTCAGTCAGGTGGGCATGTTCGGCTTCGCCGCCGACCGTTTTCGCCGCCGCTTGTGGGATGACGCCGTCAGCGGCGACCACGCCTTCGCGCTGCTCGACACCTCGCCCGGATTCTTTTCCAGCCGCGATCCCTTCGGAAGCGGAGTCCTGGATGCCGACCGCTATTTCTGGCTGGCCGCGCACCGCTGTCTCCCCGCGGTCGGGGCGCGTCCCTGGCCGGCTCTGGCAGGGGCCGATGCTTCCGGATCGGCTTTGCCGGGTGGCGACCAAGTTGAGGAGTTCGCCAGGGTCAACCATCTTTACAACCAGGCCTTGCCCCGCAAGCACCGGCTGCGTCTGGTCCCGGATGGCAGCCATGTGTTATGGTTGGACGAAACCGGCGTCCCGGCCATCGTCTGGGCCTTCAGGGACAGCGAGGTCGCCGTCGCCAAGCCGTTCGCGGCCCGCGCCGGTGAGGTCTATGCCATTGGCGGTGACGGCACCGCGTTGGCGCTCGCGCTGCCGCAAATCCCTGTGGAGACGCGCTAGGTTTTGCTGGCCAGGGAAATCAGGAGGGATCCAAAATGGGACTGAAAGAGGAGCGCGAGCGCTTCGAATCCACCAAGCTCATCCATGAATCCGCGACGCTGGTCTTTCACGGCGTCGAGGGGTACGACGTCTATAACACCTCGATCCCGTTTCATTGGAATGGCGGAATCTACTTGTTCGGGCGCGTGGAGCGGCGCTCCGAGTGGGCCAGGTCCTGGGTGCGGCTTTTCAAAAACACCGGGAAGGACGACTGGTCGCTGGTGCCAGGTTCCATGATCTACCAGCTTGAAGACCCTTACGTGAGCGTGATTGGAGATAGGTTGGTCCTGGGCGGAACCCACGTCCGCTACAAGGCGGGTAGCCTAGACACCTACTACGGCTATTTCTACAAAGGGACCGACCTGCACGACCTGTACTATTTCACCACCGGCCCGGACCACATGAAGGACATCCGCCTGGTGGAGCTTGCGGACCGGAGCATCGGCGTGTTTTCGCGGCCACGCAACGAGGAGATACAGCGGCGCTTCGGCAGCGAATCGCAAATCGGGTTTGCCGTCATTGCCGGCATTGAGGATCTGACCGACCATGTCATCGAACAGGCGCCCTATATCCCCGGTATTTTCGCGGAAGGCGAATGGGGCGGCTGCAATCAGGCCTACCTGCTGGAAAGCGGGTTCATCGGTATCATCGGCCACAAGTGTTACCATGAGCTCAAGGCCGATGGTGTGAAGGTTTCCGTCTATCTGAACGTCGCGCTGGTGTTCGACCCCAAGCAACACAAGCTGGTTGACGCCAGGATCATCGGTACGCGCTCCTGCTACCCGCCAGGACCCGCCAAGAAGCCGGAACTGGTGGACTGCGCCTTCACATCGGGGCTGGTGATGCGCCCGGACGGCAGGGTGGACTTGTACAGCGGCATCGGAGACACCCAGGAGGGGCGCATCGCCATCGCCTATCCTTTCGATGGGTACGGACGCCTGGTGACGCGGTAAATCGCAAGCACCCTTTTCGACAACTCGCTCCGTCGGTCCAATTCGCGATGAGGTGAGTTTCGGCGTTTGTCAGCAAGGTGGGAACTTACACTTGAAATATTTTTAATTTTTAATATACTGTATAGTTGTAATGAACAGTTTTGTAGCTTGAGATGAATAACAAAAGTGAAATAAAAGTGCGACCCCATGAACTTGTGGCCGAGGCGTTGCGGGAACGCATTCGTTCGGGTCAGTGGCGAGGCGGGCAGATGATTCCCGGTCGCCGCGACTTGGCCAAGGAGTTCGGCGTGGCCTTGACCACCGTCGAACGCGGAGTTATTACATTGATTTCAGAGGGGTTACTGCGCGCAGATGATCGTCGTGGAACCTTTGTCACCTCCAGTTTTGGCGCGCCGAAATCGGAACCCGCGCTGGCTCCGGTGGCACCAACCGCTAGGGAGCCCGTGGTTGGCACGGTGGGAGTTATTGCTCCGATAGTCCCCTACGAAACGGCCTCGGCTCATGAGAGTCAGTGGCCATTTCAGATTTTGGAGGGCTGCGAGCACCGCTTTGCCGCTGAGACGGGACTCACGCTGCGCTTCGTCAATACGGTCGTCCGTGGCGGAACGGATCTGTCCGTGTCGGAAGCGGCAAACCGGCTGCTGGCCGAGCGGGTAGTGGCCACCATCCTGATCGCACACGAACCTACTCCTGATGTGCTGGCTAAATTTCAGAGCGCGGGGGTGCCGTTGATCCTAGCGGTATTTGATCCGGTCTCGGTTTGCGTTCCGCAGGTTTACATAGATGGTGTTCTTGGCGGCGCCATGGCCGCCCGGCATTTGATCGAACGCGGCTATCGTCCATTGTTGTATTTCCAGCCTTTCCATACTTATTGGGCGGAGCAACGCCTCGCCGGCGTGAAGTCAGGGATCGAAAGTTTGGGAATGCCGCCGCACATCCTGCGCGTCCTACCGGTGGATGCGGGCTTGCAGGTTGGTCAGGCGGATGAACAACAGCGGATGGCGCGCGCTGGCGCGGAGGCTGCCTTTGAATCTGGCGCGATCCTACAGGGAGCCGGCGTGATCGCGCCCAATGACAGCATCGCCATGGGCTTTATGGAAGCGGCGGCAGCCCGAGGTTGGAAGGCCGGGCGGGACTACGGAATTATCGGCTTCGATGACCGTGCCCGCGATCACGGACTCACCAGCCTCCGCCCCCCCGTGGTCTCCCTGGGCGAAGAAGCGGCGCGCCTGGCGCTAGGTCTGCTGCGGGCCGAAGACGCGCCCTACCGGGTGGCGTTGCGGCATCGCCTCATCGCCCGGACCTCGACGGAGCCGCGGAAACCTGCGACAAAGGCGCATTTTCAAGGGCGCGGCTTGCGGTTCACCCTCTTGGAACTGCTGGTGGTGGTGGCCATCCTGGCCATCCTCATGACACTGACCTTGCCGGTCTTGCGTCATGCATTGGAGCAGGTCCGATTGGCGAAATGTCAGTCCAATCTGCACCAACTCTCATTGGCCCAGTTCCTCTACCTTGAGGACGCCACGGTCTTTGCGCCACACCGCCAGTGGGTGTTGGGGAGCTGGGATGAACCCAGCCTGGAAGGTATCCGGACAGGGCTGATCTTTCCTTATTTAACCACCGTGGACGCCTACTATTGTCCGACTTTCGCGCTCGTCTGCGGCAAAGACACGACGACCCGCAGCTATGTGATGAATTGGAACGTGGCCGGCTTGAACTCCGATCTCGGGAGCCAGGAAATCTGGAAACCGACGCAGGCCCATCACCCTTCGCGCGTTGCGCTGTTTGCGGAGGAGAACACTTGGATTGTCCCCGGATTCAGCCTTTATACCATCAACGACGGCTCCCTCTGTGCTCCTGACTGGCCCCTGCGCGATACGCTGGCCACGTTCCACCTGTCTTCGGACTACAGTTCCCCGCCCATCTACGATGGATCGTGCGACGTCGTCTTTTTGGATGGACACGTCGAGATCCGTACCACGGATGAAACCCTGCAGGTGATGTATGACGTCAGGTAAAGCGCCCGTGCGGAAGCGGCTGCGCTGCGCTGCAATCCCACCAAGGACCAGACCATGAACCACGCACCGGCATGGATCGCGAAAGGCCTGTTCAGCTACAAACTGAATTTGGCCGACAGCCCGGACGCCCTGGACGACGCGGCGTCGAAAATCGCCGCCGTGGCCAACATGACGGACCACGCGGTGCCGCAGTTGGTTCAGCTCCTCGGGGCCGTCGGCGCCGACGAGGGCAGCTTTTCCTGGGACGGCACCTGGCCTTACTGGGGCCGGCCCACCTTCCGGGTCGGCCATGATTGGGACCGGTTAGCCCGTTTCATGGAGGAAATGCTCCGCAAACACCAGGCGTGGATCAGCTTTCACCTCAACATCTCGGATGCCAACCACGGCCTCGCGCTTTACCCCGAAACGCGCGCTTGCTTTGCGCGGCTGCGTGACGCGCGCTGCATTTACGCGCGGCCCGAAGGGGTCAACAACCTGCCGTGGCGCGGGTTGCCATTCGTGCCGCCGACGCTTCCGGCTGACCCCGTGTCCCCCGGCTTCGACGCCTCGCGCATTTTCGCCTACGTGGACTACCAGCGGCTTTGGGACTCCGGAATGGCGGCGGAAATCATTGACGGTTTTTACGCGCGACTTCCCTTTGCGCCACCGCTCCTCTACCTCGATGTGCTGGGCACCTCAGGTTGGTGCATCCATCCGGGCTATCCCGATGGCGAACTCGGCGGCAGCCTGGAGACGCAATGCGCGGGCCGCACGCGCATCCTGGAGTACATCCGCGCCAAGGGCTCGGAGGTCATCACCGAGTCGCCGGATCACCTTGAGGAACTTCCCACGACGTTCTCCTGGTCGCATGGCGGTCTGGCCTTCAACGACTACAGCTCCATCGGCGGTGGTTACGGCGCTGGTGGGATGGCCTGCCGTGGCACCAAGGGAATGCATGTATATGGTAACCAGTCCGGCTATCACATGCTGGGTGGCACAGCCAATCCCCTGCCGGTGAACGTGACCGGCCGCTCGCGCACAGCAGTGGCGGACGACGGGTTGCGGGAATGGGGAACCGTGGAGGACATGGTGCAGAATGTTTACCTGACGCTCCTCCAGGAACTGCACCACATCGGCGCGGGTCACACGCGGCTGCCGGGCGGAGCGCGCGTTGAGCGGCTGGATGCGGCCGAGGGGCGCGTGCGCTTGGACGCGCTGACGCTGGAGGAGCCGGGAAAAGTTGGCGGGCGTCTGTTTCCCGCGCATGCCGGCCAGTTGCTCGGCACGGCGAAGATCTTCGAGCAGTCGTGGGCCACGGATGGAAAGCATGTAGGCGAACTCGATCTGGCCATCGGCAATGGGGTAGGGTGGACCGTCGAAGCCGCAGTCGCCGGTTCCCGGCGCCTGTACATCCGCTATTCCTCGCCCAGGGGCGGCCGTTTATTGTTGCGCGTGAACGGCACGGACGCCGGCGAAGTGGACTTCCCGCCCACGAATCCCTGGGAAATGAGCGAGCGCCTGCGCAGGTCGGAGTACGGGAATGATTTGCGATGGCGCGGCGGCTACCAGGACCCGTGGTGTTTCCATGGCGACCAGCTCGTCTCCGCCGAGTTGAAAGCGGGGCGCAACACGCTGGAGCTGCTCCACCAGCGGATTTACGCGGAGTGGGATGACGGCAGTCACGCCGAGTGGTCGCTGGCCGGCGGCTTCCGGGCCTGGAAGGGCGAAGTCATTTTCGCCCACGGTTTCGACCGCTTCTGGCCCGACACCTGGAGCGGACAGCAGCGGATTTTTGCCTTCAGTGTCGCGGGCGGCGAACGCGAGTGGAGGTTGCCTGAAGGGTGGGAGGACGTGTCGGAAGTGATGCTGGTCCCGCTGCTGGCCACGGGCCGCGGCGAAGCCGCGGCAAGGCCTGTCATCCAGGGCAGGGTGGCTTTGCGCCTGCGGCCGCAAACGCCTTATGTTATCGAAGAATCATCATCCAAAACTTAAGGGGGCCAGCCAACCATGAACCGAATCCTTGGAATTTTCCTGCTGGTGTTCGGCGGGTCTGTCACTGCCGCGACCCATCCAGTCGAGTCCGCTATCCCGATTCACTGCACGCTGGACCGCGATGCGAAAGTTTCCCTGGTTATTTGTGCACCGCAGGGCGGCATCGTGCGCGAGCTTCTGCATGCGGCCCCGCGCCAGCGGGGGGAAATCATTGAAAGTTGGGACGGCCTCGATGAGGCGGGAAAGCCGGTGCCGGCTGGCACATACACTTGGAAACTACTGGCCTCCCAAGGGCTCAAGGCCGAGTACTTGCTGTCGGTCGGCACCAGTTCCAAGCCCTCTTGGGAACCCTGGCCTGGCAACCACGGCAGCGGCTGCATCGTGGCCGCCGACGCCGACGGTATGTATGTCGCGACCGGGTGTGGCGAAGGGACGGCTCTGGCCATCAAGCAAACGTTCGCTGGGAAGCGTCTGTGGACCATCCCCCATTGGCTCGAAGCCTGGGTCGGCCCGGGGTCCATGGCCAGCGATGGCGGCCAGCTTTTCATGCTTCATATCAACGGCAAAATCCACCGCGCCGATGCCGCCACCGGCCAGCCCAACGCGGTGTGGGACGTCGGATTTGAAGACGACCGCAAGGCCTCCGTCTTCAATGAGTTTTCCTGCATCATTGACCTCGACGCTGGCGCCGGCCAGGTGGTCGTGAGCTATCAGCGCCAGAACCTGATCCGCTGGCTCGATCCTCAGAGCGGCGCCGAGGTTGACCGTGTGACGATTCCCCACCCCGCCGGCATCGCGGTGGATCGGGCCGACGGGTCCATCGTCGTCATCTCCGACGGTCAGGTTGTGCGCTTGAGTCGCAAGGACAAGACGCCCGTGGTCGTCATCGCCAAAAAGCACCTGATCGGCCCGCGCCGGCTGAGCGTCGCGCCGAAGTCGCGTGAGATCCTCGTCGCGGAAAACCTCGGCGTGGGCCTGTGGGTGGAGGATCAATACTTCTCCGCCAAGCCCCTGGATCCGACCTCCCAGGCGGCCATGAACAAATATTACGCCAAGCAGAAGATGCCGGGCCTAGATCCGCATAACGGCCAGCAGGTCAAGCGCTTCAGCGCCGCCGGCCAGCCGCTCGCCGCCTACGGCACGCCCGGGGGCCATCGCTATGGTGCTTATAAAACGGACGACTTTTCCGGCCTGTACGACATTGCCGCCACTGCCGACGGGGGATTCATCATCGGCGAACAGGACGTCATGCGCCGCACCGCTCTTTTCGACGCCAGCGGCAAGTTCGTCCGCGAGTGGTTCGGGGGATGGTGCTACGGCCAGTATGCCATCACCGATGATCTCGACCCCACCCTCCTGTGGATCCCCTCCAACACGCTGCTGAAGACCAAGGTCAACCTCGCCACCAAGAGTTGGGAGATGCTCGCCAGCTATGACCTTTCAATAATAGGCGACTGGTTTGGTGATAGCGGTCAGTACTGGCGCGTGCTCCACCGCAACGGCACGGCCTACCTGGCCCGGACGGGCTGCTACGCGTGCAACGGCCCGCTGGTCTTGAAGATTGACGAGAAAAACGGCAAGCTCATTCCCGCCAGCGCCGGGAGCATCAATATCGGTCAGTCGCGTGAATTCATCGTCCCGCGCGCCACCCAGCCGGTCCTGGCCGCGGCATGGGAGGGGAAGGGAGGACGGAATGGAACCGCGAGCCTGTGGGTGGATCGCAACGGGGATGGCGAGCCGTCGGTGGATGAATTCAGCTTCCTGGACAACTGGTACTCCCATGGAACGTTTTACATGGACGACGACCTCAACTATTACTACCACGGACAGGACGATGAGTTGAAGGAAGTGGGCCTGTTCACGCTGCCGGTGCTGGAGTGGACCCCGCAGGGCGCTCCGGTTTATGACTTCGCCAAGCGCAAGCGCATCGTGGAATCACCTGTCTTTACCGGAGCCATCTGGCGGGACCAAGATGGCAGCTTTTTCACCTTCACCAATACCACCGGCTTGAACGACCGCAAATTCGGCATGGGGTTCTGGAGCCCGCGCGCCAGCGCCAACCGCGTGAGCAAATTTTCGCCGCAGGGAAAACCGCTGTGGACCGCTGGCCGGCACGCACCGGCCTCCGTGGCCGAGCCCGGCGAGGCGAAATACCTCTACACCATCACCGGCGTGACGCACGGCTGCGTGGTCGTCAACGATGTCGAGGAGAGCATGATGCACGTCTGGGACGCTGACGGCCTGTGGGTGGGCCGGCTGCTGGAGGACCCCAAGATCGGACCGGATTCGCCCAAGAGCGCCTATGAGCTGTGCGGGGAGAATTTCGGCGGCTCGCTCACGACCGACCCCAAAACGGGCGACGTGCTCTTCTACGGCGGGGGCATCAATAACGTGCCCATCTACCGCATCACCGGCTGGGAGGACTTCAAACGACAGCAGGGCCAGGTCGAGGTCTCCGAGCCGTTGGCCCAAAGCCTTCAGGCCAAAGTCAAGGCCGAAGCGGCGCGCGAAGACGTGGCTCGCATTGCCTTCGTCGAGCCCCGCAACTTCCACATGGATGGCGACCTCGCCGAATGGAAGGACGTGAAGCCGCTGGAGATCAAGGATGGCAATAAGACATTGGCGAAAGTCTATATGGCGTGGACGCCCGAGGGCCTCGTCGCGGCGTTCGACGTGGAAACCGACGCGCCATGGAAGACAGCCGGCAGTGAGCAATTGCCGTTCCAGGGCGGCGCGGCGGTTGATATCAATATCGGCATGCTGGAGCCGACCAGGAAACTGCCGGGGGATGGCGACCTGCGGGTGGTCGTCGCGCCCATCGGGGGCAAGACGACAGGCGTCGAGATCCTTCCCAAGCTCGCCAGGGACATGAGCCCGCCGCACACGATGCGGGAGGCGACCTACAAAACGATGATCGGTTCCATTACTTACGACCGCGTGGCCGCACTAGAGGGATGTGCGGCTGCCCAGCCCAAGGCTGATGGCAAAGGGTATGCCGTCGAGACAAGGATTCCGCTGCACCCGCCTTTTGCATTACGGCCCGGACTGCGCTTCCGTTTTGACGCCTCCGTCATCCTGGCCAGCCCTGATGGGACCAAAAGCGCCTCACGCGTGCCGTGGCATAGCCGCAACGCCGACGACATGGCCGTGCAGGACACCTACACCGAAGGCCTGCTCCGCCCCATGAACTGGGGCGAGGCGGTCCTCGAATAAATCGCCATGTTCATTTGGAGGGCTTCATGACCCAAGAAATTCCACAGCCTCTTCCCCGCGTCGCGGCGTTCGAGCAATTCGCCTTTGGCCTTTTTTTGCATTGGGGTCTCTACTCGCAGCTTGGCCTCGGGGAATGGGTGCAATCCGATTCGCGCATTCCGACGGAAGAATACGCCAAGCTGATCTCAAAGTTCACCGCGCGCGACTTCGACGCGGCGTCCATCGCACGGCTGGCGCGGGAGAGCGGAATGAAGTATGCCGTCCTCACCACCCGTCATCACGATGGCTTTTCGCTCTATGATACGCGGGGGCTTTCCGATTTCGACGCGCCGCATGCGCCCGCCGGACGCGACCTCGTCGCGGAGTTCGCCGACGCTTGTCGAGCCGAGGGGCTGGCGCCTTTCTTCTACCACACCACCCTCGATTGGCGCTTGAACTCCGCGACTTGCAGCGAGACGGAATTTCGTGAGTATCTGGACCACCTCAACGCATCCGTGGAGGTTTTGTGCCGGCACTATGGCAAAATAGGCGGCCTCTGGTTCGACGGCAACTGGTCCAGAAAAGCCGATTGGCAAGAGGATCGCCTGTATGCCACCATCCGCAAATACCAGCCCGAGGCGATCATCGTGAACAACACCGGCTTGAGCGCCCAGGGCGTGGCCGGCCATCCTGAATTGGACAGCGTGACCTTTGAGCAGGGGCTGCCCAGCGCTCCGGATCGCCGGGGCTGGCCGAAATACCTCGCGGGGGAAATGTGCGAGACTCTGAACTTCCACTGGGGTGTCGCGCAAAGCGACTTTAATTTCAAAAGCCCCGCGGAGGTTATTCAGCACTTGTGCGCCTGCCGAAAAACCGGCGCGAATTATCTGCTCAATGTGGGTCCCAGCGCTGAAGGGGCCATGCCGGCCTACGAGAGCGCGGTGCTGCGCAAGGTCGGGGAATGGATCTCTCGCTACGGCGAGATCCTCTACCGCGCTCGCCCCGTGGCGGTTCGCTGCCAGGGACGGGATTTCGTCCTCCGCGAGGGGACCCGCTATTATTATTTTGCCCATGACTTGCGTCGCAAGGGGGATACCCACGTTGTGATTGGCGGCGGGGCGAATGGGCCGCGGTCCATGGATGGGTTTCCAGCGCGGGTTCAAGCCATGCGCTGGCTGGACGAAAACGAAGCGGGGCGGTTTTGCCAGTCGGAGGATGGCCGGCTGCTCACGCTCGACTGCACGGGTCACGGTTACGGGAATGACCTGATCGTGCGCGTGGCGGAATTATGCACGCAGCCATGAGCCCCCAATTTTTGAACAGGAACATCATGAAAAATCAACGGGCCAAAATCATCCGGGCCGGCGCCGCAGCTCTGCTGGCCGCTGCATTATTTCCACCTTATGCGCTGCGGGCCACCGAGACCGAGAACACCGATTTCAGGATTCTGCCCGCCCTCGGCAAAGTGGTCGTTGATGGGAAGTTCGACGACTGGGATCTTTCGGGATCCATCTTCATCTGCTCCGACGTGGAGAACTACCGCGACCAGTTCGCCTCCTGGCAAAGCGCTATGTTCGATGCCGAGAACCTTTACCTCCTCACCCGTTGGACCGATGAGACCCCGATGAACAACCCCGGCCTGTGCGGTTCGGACATGGGTTTCGAAGGCGACAGCCTGCAAGCGCGCCTCATCGCGGGCCCCTCTGGAAAGCCCGAACCTACCGGAGACGATGTCCATCTCGGCCAGAGGACGACCCACATCACCGCCTGGCGCGGCAGGGATGGCAGGGACTTGATTGACCTGGCTTACGGCAAGAAGTTCGATGAAGGGGGCATCAAGGACGCCAGGAAAGAGGGTGGGCAGCAGGCCTTCGCCAAGGACCAGGACGGCAAAGGCTACGTCCAGGAAATCGCCATCCCGTGGAAGCTGCTGACCAGGGACGGCCATGCCCCAAAGGCCGGCGACACCATCGTCATGACTTACGAGCCGAACTTCGGGACCAGCTCGAAGATGCGCATTTCGACGAAGGATCTTTTCCGTCCCGGCGTGACGCCGGACCGCGTTTTCAGTTTCATGGCCTACGACCGCTGGGGCGTGGCGAAGCTGGAGGCGGCGGGAAAAATGGCCCCGTTGCCGCTGCGCCTTTCCGATGGACGGATCTTCCCGGTGACATTGGAGGACGGCATCCCGACCATCAATTTAAGCGGCCTCTACAAGGAAGATAAGCTCGAAGGCTTCGCGAAAGTCGCCGTGCAAATGCCGGAAGACGGCTTCGTCTCGCTGATCATCAAGAACGGCGCGGGGCAGGTGGTGAGCAACCTGGTGAACGCGAAGTTCATGACCAAGGGCGCCCATGAGGTCCTCTGGGACGGCCTCAGCACGCCGAGCGACCGCAAGCCCGGAGAGCCCGTTCCGGCGGGCGATTACTCCTGGGAAGCCATCTGGCGCAAGGGAATAGGCCTCAGCCTGGTGGGCTGGGCCTGCAACTCAGGCAAGACACCCTTCGATTCGCCCGGCGGCAATTGGGGCGGCGACATGGGTGGCCCCATGGCCGTGGATGCGGACGGCGAAAGCATGTTCCTGGGTTGGGCTGCCGCCGAAGCCGGACAGGCCGTGGTCTGCACGGATTTCGAGGGCCATGTGAAGTGGCGTCATAAGCGCGGCGGTTTCGGCGGCGCGGCGCAGGTCGCGACAGACAAAGGAATTGTTTTCGTCTATGACATGGGCCAGGGCAACATGCTCTACAGGCTCGACGCCCAGAAAGGTGAGTATTCAAACTGGCAGGGTTCCGATGAAGCGGCCCTTGAACTCGGCAAGATCCTGGCCCAGCGCAAACCCGCCGCGGCAACGGAGGAACCCGCGGCCAGCGGTCTCGCGGCCCTGAACGGCAAGGTCTTCGTGAGCTATGGCGCCCTGAACGCGCCCTGGAACAAGGCGCAGCCCTCGGGCAACACGCTGTTCGTGCTCGACGCGGCTACTGGGAAGATCCTCAAGCTGATCCCCTGCGAAGATCCCGGCGATTTGAAGGTCGGCGCCGACGGGAAGCTCTACATGGTCCGCGGCGGCTCAAGCCTTGCCAGGGTGGATCCCGAGACCGGAGCGCTTGAGAAAGTGGTTGACGGTTTGAAAAACGTCCGCTGCGTGGCCGCCGACAAGGAGGGGAACATCTACGCGGGCCTGGGTGACCCGCAGAACCAGGTGCAGGTCTTCGACCCGGCGGGCCAGCCCATTCGCGCCATCGGCAAGCCGGGAGGGAGGGACCTCACGGGCCCATGGGACAGCAGCGGCGTCCGGTTCGTCACGGGCCTCAAGGTCTCTTCGCAAGGCCAGCTCTGGGTGATGGAGTGCGACAGCTCCCCGAGGCGGATCTCCGTATGGGAGGCGCGGAGTGGCAAATTCGAAAAGGAGTTTTTCGGTCCCACCGACTACGGCGCCGGTGGCGGCGCTATCTGCCCCAGCGATCCCGCGGTCATCGTCGGCCACGGCTGTGAATGGAAAATAGCCCAGGAAACCGGCAAAGCCGCATGCGTGGCGGTCATCACCCGCGGAAGGTGGGGCAATGCAAGGTTCGGGACCGGCAAGGACGGTCGCGTTTACGTCGCCGTCGGCGGCGGCTGGGCGAAACGTTTTCCCGTGGATATTTTCGAGCGCGTTGCCGCGGGAAACTGGAAACTCAGAGCCTGCGTTGCCCCGGAGGAAGCGGACTGGAACCAGCCTGTCGTGCGGCATATCAGCGTCTGGTCCGACCGCAACGACGACCAGCAGCAACAGGCGGACGAGGTCAGGAAATACGATCTGCCTCTAGGAGGCTGGCTTGACGGCTGGTACTTGTATTTCAATCAGGCCATGACCTTCGCGGGCACCGAATACCGCATCGCCGTCACGGGTTGGACGGCTTGCGGGGCGCCTGAATACGACCTGACCCAGGCCGTGAAACTGCCCGCGCCGGAGGACGTCGCGCAGCGCGGCGGCATGGGAGCGCAGAAGGGCCTGGTTTCCGAAGACGGCAACGTTGTCCTGTACAACGGGCACTATGCCGCCGAGCACAGCGACTTCCCCTGCTATGACGTCCGCACCGGAAAAAAGATTTTCGCCTACCCCAACAACTATGTGGGCGTCCATGGGGGGCATCTTGCCCCGCCGGCCAGGAAGGGCCTGATCCGCGCGGCGTATGATATCGTCGGAACCGTAAAGATGCCCGCGCCGCTCGGGGATCTTTTCGTCATCGCCACGGACAAGGGTGAGTGGCACCTGCTCTCCTCCTCCGGCTATTACGTCGGCAGCCTGTTCGAAGGCGACCCCATGAAGATCAAGTGGCCGGATGAGGCGGTCCCTGGCGCCAACATGAACACCGTGCCGCCGGGGATGGGGGCCGAGGACTTCGGCGGCTCGATCATCCGGGCGCATGACGGTGCCCTGTATGTCCAGTGCGGCAAGACCGCCTTCATCGTCTGCAGGGTCAGCGGCCTCGATACCGTGAAAGCCCTTGGTTCGGGGACTCTTAAAATTTCCGCCGCAGACGTCCTGACGGCCCAGCAGTTCAAGGTCAAAGCCTTGAGCGTCGCGGATTCCGTGAAAAACGCAGGGGTGAAAAAGAAATCCATTGCGTTCACCGGCAAGGCCCAGGAGGATTTCGGCACGCCGTCCATCGCCTTTGGTCCCGACAACGCCAGGATCCTGGCCTGGATCGCCCACGACGATGAGAACCTGTACGTCGCCTGGCAGGTTGACGACAAGACCCCCTGGGTCAACGGCGCCACCGGTTTCGAGAACCTCTACGCCTGCGGCGACACGGTTGACCTGCAGCTTGGCACCGACGCCGGAGCGGATGGAAAGCGCGGAGAAGCCGTGCGGGGCGACTTGCGCCTCTCTATCGGCCAACTCCAGGGCAAGAACACGGCGGTGATCTACCGGAAAGTCTCTGATGAGAAGGCCGCCAAGACCTTCTACTCCGGAACCTGTAAGAGCGGCTATACCATGGAATTCGTAAAGATCCTCCCCAACGTCAACATCGTGGCGCGACCCGTTGATGGCCAACAGGTTGTTGTCGAGGCGGCTATTCCACTGAAGGAGCTGGGGGTGAGCCCCAAGCCCGGACTGAAGCTGCGCGGTGACCTGGGCGCGACCTTCAGCGACCCCGCTGGAAAGGACACCAACCTCCGAGTTTACTGGAGCAACCCGGCGGCAGGGATCGTCGCCGACGAAGTCGCGGAATTGAAGATGCAGCCCGCGCTGTGGGGCGAGTTCGGCCTGGAGTAGGGAGGCTGTTTTGATAGGTCGCACAAATCCCGCGGGAAAAGCCCATGTTCACTATTCACGGGCGTTTCCGTGAAAGACGAGTCGCCGCGATGCGTTTATTCGCCATAATTTTTCCGACCGCATAATGTGGCGGCGATGGCTCGTAGCAGGAGAGCGGATATGGGTGGCCGGCCCGTGTTTTGGAAGCCCCAGCAGCTTTCCGTGTGTTTTGTCGCGGCGGGATTGCTGTTGCTGGGGGCGATCTACGGTGATGTCAAAAGCTCCACCGGCAACATCAATTTCGACTCCAACGCCGACGGTGCCTCGGAGGCCACCTTGTCATCTTCGGGTCTGGGGATTGGCACGACGACTCCCTCCGCCAACCTGCATGTGGCCGGCAACGCTTACCTTACCGGCAATATGGGCATTGGCACCTCCGCGCCGACCAGCACCCTGCAGGTCTCCGGAAGCTTGGGCTATGCCTACCAGAGCGTTTCGGCCAATGCCACTCTCGGTGCCAATACCCTGGTCATTGCTGACTCCTCCAGCACGAACATCACGCTGACGCTGCCCTACGCGGGCAATGTGCAGGGGCGGCAGTACCTGATCAAGAAAAAGGCCGCGACGGGGACTGTTTACGTCAGCGGAGGAGGGAATTTGGTGGATACGGACACGAGCATCACCATGACCAGCGGGGGAAATTCCTTCCCTTCTCTGGGTGTTATCAGCAACGGCCAGCAGTGGTACATCACCAGTCAATCCGATAGCGGGGTCTCGGCGCTGGCCTCCTCGAACCTCATCGTCTGGTGGAAGTTTGACCAGAGCAGTGGCAATACGGTCGCGGATTCCAGCGGCAACCAACTTACGACCGGGACGCGCAGCAACTTCGCCTCCGTGACCGATGGCTGGGTGTCAGGGAAGGTGGGCAATGCCCTGCAGTGCGATGGGGTGGATGATTGGGTCGCCATGGACTACGCGCCGCCGGTGTCGGCTAGTGCCAAAGGGGTGAGCATAGCCTTATGGCTTAAGGTAAACAACTCGGTGGAATATGACTTCTTCATAGATCGCAACGCTTCCGTCAACTCAATTCCACTCATGTCGCTACTCAGATATACTGCTTCCGGAAACCTCACGGCATGGTGCAGGGATGACGCCAACCATTTGATATTTGTTTACGGGAACCCAATCACCACAGGAGTATGGACCCATGTTGTCATAACGCGCAAAGTCAATGCTGCCGACACCCTCTATAGCCTTTACGAAAATGGGGCCTTGGTGAGCTCACAAACCGATGGCGATGCATCGACGTTTACGATGCAGAAGGTGTGGCTTGCCAATTATAATAATGCTGATTATCCCGCCTTCGTCATTGACGACTTCCGCATCTACAACAAGACCTTGTCCGCGGAGGAGATCCTCGCTATTTATCAGTCCGCGCAGTGATGGCGGGACGGGGCTTAGGGATGGCGGTTCTTGCCCTTTCTACCCTGGCGGAAAGGTCGCTGGAGCCATACTGCCGCCACTTCAACGGTAGGATCGTGGCGAAGAAAAAGTTCAGAGCCTGGCTGGCTCTTTCCGTTGCGGTGTTGTGGTTGGCGCTTTTTGCGTCCGTGGCGGCGGATCCTGCTGGAGAGGCGCTGGAGAGAGGCTGGCGTGCCTATCATGGCCGCAATTTCGCCGGAGCTGAGGAGGCCTTCCGCTCCATCTCGGGAATTGGATCGGAAAAGGATCGCCTGCTGGCGCGCCTGGGGCTGGCCATGGTCGAGCACTTCCGCATGCCGGGGGCGCGTCCGGATTTGGCGATCCCACAGTACGAAGCCCTGCTCAACGAGGCGGCAGTGGGCCCGGCGTTCAAGGCGAACCTGCATATCCTGCTGGGGGAGGCGCACCTCAACAAGGAGGTGGCCGATCCCGCCAAGGCCGAACAGCACTACGCGCTGGCGCGCAGCGCGGCACCCGACAGCCTCTTTGCCCGTGAGGCGGTGCTGCGCCTCGCGCGCCTGCGCCTGCGTCAGCCCACGGAGCAGGGTTTCCGGGCGGCGGTGGCTGTCCTTGAGGAGGACCTCACTGGGCAGCCCGGGAACCCCCTGGCGGGGACCCAGCACCTGCTCTGCGCCCAGTTGCTGCTGGCCCTGCGCCAGCCCGGGGACGTGCTCCGCGCCCGCGCCCACCTCCAGCAGGCCTACGCGGTGGGGCTCGTGAACCAGCGGCGCAAAGGCGATGTGCTTTTCGCCGTTGCCGCCATGAGCGAACAGGAACTCGGGGACCCTGAAACCGCGCTGCGCTATTATCAACTCCTGCTCGACAGCATCCCCACGGATTACCGCATGTATTATGCCAAACTGCGCGTCGCGGCACTGAAGGAGGGCCGGTGAAATCCGGCGAAGAACGCGAAACGCGGCGCTGGCCGAGCTTGGTGGCGCTGTCGCTCGTCGGCCTGGCCTATCTGTTGGCGGTGGTGAACATGGTTCAGACCCGGCGCGAGCAGGACTGGGGTGATCGCAAGGTTATTCGCATGACCCACTGGCAGCTTGAATCCGGTTTCCGCGAGGGCATGGAGCGCATGATCCAAAAGTTCGAGGCGCAGAACCCCGACGTGAAAATCATCCAGAACCCCATCTACGAGAAGGCCTACGCGCAGTTCGTGAATACCAACCTGGTGGGAGGGACGGCGCCGGACCTCATCGAGATGGGCATGTTCGACGTGGGCGCCACCCTGGGCCGCTACTTCCTGCCGCTCACCCGTTACGTGCACCAGCCCAACGAATTCAACGCCGGCAACAAGTTCAAGGATACTCCTTGGATCTACACCTTCGTGGACGGCCTGGCGGGCAACTGGGACGACCGCTACCTCGAATATTTCGCGGTGGGGCTCAACCTCCATACCGTGCGCATGTTTTACAACAAGGACCTCTACCGCGAGATCATGGGCCACGACCGGCCACCCGCGACATTTCGGGAACTCCTCGACGTATGCCGCAGGGCCGAGGAGTACGCCGTGCAGAAGGGGATCACGCTGCACCCCATCGCCTGCTCCAGTTATCAGGCCGGCATTTTTCGCGGCGTCTTTTCCGGCTGTCTGCTGTCAAGCCTGATCGACCGGCTGGATCGCGATTGGAACCACGCCCTCGCGCTGCGGGAACGTTTCGTGGGCTACCTCGAAGGCCGCATGCCCTTGGACGACGAGGAGATCCGCGCCGGCGAGGAACTGGTGCGCGAACTCAGCCGTTTCTACACGCCCGGCTTCATGGCCACGCGGCGCGAGGACGCGGGTTTCGATTTCGTCCAGAGGAGGTCGCTCATCATCACCTCCGGTTCCTGGGACGCCGGCAGCTACCGATCCCAGGCCCGCGACGCGGGTTTTGAAATGGGCGTCCTCGACTTCCCCATCCCCAGCGCCGATGATCCGGTTTATGGCCGTTTCCTGGACGGGCGGGCCTCCGAGGCCGGGATTGGCGTCGGCTCCAATTTCGGCATCTGCCGCGATTCCCGTCATCCCGACGTGGCCCTGCGCTTCCTGAAGTTCATCACCACGCCGGAAAACAACGAGGAGTTCAACCATATCGTCAAATGGCTGCCCTCCATACGCGGAGCCGACGTGGATGAACTGGTGCGCCCGTTCGCCCCCAATATCGAAGGCGTGCCGCAGTTCAAGCAGCCTTTCAGCTTCGGCTACCGCACGTTGACCCGTGAAAACCAGTCCTATTGGGAGTACATCTCGGGACGCACCTCCTATGAGAAGTTCACCGCTCAGGTGGGCGAACGGCTCATCGAGGACGGCATGGCCGACTATATGGACGATTTGCAGGGTCAATTGGACAACCTGCGCGGCATCGAGCACCTGCGATCCGCGTTGGCGGTGCCGTTGCTGGATCCCGACAAGACGAACGAGGAGGCGAACTTCAAGCTCGTCTATTCCCTGGATTCGGCGATGGCGGTGGCCGGGGAGATCAGGGTGGCGATCCGCGAGCTCGCCGATCCCGCGCGCTTCCCCAAAGAAAAGGCGCGGGAACTCCAGGCCAGCTCCGCCTACCGCGATTTCACCACAAAGTATCTCGCACCGCGCTGATGGCCGCCAAAACCATCTCCTTCTCCAAGCTGCGCTTTTACTGGCCGATATACATCCTCGTGCTTCCCAGCGCGGCGCTGGTGGGGCTGTTCAGCTACTTCCCGGCGGTGAATGGATTCTACCACGCCTTCTTCCGCTGGACTCCGCCGGACACCAACGAGTGGGTGGGGATGCGCAACATTGAACAAGCGCTGCGTGATCCCGTGCTCTGGGACGGCTTCAAGGTCGTGCTGGTGCTGGTGGCGGCCAACCTGTTCCGCATGATACCCTCGATCCTCACGGCCGTGGCCGTCAACCGCCTGCGCAACCAGAAATGGGCCTACGTCTATAAGGTAATGTTCGTGCTGCCCATGATCATCCCCGAGATGGTGGGGCTGCTGGTCTGGAAGTTCATCTTCAACCCCAACAACGGCCCGCTGAACGCCCTGCTCCAGGCCAGCGGGGGGATGTGGCTGCTGAACAAGCTCGACGACGCCTTGGGGTGGAACGTGTTTTATCAGGGACAGCCGCCCGTGTGGCTCGGCGATGCCGAGCTGGTCATTCCCTCCCTGATCCTCTGGGGTTTCCCCTGGGTGGGGGCCGTGAGCGTGCTCATTTATCTGGCGGGCCTGCAGTCCATCGAGGAGAGCATCTATGAGTCCGCCGAGCTCGATGGCATCAGCTCCATCGGCAAATTCGTGCACATCGAGCTGCCCCTCATCCTCACCCAGGTGCGCATCACCCTGGTGCTGATGATCATCGGCACGCTGCAGGGCTTCCACCTGATGCTGGTCCTGCTGGGGCCGTCCGGCGGCCCGCGCGGGGTGGGCATGGTGCCCGGGCTCTATATGTTCAACCAGGCCTTCGTGCAGAGCCAGTACGGTTATGCCTGCGCCATCGGCGTCATCCTGTTCGTCTTCGTCCTGGTGCTGACCGAGATCAACAACCGCTTCGTGAAAGTCAAGCGATGAGCGAGCCCGTGCGCAAGGATGCCTTCACGCGCGAATGGCGCATCCACCTCTTCATCGGGGGGATCCTGGCGCTCGCCTTTTTCCCCCTCTACCTGATGCTGAACATCAGCCTCAAGGACAACAGCCAGTTCATGCTGGACCCCTGGCTGCCGCACGCGCCTTTCCACTTTGAGAATTGGGGACAGGCCTGGGTCATCGTGGGCCGCTATATCAGCAACACGGTCTTCGTGGCCGTCACCACCGTGGCGCTCACCTTCGGCCTCACCCTGCCCGCTTCCTATTTCTTCGCGCGCTACCGGCCGCCCTGCTATCGCCTGCTGTGGTACTTCTTCATCATCTTGATGCTGATGCCGGGGGTGGCGAGCCTCATCCCGCTGTTCCTGCTCATCAAGGGCATGGGGCTCTTGAACTCGCTGATGGCGCTGGTCGTGCTCGGGGTGGCGGGGGCCCAGGTGTTCCAGATCTTCATCCTGCGCAACTTCATCGAGGACATCCCCGGCGAACTCTTCGAGGCGGCGGAGATGGACGGGGCCGGGCACATCGCCATGCTGCGCAACGTGGTGATTCCCATGTCCGGCTCCATCATCTCGACCCTGGCCATCCTGCAGCTCCTGGGGGTCTGGAACGACTTCCTGATGCCCATGCTGCTCATCGCCGACGACGAGAAGCTGACGCTGGCGGCGGGCCTCATCAAGCTCGATGGGGAGTACGTGAAACAGTGGGGTCCCATGATGGCGGGCTACTCCATCGCCGCCATACCCCTGGTGGTGATTTTTCTTTTCACCATGCGCCTCTTCGTCAAAGGCCTCGCCGCCGGGGCCATCAAAGGCTGAGGTCTTCGTCCGGGCGGACCTTCGCCGCCTCCAAATCAAGGGGGACGCTAGCGGGTTGGATGTTTTTTCACATCAGCTCTTGACCTTGGCTAATTTCAAGTCAATCCTAGAATGGCGGCCTTTCGCGGATAGGGAAATTTTGCCCACGGAATGCAAAGTGCTCTTGGTGGAGGCGGATCCCGCCCTCCGGAACGTCTTATTGCGCGAGTCCACCAGGGTCGCCAGGAACTCCAAGGCGGCGGGCAGCGAGGCCGAGGCGGAGGAAGCCTTCACCAAGGAGAATTTCGACATCGTCATCTACGATCCCGGCGAGAATTTCAGCATCGAATTCTTGAAGCGCTGCTGCGCGGGGCGTCCGCGGGTCATTCCCGTCCTCATCTTGCGCGAGCCCATGCAGGGCCACCTCGACGAGCTCATTGAAAACCAATACCTCCGCAACCTCATCGCCCTCGAAGGCAGCCTCTCCATGCGTGAAATCACGGCCACGCTGGAAAAGCTGGTCCAGGGCGTGGTCCTGGGCCTCGGGCCCTACCTGGTGGAGAGCACGAAGCTCAAGAGGATTGACATCACGGACAGCAAGCAGAAGGAGCGCTATATCCAGGAGGGCCTGGAGGCGCTGGGCGGGGACAAGATCCTCTCGGCGCGCATGGCGTCGAAGCTCGGCACCATCATGGACGAGCTCATCATGAACATGATGTGGGATGCGCCGCTGGACGCCAATGGCCGGCACCTTTTCAAGCACCTCGCGCGCACCGAGCGCGTGCAGCTCGCGCCGGAACAGGCCGGCCAGTTGACGGTGGGCTACGACGGCCGCTACGTCGGCCTTTCGGCCCACGACCCGTTCGGCGGCCTGCGCCTGGACACGGTGCTGCGCTACTTCAAGAAATGCTTCTTCGGCCGCGAGCAAATAGGATCCGAGGGCGGCGGCGCGGGGCTCGGGCTCTACCTCGCCTACAACTATTGCAGCCAGTTCATCATCAACGTCGAGCCGGGCAAGACCACGGAGTTCGTCCTGCTCTTCGATCCCAGCACCCGAGAGGCCACAAGCCGCAATGGGATCAAGTCGTTCCACTTTTTCGAGAGGAAGCCATGAACGAGAACGTGCTGCAGATCGCCAAAACCGACAATCCCGACCACCTCCACTTGAAGCTGAGCGGCATCATCAACGAGGAGGCGCAGCTCGGCTTCTTCAAGGAGCTGCCCGGCGGCAAGAAGGTCGTGATCAACACCAAGGAGGTGGCGCGTATCAACTCCTGCGGCGTGCGCGAGTGGATCCTGGCGCTCAAGAGCGTTCCCCAGGGCCTCGAAATCGTCTATGAGGAGTGCTCGCCCGCCTTCATGGACCAGGTGAACATGATCACCAACTTCGCCAGCGGGGGCACCATCAAGTCGCTGTACATTCCCTACGTTTGCGGCTCCTGCGACAAGAAAAGCGAGGAGCTGTGCGACCTCGAGGCCAACATGACCGCGGACGGGCTTGAATTGCCCGAGGTGAAGTGCCCGGGTTGCCAGAACGCCATGGAGCTCGCGGACGATCCCGAGCAGCTCTTTTCGTTCCTCGGCTGAACTTTGCGCCCTCACGGGGGGCAGCCTTGAAAACGGCCTTCATCACCGGCTCGGGACGCAGCGGACGCACGGGCCGGTATTTGGCTGATGATCTGGCCGCGCACGGCGCGCTTCCCGTGCTGCACTGCCTGGAAGGAGCATCCGACGCCCGGCGCGCGGTCGCGGAACTGACGGGGCTGGGGCTCGCGAGCTTCTGGGTCCAGGGCGATCTCTGCGTTCCCGCGGAAGTGGCGCGCGTGCGCGATGAAGTGCTGCGCCGCGCCGGGAACCTGGACTGGCTGGTCCACACCGTGGGCAGCTATCGCGGGCGCGTGCGCGCGACCAATTTCGATTCCGCCGTGCTGGTGTGCGAGGCCTTCCTGCCGCATCTTTCCCAGGGCGGGCGCATCCTGCTCTTCGGCGCTGCCGGTCTGGGTACTGGCTCTGAAGCGAATCCAAGCGATGGAGAGTATCTGCGCGCCAAGAAGGACTTGCTGCGCTATATGCGCGAGCTGGCACTGCGGGTCGTGCGCCGCGGCATCACCGTCAACATGATCTCGCCCGGAGAGATGGAGTACAGCGTCGTCGAACGCCGCGACCTGCCTTTAGGGCGGCGTATCCGGCCCGATGAGCTGTGCCGCGCCTGCCGCTTCCTCCTCGATGACGGTTCCGCCGCCATCACCGGGCAGAACCTCGAAGTGGCGGGCGGCCTCGATTTGCTACCCTCCTGAACCCCATGCCGCGCTTCCGTCCCCACATCACCGCCATGAAGGCCTACCATCCGCCGCTGGAAGGCCGGACCTCCACCGCGGACCTGCTGCTCGACTTCAATGAGCGCAGCGCGCCCTTGCCGCAACCCATCCTGGACACCCTGGCCGAGTGGTGTCGCGCGGGACGCACGCAGGTCTATCCCGAGTACAGCGGACTCCTGCCGTGCATCGCCGCCTACACCGGGGTGCCGGAAAGCCACCTGCTTTTCGGTAACGGCTCCGACCAGCTCATTGACTGCATCTTCCGCGCGGTGGTGGAGCCGGGCCAGGGCGTGGCGCTGCCCGCGCCATCGTTCGCCATGTACGCCCAGTGCGCTCAGTTGGCCGGGGCGCGCATCGAGGAGTACGACATGCTCGCCGCCGACCCCTGTGCCGCGCTGCGCGCCGCGTTGGAGCGCCCCGGCGTGGTGCTCGCCCTGGTGAGCCAGCCCAACAATCCCACCGGACACTTGCTGAACACGGAGTGGCTGATCCAGGAGATCCGCCGCCATCCGGACATCTGGTTCATCGTGGACGAGGCCTACTACGAGTTCAGCCGCGAGACCCTGCTGGATCGCCTGCGACCGCTGCCCGCCAACCTGGTGGTGCTGCGCACCTTCTCCAAGGTTTTCGGGCTCGCGGCGTTGCGCATCGGCTATCTCGCCGCGGACACCTCGATGGTGGAGCAGCTCCTCAAGATCCGCGGCCCCTACGACGTCAACCAGCTCGCGGGCCAGGCGGCGGCCCTGGTGCTGCGCCACCGCGAGGTGGTGCTGCGCTACGCCGCGGAGGTGATGGACCACTGCAAGCCGCGCGTGGAGGAAGCCCTGCGCAAGAAAAAGATCGCCTTCCTGCCCTCGCGCGCCAACTACCTGCTGCTGCCCGAGGGCGAAGCGCGCCTCGGCGCGCTGCTGCGCGAACGGGGGCTGCGCGCCCGCAGCATGACGCACCCGCGCCTGACGGGCGCCTTGCGCATCAGCATCGGCGGCAAAGAGACCCTGGCGCAGTTGCTGGAGGCGCTGCGCAAGGCGGAATAAGCGCGCACGATGGATCCTAAAAACGGCAGTTGAAAGCAAAATGACTGTGCAGCAAGGGATTGTCCCTTCCCGCAGGGGGGACTGTCCCTAGCGATATAACGACGTAACTTTCAACTGCCGTTTCTAGGTTGACGGTTGGCGCGTTCGCCGGGAATGGGAATTTTCCCCGTGGAGGCCCTGGTGCGGTCGCTTGTGGTCGTAGTAAACTTGAGAAACTTGATACAAAAAGGGTCAGCGTTCACGAAAAAAAATTGATCTTCTTCTTTGGTTCGTTTCGCCGTGAACGCTTACTTTTTGGTTTCCTCACGTCTTGCCGGTAGGATCGGGGTTCGGGGTTCGCGCTGGCGCGCGGCCTCGCGCATGGCGTAGGCCTGCTGGTCCATGGCCATGGCGCTCAGGATGAATTGCGCGCCGGAAATGACGAGGATGGCGCACAGCACCGAGCGCGAGCCGGTGACGCCCGCGCCTCCGAGCAGCAGCTTGTTGATGACGAGGTACAGGCCGGAGAGCAGGCCCAAGGGAAAGAGCGCGATGCCGGCGAAATAGAGCAGCACCAGGGGGTGGAAGTCGTAGTAGATGCACTGGTAAACCAGACGGTGCATGAAGGCGCGCCCGATCATGGGGGTCACTCTCACCATGTAGCGGAAGCCCTTGATCTGCGACTGGCGCTCGCCCGGCAGGTAGATGGCGCGGCGCGGCACGTCCTTGATGCGGAAACCCTGGCTCGAAATGCGGATGATGAAGTCCATGGGATAGCCGTAGCCCTTCCAGGCCTTGCCCCAGTCCACGCTTTCCATGGCCTTGCGGCTGATGGCCGTGAAGCCGTCCACCACGTCGAAGACCCCGTAGTTGCCGCTGGCGACCTTGGTCATGAGGCTCAGCAGCGTGTTGCCGATGAGGCGCGTGCGCGGCATGATGTCGAAGGCGTTGCCGCGCTCCATGAAGCGGTTGCCTTTGACGTAGTCGCTATCGCCGTCCACGATGGGGTCCATGAGGCGCGGGCTCTCGTCGAGCGGCATCTGGAAGTCGCCGCCGCACACCACGGCGATGTCGCAGCCCTCGCGCAGCGCCAGTTGGTAGCCGGTGATGATGGCCTGGCCCACGCCCTGGTTGCGCTCGTGGCCCAGGAGTTCGACCCTGGGGTCGCGGGCGGCCAGTTCGCGCACCACGTCCGCCGTGCGGTCGCTGGAGCCGTCGTCCACCACATAGACGCGGTCGAAATAAGCGGGCACGTTCTCCAAGGTGGGGCGGATGAGCCGCTCCTCGTTGCGGGCCGGGATCACGAGAGCGATACGGTTTTCGCGGTACATCAGGATCGGCTCAGAGTGGGGATAAGAAAGTGGCCGGTGTGCGAGGCGGCGCAGCGCGCCACCTCCGCGGGGGTGCCCTGGGCGACGATGCGGCCGCCGCCGTCGCCGCCCTCGGGGCCGAGGTCCACGATGTGGTCGGCCACCTTGATGACGTCGAGGTTGTGTTCGATGACGATCACCGTGTTGCCCGCGGCCACCAGCCGTTCCAGCACCGCCAGCAGGCAACGGATGTCCTCGAAGTGCAGGCCGGTGGTGGGCTCGTCGAGGATGTAGAGCGTGCGTCCGGTGTCGCGCTTGCTGAGCTCGGAGGCGAGTTTGATGCGCTGCGACTCGCCGCCGCTCAAGGTGGTGCTGCTCTGGCCGAGGCGGATATAGCCGAGGCCCACGTCCTGGAGGGTTTTGAGTCCCTGCAGGATGGCCGGATGGTCGCGGAAGAATTCGGCGGCGGCGTCCACGGCCATGGCCAGCACCTCGTGGATGGCGCGGCCCTTGTACAGCACGTCCAGGGTTTCGGGGTTGTAGCGCCGTCCGTCGCAGACCTCGCAGGTCACCTCGACGTCGGCGAGGAAGTGCATCTCGATGACCTTGACGCCCTGGCCTTCGCAGGCTTCGCAGCGGCCGCCGCTCACGTTGAAGCTGAAGCGTCCCGGCTTGTAGCCGCGCGCCTTGGAGAGCGGCAGCGAACTGAAGAGCGTGCGGATGGGGTCGAAGACCTTGACGTAGGTGGCCGGGTTGGAACGGCTGGTTTTGCCGATGGGCGACTGGTCAATATCTATGATTTTATCCACGTTCTCGACGCCCTCCAGGGAGCGAAAAGGCGCGGGCCGCGCGGCGCTCAAGCCCAGGGCCTTGCTCAGGGCCGGATACAGCGTGTGGTTGATGAGCGTGCTCTTGCCCGAGCCCGACACGCCGGTGATGGCGATGAAGCATCCCAGCGGCAGGCGCAGGTCCACGGCCTTGAGGTTGTTGCCGCCCGCGCCGTGCAAGCCCAGGAACGACCCGTTGCCCTTGCGCCGCCGCGCCGGCACGGGGATGCGCTTCGCGCCGTTCAAGTACTGGGCGGTGAGCGAGTGCGCGCAGGCCATGACCGCCGCGGGCGTCCCCGCGGCCACGATTTCGCCGCCATTTTCCCCGGCGCGTGGGCCCACGTCCACCACGAAATCAGCGGCGCGGATCGTGGCCTCGTCGTGTTCCACCACCACCACGGTATTGCCGAGATCACGCAAATCCTTCAGGGACTGGATGAGCTTTTCATTGTCGCGCTGGTGCAGCCCGATGGAGGGCTCGTCCAGCACGTAGATGACGCCCACCAGGCGGCTGCCGATCTGGCTCGCCAGGCGGATGCGTTGCGCCTCGCCGCCGCTCAGGGTCCCCGAGGTGCGGTCCAGCGTCAGGTAGTGCAGCCCCACCTGCTCCATGAAGCGCAGGCGGCTGCGGATCTCCTTGATGGGCTCGGTGGCGATGAGGCGCTCCTCGGCGCCGAGGTCGAGCTGTTCCAGGAATTTTCCCGCCTCACGCACCGGCAGGCGCGTGAACTCCGGCAGGTTCTTGGCGCCCAGGGTGATGGCGTGGAATTCGCGCTTGAGGCGGCTGCCTTCGCAGGCGCGGCACACCTTGAGCCCCATGAATTGGTGGATGCGCGCCTTGGTGGCCTCGGACTCCGCGCTGGCGAACTTGGCGGTGAGCTCACTGGCGATGCCCGGAAAATTTCCGGCCAGCCCGGCGGCATCGGCCCCTTGCAGCAGCAGCGTCTGGTGCTTTTTCGAAAGTTTGCGGAAGGGCACGTCACGGGGGATGCCATGGCGGCGGATGGCGGCGTCCAGCAGCCCGGGGTAGCTCACCCACATGAAATGCGAGAGTTTCATGGCGGTCTTGAGCGCGCCCTCGTCCAGGCTCAAGTCGGGATGGGGGATGAGCAGGTCGGGGTCCACCTCCATTTCGGTGCCCAGGCCGTGACAGACGCCGCAGGCCCCGAAGGGCGAGTTGAACGAAAAGTTGCGCGGCTCGATTTCGCCGAAAGAAAAGTCGCAGTCGGGACAGGAGAAGGCGGTGCTGACCCATTCCTCGCCCGCCGGGGTGTCGAGGACCAGGGACATCTTGCCGAGCTTCAGGGCCGTCTCCACGGCGGCGGCCAGGCGCCCGCGGTCGGCGTCGCTGTTCTTGAAGCGATCCACCACCACGTGCAGGGTGTGCTTGCGCTTCTTGTCCAGGGCCGGAGCTTCTTCGATAAGGCACACGGTCCCGTCCACCTTGAGGCGCGTGAAGCCCTGGCGGCGCGCCTGTTCGATGAGCTCGCGGTGCTCGCCCTTGCGGCCGTTCACCAGCGGCGCGAGGATGTTCAGGCGCTCGGCCTTGAGGCCGAGCAGGCGGTCCACCACCTGGCTGCTGGTCTGCCTCTTGATGGGCCGGCGGCACTTCGGGCAGTGGGGCCGGCCCACGCGCGCGTAGAGCACGCGCAGGTAGTCGTAGATCTCGGTGACCGTGGCCACCGTCGAGCGCGGGTTCATGGAGCCCTTGCGCTGCTCGATGGCGATGGTGGGCCCTAAACCGTCAATGCTCTCCACCTTGGGCTTGTTGGCCTGGGTGAGGAACTGGCGCGCGTAGGTGGACAGGCTCTCCATGAAGCGTCGCTGGCCTTCCACGAACAGGGTGTCAAAGGCCAGCGAGGACTTCCCGGAACCCGACACCCCGGTGAACACCACGAGCCGGTCCCGTGGAAGTTCGAGGCTGACGTGCTTCAGGTTGTGCTCCGAAGCCCCGCGGATGACGATGCGATCCTGCACTATTTTTTACAGCTCAAATATGACGCAACACTTCCAGCCGTTCGCCCTGAGCTTGTCGAAGGGTGGACGGCGGTGGGCGTCGCGGTCCGCTCATGCTTCGACAAGCTCAGCACGAACGGACCTAAATGCCGATAACGTAAAATGAAGATTCGTGCCATGGGCTGAACGATCACCACTATTCCAGGCGCCGCCGCTCCACTTCGGCCAGGACCTTGCTCCACGCGACGCCTTTCTCGCGGCTGATGCGCGCCACGTCTTCGTATTCGACGTGGTGTTTGGTGGCTCCCGAGGGCAGCGTGCCCACCTTGACGCGCGCGTTGCCGAAGCGCGTGCGCACGGCCTCCATCCGCCGAGGCAGGCTGTCGCGCAGCACCTCCGTGCGCCGCAGACCGAAAGTCGTGGTGTGCTCCAGCAGCGCCGCCGCCACGGCGTCGGCGCGTTCAGGCGCGGCCAGCGCCCGGACCTCCACGCCCAGGCGGCCCTTTTTCATGTGCAATGGCGCGAAGCTGACGTCCAGGGCTCCAGCGGCGCGCAAATGCTCCTCGGCCAGGCGCAGGTACTCGGGCTGCATGTCGTCCAGGTCGGCGCAAATCCAGCACAGCCGCTCGCGGATCAGGCCCGCCGGGGCCGTTTCCCAGGCGCGTATTTCGGAAACGCGCAGGAAAGGCGGGGCTTTTTCGGGGATACGGTGAGAAAGGCCGATGCCGGTGCGCTCGACCGCGTAGGCGCCGGTCGGCGGTGTGAACCTGGCCAGCGCGACGAGCAGCGCCGCTCCCGTGGGTGTGCACAGTTCTGTGCTTTCTCCCGTCTGGATCACGGGCCGGCCTTCCAGCAACAGATGGGTCGCCGGAGCGGGCAATGGCAGGCGGCCGTGAGCGCAGTCCACAAAGCCGGTGGCGACTCCGATGGCCGAACACAGGAGCTCGTCCGCGCCAAGCTCCTCAAGTCCGAGACACACGCCGACGATATCGAGGATGGAGTCGGTGGCGCCGACCTCGTGAAAGGCGACTCTGGCGGCGGGAATGCCATGCACACGCCCCTCCGCCTCGGCCAGAAGTTTGAAAACCACCCGCGCCCGCTCGCGGGCCCTGGTCGGGAGACGCGCGCGCCGCAGCAGCCGATCAATGTCGCTCCAGGCGCGGTGGGCATGAGGATGGCGGTGTCGCGCCGGGCCAGGGGTATGCGCGTGCCGGCCACCGTGTTCGTGATCGTGGCGATGCCCATGCCCATGTACATGGGCGGAAGGCAGATTCTCCGGACGAGTCCAGCGCCCGCCGTGTTTCAACCGGATTTCCACGCGCGTGCCCGAAAAGCCCCGCGCCACGGATTTTTCGACCCGCAGGCGGAAGGGCTCGGGAAGGTCCAACCCGCGCAATCCCGCGGCCAAGCTCCGGGCGGAAGCGCCCAGATCGATGAGGGCCGCCAGGAACATATCTCCGCTGCATCCCCCCAAGGCATCTATCAGCAAGCGCGCCATTTCAGCCATGCTAGGAAGGGGGGGGCGGGTTCAAGCCGGTGGAGTCCCGTGGAAAATCACTTCTAAGGCCACTCAGCCCTCAGTCCCGTGGGTTTACCGGCCGCCATGCCGGCTTGGAACGCGGGCGATGCCGGGCGCGGCGTTGCTATGGCGATCCCTTGCAGCCCTGAACAGCGAAGACGAGCGCCGAAACTCCCGCGACCCACGCCCCGACCCTTCTTGGCCTGCGTTTCCCGTTCACGCGGGAAAAGTTTAGTGCCTTACGCATTTTCTTCTTTGAAAAAATGAGGCATGTGACTTGTCTTCTCCGCGTTCTCCGCGTGCAAGAAAATTTCTGCGTTAAGCGATGGTGTGTAAAATGAAGAAGAAGACGGGGATTTATTCACGCGGAGACGCGGAGAACGCGGAGGGGAAAGCGGCTGTTGACGACTTTTTTGGTTCCGGCTGCCGGGTT